>CAZKRK010000377.1:0-7676 GCA_964555035.1 uncultured Victivallales bacterium | reverse complement strand
GTTACGAGCAAATGTGAGTGCACGTGGTGAAACAAAGGAGGAACTTCGTTCATTTTTGTTTCCGTCTGTGCTCGATTCTTGCTCGTAACGGCGGAGGACCGCCGTCTCCAGGTTCAATTGACGGGCGTTTCGCAAACGTAGACCTTTTCGGACGGGGTCTACCTATCATCTCCTACACAGGGCTGAGCCAGATTTCTTGTTCTTCTTGGCAGCAACGCGGGATCAAGGCACTAAATGAAAGTTCCTCTCCGAGGGTGAGAATTTCAAGATAGTATTCGCAAAATAGGCTTCCGCGGGGTAACATGCTTCACAGTTGGCCGGGTACGTGAGGCAGTGCCGTTCCATCGATGATGGATCGGAATGGCGCATGGAGGCGTGATTCGCTTGGGGGAGAAGCGTTGCGGGTTGTGGGTACGCCGTCCGTCCCGGCCGTGATCTGACTCGTGATATTGTTGCCGGGGAAGAGGTTACGTCCAGCAATGCCGGACAATACGTTCAGCCGTGAGAAACCGGAGCGCGACCGTGCAATGCGTGTGTTCGAGGAACGCAATCGGGCTTTCCGCGTTCTTTACGAAGCGGTAGTGGCCGTCGAACAGGCTCCCGATGCGGAGGCTTTCGGCATCTTCTGTGCTGCGTTGCGCGCGCTTGCCGACGCGCGGTGGGTCGCACTTCTTTCGTATGACGTCACCTCGCGCAGTCTGCGTATCGAGGCGATGGATGCCGCTGACGGTGCCGAAGCGCCGGTCGTGGGGGCGATCGGCGCTTCGGCCCGCGTTCCCGACGACGTCGTGGACCTGTTGCGCGGCGACGGAATAGTGCAGTGCCCGACCGATCGAGCATGTCCCGTGCTCGAGTTCTGTTCGTCCGCGGGTCTCCTGGCAGCCTCCGACGGCAGCGGCATGCGGTTTCTGCTTCGTCACGTACACGGGGACAGCCCGGTTGCAATTGCCCTGCTGCACCTGGCGCCCGGCGGCGAGCTGAAGCTGAGGGACGTCGTGGAGACATACCTGAGCACGGCCGGGCTGATCATTCAGCGGATGAAGGCCGCGGATGCCCTTCGCGACCTCAACGAGACGCTTGAGCAGCGCGTGGTCGAGCGGACCGCCCGGTTGCGCCGGAGTGAAGAGCGCTTCCGCGGGTTGGTCGAATCGTCATCGGACTGGATATGGGAAGTGGACGCCGAGGGTGTCTATACGTACGCCAGCCCCCAGGTCGAGTCCATGCTGGGATACTCGCCGGAGGAGATCGTCGGCAGAACCCCGTTCGACCTGATGCCGTCCAAGGAAGCGGAGTTGGTGTCCCGCACGTTTCGCGAGCATGTCGCGGATCGGAAGCCGTTGGCGGCGCTGCCGAACACGTGCCTGCACAAGGACGGTCGCGCGGCGATATTGGAGACAAGCGGCGTGCCGTTCTTTGACGAGGAAGGCACTTTGCGCGGCTACCGGGGGGTCGATCGCGACATCACGGAGCGACGCGCATTGGAGCTGCAGTTGCTTCAGGCGCAGAAGATGGAATCGATCGGTCGATTGGCGGGTGGCGTGGCGCACGATTTCAACAACCTGCTGACCGGCATTCTCGGTTGGACGGAACTGTGTCGAGGCAAGACCGCGCAAGGCGATGTCATTCGGGAATGGCTGGACGAGATTGATGTCGGCGTAAAGCGTTCGGCCGATATCGTGCGCAAGCTCCTGACCTTTGCGCGTAAGCAGGCCGTTTCCCCCAGAGTGCTCGATCTAAACGAGGTGACCGGGGGTATGCTCAAGCTGCTTCGGCGGCTCATCGGCGAGGATATCGAGTTGGCCTGGCTGCCCGGGGACGATCTTTGGAGGGTGAAGATCGATCCTTCTCAAATCGACCAGATCCTGGCAAATCTGGTTGTCAATGCCCGTGACGCCATTGACGGCGTTGGGCACATTGCCATCAAGACGCGCAACGAGAAGCTCTCCGCCGCCGGGGTGGGCGGCGCCATCGTCGAGCCGGGCGAATACGTGGTGTTGACGGTCAGCGATACGGGAGCCGGCATCGACGCGGAGGCCATGGAGCACATTTTTGAGCCCTTTTTCACAACCAAGGGCGCATCGCGCGGTTCCGGTCTCGGGCTTGCGACCGTGTACGGTATCGCCAAGCAGAACGGTGGTGGCATTGTGGTGCACAACGCGCCGGGCCGCGGCGCCGCCTTCGACGTCTACCTGCCGCGATGTCTGGAAGTGGCCGATGCGGTTCAATCGCAGGACGATGCCGAAGCCGTTCCCGGGGGGAGCGAAACCGTACTGCTGGTGGAGGATGACACCCCTCTGCGGGTGACTTTTGTCGCGTTCCTGAAGCAGGCCGGGTACCACGTTCTCGCGGCCGGCACTCCCAGCACGGCGCTGGCACTGGCGCAGAACGCGACCGACGCCCCCTGCCTGCTGATTGCCGACGTCATCCTGCCGGAGATGAACGGTGCAGACCTGGCTCGTGAGCTCAAGAAGTCCTGCCTCTCGATCAAGTGTATGTACATGTCCGGCTATGCCGCCGAGATCATTGAGGAGCGAGGAATCCTGTCCAAGGGAGCGCGTTTTCTTCAGAAACCGTTCTCGCGCGAGGTCCTTTTGACCACCGTGCGTGACGTGCTGGACAGCGATGCCGACAATTGCTGATCTTGTGCTGGATATTCGTTCCGCAAAAGTGCACTATGCATCCCCACTCCCCTCTCCGGGAAGGAGCGCTCCGGCCGTGAGCGGTTCCTGTGAGAAGGGTGAATCTTCTCTTGGAGCTTGATGATTAAGTTGAAGAAACAACATGCGTTTGCGCTTGAATCGCCTTACCGGGATCCTGTGCGGCGTATGCTTTTCGGTATTACCCGCGGTCCGATCGAGCGGGTGTTGGGCCTGGACGCGCTGGCGCGGCTGTACGAGCGGGCCGCGGAGCTGCATTCCTCGACGGGAAGGGACTTCCTGACCACGACGCTTGAGGCTTTTGAGGTGGACGTCGATGTGGGGGAAGAAGAGCGGCAGCGGATTCCGAAGGAGGGGCCGGTTGTCGTCGTGGCCAACCACCCGTTTGGAGGAATCGAAGGCGTTGTGCTGCTTTCGATTCTGCGTTCGGTGCGTCCCGACGTCAAGGTCCTGGCGAACTACCTGCTGGGACGTATGCCCGAGATGCACCCTTACTGCATCTACGTGGATCCGTTCGGCAGTGCCACGGCGCCGGCGCGCAATCTGCGGCCGATGAAAGAGGCGATGAAATGGCTTGGGGAGGGGCACGTGTTGGCGTGTTTTCCTTCGGGCGAGGTTTCGCACATGCATTTGCGGCGAGGGCAGGTGTGCGACCCGCCGTGGAGTCCTACGATCGGCCGACTCGTGCGCCGCAGCAAATGTGACGTAGTGCCGCTTTTCTTTTCGGGCCGGAACGGGAATCTGTTCCAGTTGCTCGGACTCGTACATCCCCGTTGCCGGACGGCGATGCTGGCGCACGAGATGCGTCGGCGCTGCAAGAAGACCGTTTCCGCACTGATCGGGCGCACGATTCCGTTTCGCAGGTTGAGCCGCTTCGAGGACGACGCGACTCTGACCGACTACCTCAGGCTGCGGACTTATCTCTTGCGCGGGCGCAGCGAAGAGCTCAAGCGCTTTCGCCTGCGGCGTCCGAAGCCGAAGAAGCAGGAGAGGATGGAGGAGATCCTGCCGGAGGTTGCAACCGAGACGATTCGCGGGGAAGTGGAGGCGTTGACGGCCGACGCGCTGCTTAAGGAAAACAGCGAGTTCGCGGTTTACCGCGCCGAGGCGCGACGGATTCCGAATGCCATGCAGGAAATCGGGCGGTTGCGCGAGATCACATTCAGACTGGAGGGCGAAGGGACTGGAAAGGCGATCGACCTCGATCGTTTCGACGAGTACTACCATCACCTTTTTCTCTGGCACAAAGAGAAGCAGGAAATCTGCGGGGCCTATCGCCTGGCCTTTGCCGACAAGGTCGTTCGGAAATACGGCAACAACGGCCTGTACACGAGCACCCTCTTCCGTTTCCGGCCAAAGCTGTGGCGTGAGCTCGGTTCGGCGCTTGAGCTTGGGCGTTCCTTCATCCGGCATGAGTATCAGCGTAATCCGTCGGCGCTCCTGCTGCTGTGGAAAGGAATTGGCGAAGTGGTTCTTCGCAACCCGGCCTACAAGGGGCTGTTCGGTCCGGTGAGCGTCAACAACGAGTACCGCTCCATGTCGCGCGAGCTGATGGTTGCTTTTCTGCGGCTGACCAAGTTCGACAAGGACCTCGGACGCCTGGTCCGCGCGCGTCATCCCATCAGGACGCGTATGCGGCGCGATCCCGAGCTCGTGAGCCTGAGTCGTTCCGCGATGGACCTGGACGACATCTCGAACGTGGTGGGCGAGATCGAACAGCAGGAACGGGGTGTGCCAATCCTGCTGAAACAGTACCTGCGGCTGAACGGGCGCCTGATCGGATTCAATATCGATCCCGATTTCCAGGACGTGCTCGACGGCCTGATTTGGGTCGACCTGACCGAAGCGGACGAACGCCTCCTGAGCAAGTTTCTCGGCAAGGAAGGCGTGCGGGGATTCCGCGAGTATCACGGGAAGGCCTGAGCCTGAAACTTCTTCCTTTCTTCTCGTCCGGCATATGCTAACCTATTGCGCTTATTGTGTTGTGTGTCTCCGTACGGGGACAACGGCGACCCGCTTGCGTTTGGGCGGCGGGTTGACCGGAGCAGGCGGCGGTTCATCCGTCGGAGCGTGGCGAACCGGGGCTATTCATGGCTGACGATCGAAAAAAGGGACCGGTCAAGGTAGACGAGGAACTGATCCTTGAGCTCAACTTCGTGCCCAGTTGGGCGCGCAAGCCCCCGGGAAAGAACCATTTCGATGCTCCGGCGTACGAAGAGGGCGAAAGGCGTAAGGGGCGCCAGGGGCGCGATCGGCGGCCCAGGCGACGGGATGGGGGAGAAGGACCCCAGCGACGGCGCCCGCCGCGCGACGACTACGGGCGCAGGCGCATGCGTCCCTCCCGGGAGCGACCGCGTCGTGAGTCCGGACAGCCTGAGCATTCACGGTATGCCCGTCCGGAACGCGATGTGGAGCACGGGCCGCGCCCGGAGCGCCATCGCGACGATCGCCCGCACGGGCGTCCGCGGTCCGACATGCCGCCGGTGGCGGTGAGCGTGTTGCCGAAACCGAAGGGACTCTCGGTAATCGTCCACAAGATCCACGGTACGAAACGTTCCTATCCTCTGAGCGAAGTCGCCGGGCTCTTTCTCTCCAACCCGGAGTTCTGCGACGTGAAGGTCGAATCGAGGCGCGGCGAGAATCGCCTGCGCCTCTACCAGTGCAAGCTATGCAGAATGGTGGCGCTCGAACGCGACATACTGATGGGGCATATGGTCAAGGAGCACTTCGCGGGCCATTTCGATCGCGAGGAGCGGGAGGGAGAGGCGCCGGCGGGTTCCTTCGTTTGCGTGGCGAGATGCGGTCTTAGCGGCGTTCTGCTTGGGCCGCCGAATCACCACAGCTACGCGGAGCGCGTCCGGGAGACTCACCAGACGCGATACGGGCACATGTCGGAGGAGGCGTACCGTCAGAGAATCGAAACCGTTCGCGATCCGGAACTGATCGAACAGTGGCGCCAGGAGAGCTGCCGGGAGGTTGTGTACCGCCTCAAGGGCAAGGAGGACAGTCCCGAGAGCAACATGAGCTGGGGAGAGGCGGAAGCGCATTTCCTCTCGGAGGTCGTGCCGAAGCAGGTCGTCGAGGGGTACCGGGCGGTACTGCCGGCAACGGTGGCTCGGAAGATGGAAGACAACCGTCTGCGCGAGGCCATTCGTGAGGTCTGGAACCGCGAAGCTCGGCATCCCCGTTCTCTGTTGTTCGCCTTGCGCGCCGCCCTGCGTCACATGCATCTGCATCTTTTCCGAGCCGGTGGGGACGAGATTTTCGCGTGTGCGGTCGGGCCATCGCCGTTGGACCCATCCCATACGATCGAGTCGATCGGCGAGGTGTTGACTTTCTTGCACGAGAATCCCGGGTGCACGCGCAAGGAGATGATCGAGAGGCTCCGGCCGGATTCCGAACCGGACAGCCCGCAGGTCGCCGAGCTCCTGAAACCGTTGGGCTGGCTGGTTGAAAAGGGTCACATCATTGAGTTTTTCAACGGTACGCTGTCCGTGCCGCTGGGGCAGGGGGCGTAGAGGTCGATTGTTAATTTGTTGATTGGTTAATTGGCCAATGCTAGCATTCTGTCTTCCCAGCTAACGGAGGATTTATGCCTAGATTCAGATATGTGGCGATGGACTCCAAGGGTTCCGAGAACGAGGGGGTTATCGATGCGGAGTCGCAATCGCAAGCCATTTCGATGATACGTTCGCAGGGCTACTTCCCAACCCAGGTGGTGGAACTGGGGGCGGGGGGGCGCGCGAAGTCGGGCGGTGCGGCCGGCAAGGCGAAGTCGGGCGGCGGACTCAGTGCCGAAATCAAGCTGCCCAAGTTCCTGACGGGCAGCGTGCGCCCGAAGCAACTGATGGTTTTTACGCGCCAGTTGGCCACGTTGGTGGATGCCGGTTTGCCATTGCTGCGCGGGTTGCGCATCCTGCTCAAGCAGGAGCGCAATTCGGCCCTGCGCGAATCGTTGTCGGGAATGGGAGAGGCCGTGGAGGGCGGCAGCACCTTTTCCGAAGCGTTGGCGCAGTATCCGCGGATTTTCGACAAGCTTTTCGTGAACATGGTCAGGGCCGGTGAGGCCGGCGGCGTGCTGGAAGTGGTGTTGACGCGACTGGCGGAGTTCATGGAAAAGGCCGAGGCCATCAAGAACAAGGTCAAGAGTGCGATGATCTACCCGATCGTGGTGCTGATTGCCGCCATGGGTATTCTGACGTTCATGCTCCTGAGAGTGATCCCGCAGTTCGAGACGATTTTCGCCGAGCTGCTCGGGGAGGACAAGCAACTCCCGTGGCTGACGCAGAAGGTCATCGCGGCCAGCGGTATCGTCAAGGACTACTGGTACTTCGTCGTGGGCGCGATTTTCCTCATTTGGGTTCTGAAGAAGCTGTGGGCGCGAACCGATGCGGGGCGCTTTGTCATGGACAAGATGAAGCTGCGCATGCCGGTGTTCGGGGCGCTGTTTCGAAAGACGGCCATCGCCCGTTTCACGCGAACACTGGGCACGCTCATGAGCTCGGGTGTGCCCGTGCTCCAGGCGCTCAATATTGTGCGCGACACGGCGGGCAACGAGGTCATTTCGCGCGCGATCCAGTCGGTGCACGACAGCGTCAAGGAGGGCGACAGCATGTCGATGCCGCTGGAGGCGTCGGGCGTCTTTCCGGGAATGGTAGTCAGCATGGTTGACGTCGGCGAGGAGACCGGCGCACTGCCCGAGATGCTGATGCGTATCGCCGACAACTACGATGACGAAGTGGACACGGCGGTTGCCGGCCTGACGTCCGTGATCGAGCCGATCATGATCGTGGCGTTGGCCCTCATCATCGGCACGATCGTCATCGCGATGTTCCTGCCGCTGATCGATGTCATCCAGGGCATGACCGGGTAGGCGGAAGAAACTGAGATTGCTGGATTGAGAGGCGCCCCGGCCGTGAGGCCGGGGCGCTTTGTGTGTGGGAGTGGTGTCTCGGCGCGGTGCCGCAATTCTCGTTATGGCCACGCCCCCTGCGACCTTGTGTCGCAGGAGCGGGAGAT
>CAZKRK010000376.1:0-7681 GCA_964555035.1 uncultured Victivallales bacterium | reverse complement strand
TTGGGTTTGTAGTCAGGCTCGCAGTGAGCGGAGCGAACGGAGTGCCGTGGACCGGCCGGAGCGCAACGGTACTTCTGACCTTTCGATACAGCCCCATCGCCGCAGCGTAGCGGAGACGGGTGAAGGGCTGGCCCGCGGTTGATTGATGATTTTTGAAATCATGAATCATAAATCGCCTATCTTCAATCGGACATTTTTGTGGTTGTCGCCATCGAGGCGGGAGCCCCACGCAATCGGCATAGGATCAAGTGGTTGCGACACGTCTGCCACCTCGTGTGGCCGAGTAGAGGTTCGAGTCTACGAAGGACGGGCAACTCACCGCGATCGCTATTGCGCCGACAGCATCGCCGCGACGCGGTACAGTTCCGTCACACCCCACGCCTGCGCCCAGCAACCCTTCTGGGCGTGGGGCGCGTTGCCTTCGAGGATTTCGGGAATCTGACCGATGCAGCCGGTGTTGAGCAACACACTGCTGCTGCCGAGGAGCGCGAGTGCGGAAGAGCGGGCGCGCTCGCCATGGGTCATGAACAGGGCTTCGGCGTGCGACGGGAAAGGCCAGGTCCAGGCCGTGCCGTTGTGGTAGGCCGGCTTGCGGCGCGTGTCTTCGTCCCCGCTGTAGCGCCCCCAGTACGGACGGGCGGGATCGTTGAGACGTTGACCCCGCCAGTCGACAGGCAACTCGTAGGCAACCGGCCGGTCGGCTAACGAGCGAATGGCGCCCGGTACGAGCAACTCCTCGCCGGCACACAGAATGGCGGCACATCTCGCTTCGCTGGTGACCGCTCCCAACGTTAAGGCAAGAAGCTGGTTCGAGCGCAGTGCGTCGTCGGCAACGGCGTCGCGCGCCGGCGTACCCGGCGCGGCGTGCAGGCAGTCGGACAGAAAGCCGCGGTCCGCCAGGACGTAGTACTTCTGAATCGAGTCGGCCGTCTGCTGCGCCCGTTCCGCCCAGTGACCTCCCTCGTCCATTCGCGCCAACAGGCGCTGCGCGGCAAACCACAGGGCCTGGATCTCTATCGGGTAACCCTCGCGCGGCGTGCCGGCCGGATGATTGGTGTCCATCCACGTGTAGTGCGACGGGCTGAATACCAGGCCCGAGTCCGGATCGACGCGTATGCCGTTCGGCGTGCCGCGCGTGTAGCCGTCGGCGACAGCGTACAGCACGTCGCGAATCGTGCGGCCGCCGCGGTCGGCGTCGAGAAACGCGTCACTGCCCTCGGCATCGAGCAAGTCGGCACAGGCCACGAAGAACCAGAGCGGAGCGTCGGAGGTGTCGCGGTTGGAGTCGTCGTTGCCGCGAATCATGTTGGGCAACGTGCCGTCACGCTCGAAACGGGCGAACTGAGTCAGCACGTCGCGCGCTTCATCCCGGTAGCCGGCCGCGACGATGCCGCGCAGGCAGATAAGCGTGTCGCGCCCCCAATCGAGAAACCACGGGTAACCGGCAATCACGGTCAGGGAGTCGTCGCGCTTGACGATGAAATCCGCGATGGCCTCACGCAACACCTCAAGCACGCGCGGGGGCCGCTCGGCAACGGCGATGTCGGGCACACCGGTCGACGCGCCCGGCACTTCACCGCCGGTTTCGGCACTCGCAACCAGTTCCAGGGCCTGGCCGCCTTCCAGGCGACATGTGAAGTAGCCGGGACTGAAGAGATCTCCGGCGCCGTCCAGTCCCCGGTCACCCTCATACGGGTGAGGAACCTGGTAGGTCCATTCCGGGTCGGTGGAAAAACCACCCGCGTCGGTTTCGATCTTGAGACAATGCCCGCCACCGGGGCTGAACGAGAACCCGCGCTCGCCGGCGTGGACCGCCCGCGAAAAATGGTCTTCAGCGCCCTGGTAGGCCTTGGTGACATCGTGGAAACTGCGGTCTTCAATATCGGGACGCAGGACCAGCTCGACGGGATGGTCGGCGGGCAGCTCGTGGCTGGAGGGAGTCCCGCCCGCGGCGCCGTCCCCGCCCCTCACCCGGTCCGACTCCGTCGGCCCGACCTCTCCCCCGGGGGGAGAGGTGGAGCGGCGCCCGAACACCTCTCCCCTTGGGGGAGAGGTCGGGCCGACGGAGTCGGACCGGGTGAGGGGAGGTAGGCGGCGGAAACGGATAATCGTACGATTCGCGCCCGGGACCAGGTGCGCCGTAGCCTCGAGCCGAATGGTAGCGCCGCAACCGACCGGAACGGCGAACGTCCACCGCAACGCTCTGCCGGTCTCAACGCTAAAGGAGACCAGGCACTCCGGACCGAGCTCGGACGAGTAGCCCTGGTAGACCACCCAGCCCCGGCAACGTGTGAAGAGCACCTGCCGGTCGACGGGAAAATCCGGATGGAGGTTGGCGGCCAGGAGCGCATCGTACTGGCTCCACGGCTTCGCCCAGGCGGCGTTGGCCTGGAGCATGGCGCCGCGTCCGTTGGTGAGCAACCCGCAATACTCGCTGCTCAACAGATCCGTCTTGGAGCATGACCGGGAACACTCGATGTTGTCCCATTCCGCCAGAAAAAGCACGGGGGCGGCGGTCCGGCATTGAGCGTCATCCCCGGAGACGACGAGCTCCAACACGGCTTGCGCGTGTTGAGCGGGGGTGTCGCGCGGAAGAAAGAGCGCGAAGTGCTCTCCACTGGCAGTGCGCAGGCTCGTCTCACGTATAACGGGCTGCCCGTGTTCGACCAGGGTTGCGTTGAACGCGTGCGGCAACCGCACAAGCAGGGGCGTGTTCGGCGGCACCATGACGCAGCGGTCCCTGTCCGCCGGCCAGCACCAGCGACTGACGCCGGGGCGGCTTCCGGAACACTCGGCACAAAAAGCGTCCGGGTCAACGGCCAGGCGATCGCTGAGTGCGGCGGCATCGAGGCCGTCCGGCATCCCCTTGCCGTGGCCGGCACAGTGTTGCACAAGGGCCAACGCCTTGGCGCGCAGTCGCTGTTGCTCAACCACTCGCCCCCTGTCGGCAAGCGGAGCGCTTTCCTCGGTCGTGACCAGGTGAAGCTCCTCGACGTTCGGAGTCAGGCACACGGCGTGGGACGGCGGCAGAACGATGCCGAAAGTGTTGCCCTGCCGCACGAGATCGCGTGACTCGCCGGTCAGCAGGTCGACCATGAAGGTGTTCGCCCCGTCCCCTGTCCATCTGACCGTGGCGGAGTTGTGCGGATCCGTGTTCACGCACACGAGCACGTGGGAATCGCCGTCAGGGGCGGTCCTGCGGACAACGATGGCGTTGCCCTGCTGTTGCGGAATGGCCTCTATGCGTGCGCCGTGCCGGAACGCGGGGTGAGCGCGCAGCACGGCATTCAGGCGTTGCACGGCTTCAACCTGGTTGGCCGCCGCGTCCCAGTTGAGCGGCGGTGCGCCGTGTACGTCGACCTTGGCGGTCGCGAACCACTCGACGCCGTTAGTGATGCCGAAACCGCCGGAAACGGAAGCGAGTGCGGACAACGCGGTACGCATGCGGGCATGCTCATGCGAAACCGAAGCCAGGCGGTTGTTGTCGTGAGTCTCGGCAAAATGAACCAGCAGCCCGCGTGTGGCGCTTGTGTCGGCGCAGGCGGGAATGTAGTGCTCGAGCGCGTGCCGGTCGAACGTCTGAAAGAGCTCGGAATAGGCCCAGTTCAAGCCGCCCCGGGCCAGCAGCGCTTCCATCGCCTCGAGCTTGCCGCCCAATCCTTCGAGCAGGAACACGGTATCCGGGAAAACCTCCCTCACGCGAGCAGTGATGAATTCCCACACGGGCAACGGCACCATGTAGCCTGCATCGCACCGGAAGCCGTCCACGCCCTGCCGGCACCAGAAGAGGAAGACCTCGGCCATGTATTCCCAGAGGGGGCGATGGTCGTAGTCCAGCTCGGAAAGGTCCTCCCACGTGACGCCCCACGCCCCGGGAGAACGGAAACGATCGTCGTGGTCGCGCACAAACCACTCCGGGTGGTGGAGCTGCAGCCACGAAGCCCAACCTGTGTGGTTGATGGGAACATCAAGGTAGAGATGCGCGTGCCGGGCGTGAACGGCGTCCGCCAACTCGACGAATTGGTCGAGCGGCGTTGTGCGCTTGTCGAAATCGGCCAGGGACGGATCGACCGCCATGAAGTCCAGGGACGCGAACGGACTGCCGTAGCGCCCCATACGGGCGTACGTCGTCGGGGTTGGAAAGATCGGCAGCAACTGGATAACGCGAAACCCAAGTTTGCCGACGATGAAATCGAGACGCGCGATCAGATTGCGAAACTTGCCCGAGCGGGGGATCACGGTGTAGCCGTCCTCGTCCAGGGAAGCGATCGCCTCGGCTGACGTGCCGCGCCGCTCCGCGCCCTCTCGAAACTGCCGCACGAAAGCGGTATAGATCGTGTTGGCGGCCACGGTGTGGGCCGGTTCGACCTTGATATGCAGATTCGGCCCCTCGGGCCAGACCGGTTCCCTGAGGCCCGCGGGGATAAAGAGCGTCTTGGCCTCGAAATGGCCCGGCGCACAGAGAGGAACGCGAACACTGAATGTGTCCGGCGCGGTACGTTCCATGGGCAGGTCATGCCAGTCGCGTGCCAGGATCGGAGCAGCGCGGCGCACGTGGTCGATGACTTCGCGGCGCCGAACCGACGCCAGGCCGAGATTGGTGCGCAGGCGCGCCTCGCCCTCCGCCGCTTCCGGCAGCCGCAGGGAAAGCGTAAGCACGTCCCCGGCCATGAAGACTTGCCGGCTGCCCGGCACCGGGGTCTGCACGTATTGTCGGTCGATGGCCGTCACTGTCTCGACACGCTACCAAGTCGACTTCCGCGAGGGAAGAGCCAAGTGGCGCGAGTACGTCGTCTCTGAATTCCGCATGCGCGGCCGCGTCGTGCGCACAGAACCTCTCCCAGGCCAAGCCAACTCGTGTCTCCGTCACAACCACTTGTTGCTCCGTCGATTACGTGGATTCCCGCGTCGATAGGTAGAACGGCACAATCACGCCGCCGGTGTAGCGCAGGTCTTCAGGCAGATAGATGAGTCTAAGAAGAGCAGTTGCCCGCAGATGACGCAGATTGACGCAGATAAAATACAGGATGAGTCTTCAGTGGGCCGGATTTGCAATCCGGCCGCGAGGGAATTGAGCATGTTCTCGAGAATGGAAGGACCAAGGTCAGGCCATTCTCCCGGTATGCTCCACACGCGCTCGGCCGGATTGCAAATCCGGCCCACTGAAAACGCGTACGTACGTGCAACAAGCCCCTACCGCCCGAAGCACCGCACCGTGCCGTCCGTGGCGGACATGAACACGCAACCATTGGCCGCCGAAAGGCCGTCCCATACGGGCGTCGTGTCGATGCGGATGTCGGACAATGTCGCACCGTCGGCGCAGCCTACGGCCTGCAGGATGCCGCCGGCCTTCCCGGCAAAGGCGAGTTCCTGCTTTCGCACGGCCTGCTTCGTCGCCTTTTGGTCCATCGCCCGGAGAGCCGACGGCTCGTCCAGGATGTCCTCGGGACCGGCAAGGAAGAGCGTGTCACCCGCCACGCACATCCCCCGCACGAGCACCGGCACTTTGCGTGACCAGGCATAGCGGGCCGACGTCATGCCGCCTCCTGAACCGAGCTGCAAGCCGCCACCGAACCGGCCTTCAGGCGCGCCCTTCCTGTCGAACGCAAACCGACGCAGCAGTCCCCTGCCCTCTTCCGGCACGCTCCGTGTTGCCGTCGCGTGCATCCGGATTGCCTCCGGCGCCATTTCACAAGCGTAGATTCTGACCTCGTCGATCGTACCTTTGAACGGCTGCGTACTCTCGTAGTCGCCCACGCGGCTCTCGAAATCGGCGCCGACCTGCAGGCCGTTGGCGGGGAGCTTTGCAATGAACCCCGTCGCCGCGCTCTCGCCGGCCGGCTGCCCGTTCACATACACACGCAGCTTCCTGTCGGCGCTCAACACGCCGGCGAGATGCACCCAGCCCTCCGGGATCGCTTTGCGACCGGAGACATGGCTCCTTTTCGTGCTGGCCGCTACGGCGAAGTGGGGCTTTCCGCCCTTCAAGTAGAGCGCATAGCCCTGCATGCCGCCCCCCTGTGCCACGATCACGCCATCGGGGGCCTTGCTGTTGACCCAGGCCATGACGGTCAGCGGCGTCTTGGAAGGATCCGGGCACTTGGCCGGATCGATGTTCACAACAGCGCCTTTCGCCCTTGCCGGTTCCGCCGTCAGCGGCTCGCAGACAGTAGATCCATCCGTCGCGACACCCGAAAACGGCCGCCCCCTCATGAATCGTCGGCGGAGAGTCGATCCGCGCCCCTGCCGTAAACGTCCAGGCCGGTTTGCCGGACGCCGCATCGATCGCGTGCAGCGTGTGCGTATCGACCGCCGCCACAAACACCTTGCCCCCCGCCACGGTCGTGGCACTCAACTTCCCGCCGATCCGTGCGGACCACTTCTGCGTTGGCTTGGCCGGCACGACCGACACCGTCGCACCGCTGCGACCGACGTCACCCCGAAACGTCGGCCAGTCAGCCCCTCCACTGGAGCCGGCCGGCCCCGGCCGGTCCGTCCCCAGCAGGTTTGGAACGGCGGAGGACCGCCGTCTCCATTGCTTGGTTGTGACGGCATCATACGCCGGTCCTTTTTGAAGTCGCTCGCCTGTTTCCGCCACTCGCTCCGTCTCGGCCGCGAAGGCGTTGAACCCGAACGTCTTTGACTCCGGGTAGCACGCGCAATCGTGGGGCGGGGCATAGACCAGGCCGTTGGCAGGCATGATTCCGTACAGACAGCCACCGCGCGTCCAGTGGTGAATCTCCCATTTGCCCGTCCACCACGGGTTCTTGACCATTTGCGCGCTGACGTACTTCTGTGTGTCGAGTGACGGATCCACCACCGCGAACACCACGCCTCGCGAGCACATCACTTCCTCCGCGCCCTTTGTCTGCGCGTACGTCCGAAGGGTCGCACCGCTGGCCGTGACGAGCGCCGACATGCTCGCCATGCGGTCGTGGTGGCGCGACCAGCGTGGACTGCCGATCCATTGCGGCGAGCGCGACGGCCCAACGCGCGCATCGTGAGCCACGGCGTTGTTGTCGGCGTCGTGGAGATAGTGCGACCACTCATCGATATCCCCGGGGACAGGCTTGGTCCATTTTGGATTCCGGATCTGCGATTTGGGATTGGTGAGCCACACGCCACGCGGCGCCAACACCCTCTCGACCTCCTCCCGCGACACGCGACACGCGCTTGCCTCGCCGGAGCCATCGGGCGAAGGCGGGACACCCGACACCACCACATTCACCGAGCCGCTCGCATATGGCAGGCGCTTCCCGTCCCACATATCGGTCGAAACCCGTCCGTAGACGCCGGCGGCCATGATCTGCTTGCGAGCGGCCGCAACGCAACCCGCGTCCGTGTCGATCAAGTGGATCAGGAACGCGTCCGACGATTCGGCCACAGCCGTCAGCTCCGCGACCGCCCCCCTGTCGCACCCAACGTGAACGATAAGCCCGCCGGTGACGCCGGCCTCGTCGACGATACCGGCGGCGACAACAGCCGCGGTGAGCGAAACGGCGAAGGTGAGGAGACGGATTCGAGTGAACATAATGCTGTGACCTCTCTGCTTGCTGAGGGCGCACACTATGCCGGAACAGCCCGTGCAAAGGCAACCCCGGGCTCAGCGAGTGTCGCCCGTCAGGGCACCGACCTCAGCCGGAAGCCTCGCGAGGCGAGCCGGAAACCCCAACCCCCGCCT
>CAZKRK010000375.1:0-7683 GCA_964555035.1 uncultured Victivallales bacterium | reverse complement strand
TGGGCATACGCCCCCGGCGCTGCGAGCCTCACTACAAACCCAACGCACGCGCTCCACGCTCGTAGTGAGCCACGCAGCCCGAGACGCAACGCGGATCGGCGCGGAGTGGCGTGGACCGGTTGGAGCACGCTACGCGCCGACACTCGCAAGCGGCCCATGATCTTCCGATACAACGGCCCCGTGGGAGCGCGCCATTCACCTCTCCCGGGGGAGAGGTCGCCGCAGCGCAGCGGAGGCGGGTGAGGGGCCGGCCGTTGCCTCGTGGGCATGACACGGGTGTGTCATTGGGAGCGGAGTCGAGGGATCTCGGGAATCGGGAACCACCCCGGACGTGCTTGGCAGTTCTCGAGATCCCTCGACTCCGCTCCGCTGCGCTCGGCATGACAGGCAGGAGTTGAAGTTTCCGGCTGGAACCGGCGCCACCCGCTCATCGTCCCAACAGCTCCCGGACCAGCGCGCGGATACGGTCTCTGTCGCTACCGCGGAAAGACGAATCGTGGGCCAGGACGGCGATCTGCTTGTCGGCGAACGCGCGGAGGGACGGGTTCTTGACCCTCCGTAGCTGCTCCAGCGCCTGGCGTTTCTGCCACCTGTCACCCTTCAGATACTCGAGCACCTTGCGCCTGCCGGTGTCGTCTTCCAGAATCACAAGGCTGACCGCTGCACCGATCTGAACGAACCGGTCTTCGTCGGCAAGCATGTTGCGAAGTATCGGCAGGTTCTTCTCGCGATCGGAGACTTGCCCCTCCGCCAGACACTCGGCCGCCTGCTGCCTGCCCTCGCAGTCCCTCTCCCCCGCGAGCGTCCGGTAGAAGTCCTGCGCCGCGGCGGGCCCAATCTTGCGAACGGCGTCGAGGACGATCCTGGTCGAGAGTAGCCACTCGTTCGCCTGCGGATCGATCAACTCGGGACGGGACGTCTCTTTGAGCTCGTTCCACTCGCTGCCGATGCTGTCCAGGTTGCGAAATGAGTTGTAGTGCGACTGTATTGCCGCGGCGCTCTGTGCTCCGCGGAAACCGGCCCCGCTGCGCCGCTGCTCGTCGTTGCGGGCGTCTATGTACAATTCGGCAAGCTCTGGGAGCGCCTCGAGGACTTTGAGTTCTCCCAGGGCCCACACGATCGACGCCCGCGACAATCCGCTCTCAAGGCCGAGGGCGGCCATCAGGGGCGCGACGGAAGACGCGTCTCCGATAGCACCACAGGCCCTGGCGGCATTGGAACGGACAACGCGGTTGCTGCTCTGCAACGCTTCGTGCAGGACCGGCAGCATGCGCGGGCCGGCGCACCTGAAGACCTCCTGGGCGAAACGCGCGGCGCCGTAGTTGGACCGCGGCCCCGGATCGCGCTCCTTCGTGTAGGCACGCAAAAGGACGTCAGCCGCGTCCGGCCGCGCATTCAGCGCCGCACCCAACGCCTTGAAGATCTTCTGCCGCGGCTCGTAGTCGCCGGTTGTGAGCGGCCACTCGAGGAACAACTCGAGGATACAGCGGTCGGCGTGGGGCGCTACGGCGGCGTACAGGCGTTCCCTGTCGGCGACGACGCCGACCGAGGATGTCGGTCCAAACGGGAAGTTGCCAAAACCGTTGCGCCTGCCCGCTATGCTGCGCAGGTATGCCATGTCGGGAATGCGCCCGTGGTCGCAAAGCACAATCGTGGCGACCGCGCGCATGTACCCGTTGCGATCCGACAGGCGCCCTGCCACGGCGTCGAGTGCCGCCCCGGGGAGCTCGACACGGCTGAACAGTGCCAGAACCGTACTCCTCACGCGCAGCTCGGGATCGTCCAGCAGCGCAATGAGCTCCGGCATGCACAGACCGACGCGCTCCTCGCGGCCCAGCATCGTGGCAGCGGCGCGCGCCCGGTAGAAAGGGTTGGGATCCGCCAACGCCGCCTCGAGGTCCTTCAGTTTGGTCACATCCATCGGACGCCTGGTCGCCCCGGCCAGCAGCTCCGCCCTCCCTGAACGCTCTACCGCTACTTCTTCACGCGGCCACACCTCCTTCATTGCCGCTTCCGCCACCGTCTTGGTGATCATCAACAGCCCATGCGTTCCCGCAATGAAGTGTGGGCTGCCGGGCTCGGCGATCAACGCCTCGCGGTCTCGCCAGAGCGCCGTCCCGCCCAGGAGCGGCAGGGGCGACTCCAACGCCTCGGGCGGAAATGCCCCGGGCAGGATCTCGGAACCGTCCTCAACCTTGCCGGTCGCCGTGTCCAATACCGAACTCCGGAACGTGCGCACACGGTCATCCGGCTTCGCGTGATGCCACTTGCGCTTGACTACGTCGGCGACGGGCGCGGGCACGCTCTCGTCCTGAGGCGTGCCGTACGCGCGCGTCCCATAAATCGTGCCGTAGAGCACATGCAGCTTGCGCCCCTCCACGCGCAGCTTCTTGATCTTGTTGCTCTTGAGACCATCCGACATGCTGAGGACCTGGATCGAGCCGGTGTCCAGGTCCTGCACCGCCAGCCCCCCGCCCTCGTCACCGAGCTCGCAGGCATAGTAGAGCTTGCGCCCTATCCGCGCTACGTCTTCGACCTTGTTGGACGGCAGTCCGTCCGAAACCGTGACACGGCCGATTATGCGTCCGTCAGGCACCGACAGAATCGTAACGCCGCCATTGGTGCAGATGTAGACGCGATCGCCGTCCCGTACGATGCGCTTAACGTAGAAGTCGCTCAACTCCTCGGACGCGGAACAGAGCTTCCGCCAAGTCTTCGCCGCGGGATCGACAACGAACAGCCCACCCTCCAGGTCCTGGACGTGGTGACTCATCCCGTCGTTGTCGTCGTATCCCAGATTGTCCTCCCTCCATTCGCGCACGATAGCGTTTCCTGCCAGAAGGCGTCCCCCGGTCAGCGGCTGGGAACACAACTTCGGACCGCGGTCACCCCGCAAGTCCAGACCCACGGCCGACAGCACGTCCGCGGGTCCGCGCAGCGACCACGGGGCCGTTTTGGGAACACCGTCACGCTGCAGAGTGAGCTCCCTGGTCGCGCGGTCGTATGCGACCGTGATCCGCGGGTTGCTCCCCGCCAGCCAGACGCGTCCCGCATGCTCGCCCAGGAAACTGAAATCGCTGTTCTGCAGCTCGCCCCTGTGCGACGGATCGCCGATGGGCAGCACGCTGAACTCAAGTGTATCCAAATCCACGACTGCCGGGCGGTGGCGAATCTCGTTGTTCACCCATACGTCGGCCCAGGCCTCCTTGTCAGTGACGCCGATCAGACTCCATCGCTCCCGTTCAGTGTCGATCGCCTGGAACTCCTCGGCCTGCTGGTCGTACACGGCCCGCGGAGTCCAGAGGCGACCGGCGCCGGTGCGAAGAGCACCCCACCGGCCGAGATGCATGCAGCGCTGCTTCTCCGGATCGTAACGGTATATGTAGTCGTTCGAGCACACCCACAGCCGGTCACGCCACCACAACATCTGGTGAACCGGGAAGTCATCGTGAACGTGTACGGTGCGCGACTTGCCTTTGCGGTCAACATGCCGTTCGATGCGGTCACGCTTTTTGCCGTCGGCGACCTCGATGCCGACCCGTACCGGTCGCGGGCTATCGCCGTCGGGATCGTCGAGTCTGAAGAAACCGTCGCGTGTGCCGACATACAACCCGAACGGCGTCTTCTCGAAGGTGAGCACGCCCGCGCCGAGCGGGACCTGGAGAATCTCCAGGGTCTCCCCGGGACCACCGCGTTCCCGGTAGCGCACCAGGCCCCACGATGTCCCGATCCACACACGCCCGGGCTGCTCCGGCCCATCCCCCCAGCGCGCGCCGGGGGCAATCGCGCGAACATCGTCCCTGTTCGCAAGCAGACGCACGCCGGCCGGCACGCCGAGCGTGCGGACATCTACGGCGCGGTAGCGCAGTTCCTTCCCGGTAGCCGGCGTGATCCGCCGGCGATTGTTCCGTTGCAGACGATTGAGCTGGTTGATGAGCGGGATGCAACGCGTCTTCCTGATTGCGGCGTCGGCGCGTTCGATGTCGGCCGGGCGCTCGAGATGGGCGAGCAGCACGTAGAGGCAACTGAGGGTGTCAAACGGACGGCTCTCGTCTCTCATGAGGCTGTCGTTCCAGTTGGACCGCAAACGGGCCAGGGTCCCCGGCTTGCGTTGAAACGGCTTCTCACCCTCGAGCACTCGAAATCCCAGCGCCGGCAGCTTCTGCTCGTGGCCCGGATTCCGTTCGTAGAGGCGCATCAGCCGGTAGGCGAGATCGAAGTAGTTGCGGAACCGGGTCCGGTTGCGAACGCCCTTGCCGCGAGCAAACGCGGAACCCGCGTCCGAATCCAGCAGGAGTTCGAGCATCTCGATTGCCTCGCGCCCCTCGAAGCGGCCCTCCAGATCGAGAAGCTCGAGGCGCGTGCGGGCGTCTTTCGGATTCGCGGCGACAATGGCCTTCAACAGCACCCGATGCTGGTCCCTGCCCTTCTTCTCGAAGCGCCTTTTCCAGGCGTCCAGCCCCCATACGTTGACACCCTTGTCCCGTGCGCTTTCGGCCAGCGCTTCCGCGGACTCCTTGTAGTTGCCGAGCACCCAATGGACCGAGGCCAGGGCCGTGGGCGATTCTACCCCGCGCACTTTGGCCTCGAGCCACTGATCGAACTCCTTTTCCTTGCCGCCCGCCCTGAAACGTTCCGCGGCCGCCTCCAGCGCATCCACGCTTTCAAGTGTCGTCTTGTCCAACTCCAGCCGCTGCAGCTCCTTTTCGAGCACCTTGTCGGTTTTGCCCTGCGACGCATACAGACGCGTCAGGCGGTCGGCCGCATCGCGTCGTATCCAGGCCGCATCGCGTGCGACCCCGTCAAATCCCGGAAACGGCATGGCTCGCTGCACCATGACCGACCGCTGCACGACATCTTCGTCTGCATCCGGGAGCGCGACGGGGGCGTCCGGCAACGCCGGCAGTTTCTCGTACTCCGCAACGGCGAGGTCGTGTTCGCGCAGCTCTTCATAGACTCGTCCGCGCCGATAAGTAGCCGTGAGCGGCGAGTAATCCGCCTTCTCGATGTACTCCAGCTCAAGGGCCAGGGCGTCCTCCTGTCTGCCCTGGTGAAAGCGGACGCGGGCGAGCACGCGCCGGGACGTGTTTTCTCCCGCCGCAATGCATGCCTGGAGTTTGGCGACCAGCGCATCTTCCTTGCCGGCGGACTTGAATTCGCCGTAGGCCAGGCGAATGAACTCCTTGCGCGAAATACCGGTCGAAACGCCCCAGAACGGCCCCACGAGAAACATCCCCGATCGATTCATTCGCGGGAACTTCTCCGCATCCAACGCCGAAATCGTTTTCCAGCCTCCGGTGTGGGCCAGGTTCGGGTTCCTGTCCATGTCGATGCGGGGCATAACGTCGAGAAGAACGTCAAGCGCGGCGTCGCGCCGTTTCTGCTTCTTCAGGAAGTACGCGTAGTCAACGGCAAACTGCAGTGCCCGCCCGTTGAAGCCAACCGGCGTGACGAGCCGGTCCTGCCGACCCGCCTGCTGCCCTGCCTGGTAGATCGGCATGCCGATGACGTACGGTTCGGCATTCAGCTTGTGCCGCTCCCACACCCTCGCGAACTCACGCGCGGCGTCCTCCCAGGCATCCAGGGCAATGAACCGCCTGATGAGACGATTGTCGCGGTGACTACCCGGTCCCAGCGCGAAAGGCGTGAGCGGCCGGTGACGGAAAGGCGCGTTCCGTTCAGGTTCGACCGGGTAATATCCGGCGTAGAGGCCGCCGTCCACGTTTCCCGCAAGCGCGCGAATCTCCTCTACGGCCTGCCGCAGACTTGCCAGGGCTTCCTGCTTGCGGTCGAGAGCCAGGAGCAGGTCCGCTTCGACGACCTTCACGACCGGCGAAACAGCGTTTGAAGGCGGCGCCGCAAGAACGGCCAGGTACTCCTTCGCCTTGGACCGCGCAAGAGTAGCCGCGGCGTGCTCGGCGCCGGGAATCGCCAGGTAGGCGCGAAACGCCTCCACGACTTCGCCTTTCCGCTCGAGCTCCGAAGCTTTCTGGAAGTCCTGCACCGCGCCGACCACCGGTGCGGTCGCGGCCCATCCCGCCAACAGGACGGCGCCACATGCAACTGCGACAGTATTGAAGTGTGTTTTCATAGTGAAAACACTCTATCACGGCGGCCGCACTTTGCTGTAACGGATTTGTAACAAGTACACGGCTCCGTACGCGCTTGGTCGGGTGCTTCTGGACAGGGGGAGCCACAACTGGTATTTTCGGACAACAAAGGAGCTGACTGCACACCATGAGCGACGGACGTTTCATTCCCGGCATCTACAACTACTGCGACTACTGGTGCGAACGATGTGCGTTTACGGGCCGTTGCCGGAACTACCGCACGGACCGCGAGCTGGAGCGGGAAGCACGCGGCGAGCCGCCACCGGATGACGCTACGCAGAGAGACTTCTGGAACCAGCTCGCCGAGCAACTCCGTGAGGCCACCGTCTTCGGCCGACCCGGGGACTGGGCGGATGAGGTGGAGTACGAGTTCGACGACACGCCCGACCCGCTCTACGAGAAACGCGAAGAGGAGCTCGAGCGTGCCGTCAAGGAGCACCCGCTGAACACGCTTGCGCACAGCTACATGATGAAGGTCGCGGCATGGCTGGAATCGTCCGACACTGACCTCAAGGCCGTGGCGCAGGAGTTGCTCGAATCGGCAGGGATTCAGTTTGACGAGACCGACTACGAGGAACAGGCGCGGCAGATCGGTGAAATGATCGACGTCATCGGCTGGTATCACACGCTGTTGCCGCCGAAGGTTTCGCGCGCGTTGCGCAGCATGCTCCAACGCACGGATGAAGAAGGGTGGGACAAAGAGACCGCGGAGGTGCTTGCAGAGTCACGCCTGAGCGATGCGAACGGCTCCGGCAAACTCGCCCTGGTGAGCATCCAACGCTCCGCCGCGGCCTGGGTCCGGATGCGCAAAATCCTGCCGCGCCGGGAGGACGAGATCATCGAGATGCTGGCGATCCTCGCCCGACTCCGCCGCGGCATCCACGAAGCCTTGCCCGGCGCAGAGTCATTCGTGCGGCCGGGATTGGACGAAGGAGACGCGAACCGGTAACGGGAGTTCCGGACCCCTACTCCCGCCCCTAATCGCATCCCCTAATCTCTCCGGCACCCCGGGGAGAGTAGGGGACTGGATTAGGGGCGAGATTAGGGGAGGGAGAGAACGGGAATGGGCAAGATGCCCTCACAGCGTGTCGAATGGGCTTACCACGCCCAGTGGTCCCTTGTTTAGGACGTGGGTGTAGATTTGCGTGGTGGATACGTCGCTGTGGCCCAGTAGCTCCTGCACGGTACGAATATCAGCGCCCGCCTCCAGGAGATGTGTCGCGAAGCAATGGCGCATGACGTGCGGCGTGACGCGAGCCGTCATTCCCGTGGCATTCGCAGCCCGCTTCACCGCTCGCTGCACGCGAATCTCGTGTAGATGATGCCGACGACGACGGCCGCTGCGCGGGTCGGTGGAGTAGCTGTCGGACGGGAACACAAACTGCCAGCGCCATTCGTACGGGGCCTTGGGGTACTTGCGCGCAAGAGCGTCGGGCAAGTACACCTCGTGCATATTCTGTTTGCGGTCCGACTCGAACAGTTTCTTTCGCCCGACCAGATGCTTGCGCACCGGCTCCCGGAGTTTTGCTGGAAACGGCACGCGCCGGACCTTATTGCCCTTGCCGTGAACCGT
>CAZKRK010000374.1:0-7713 GCA_964555035.1 uncultured Victivallales bacterium | reverse complement strand
ACGCCCCCTGCGACCTTGTGTCGCAGGGGGCGTGGCCATAATGAGAATTGCTGAGTCAGGGCAAAAACAGCTTGCACCGCCACCATCCCCATGGTGTATTCTGCACATGATCGCAAGAACGCTCGCAAACTGAAGGGCACGGCGTCATGGAAGGTACTGGCCGTATCGGCAGCTACGAAATCCTCGAGAGACTCGGCGAGGGCGCGTACGGAATCGTCTACAAGGCGCGCGACACGGAAAGTCCGGACGGGGCGGTCGTCGCGCTCAAGCAACTGCGCGCGCGCTGGCAGGACGCGGAGAGCCGCCTGGCATTCGAGCGCGAAGCCGCCAAGCTGCGTCAGCTCAACCACCCCAACATCGTGCGCTGCCTGGACACCTTCCACGCCGAAATCGCCGGCGAGAACGTTCCCTGCATGGCATTGGAGTTCATTGACGGCCGTTCCCTCCAGCAGCGCATCGACGACCACCCCAAGGGACTGCCGATTACGGTCGCCCTGGACGCCCTGTTGCAGTGCGCCAACGCCTTGACCTACGCGGCATCCGAAGGCGTCGTGCATCGCGACATCAAACCGGCCAACATCATCATCCGCCACGACGGAACCGCGAAACTCCTGGATTTTGGGATTGCCGTGGCCGCACTGCCGTGCGAAGCCGGCCAGGAGGAACAGGCGGAAAACACCGACTATAAGGGAACGCTCAGCTACGCCGCTCCCGAGCTGGCGGAAATGACCGACCAACCCGTGTTCGATCAGCAGAGCGATATCTTCAGCTTTGGCATAACCATGGTCGAAGCGCTGACCGGCAAGCATCCCTACGAGCAGCGCAACACGACCGATATTGCCCTCTACGACCAGTTTTTCGAGTGGGCCAGGAACGTGACGGAGGACGACCTCATTCCCGTCCACTCCATTTTCCGGGATAAACGGCTGGAGACGCTCGTGCAACGGTGCGTGTCTCCGGACCGTAACCGCCGCTTCGAACGATTTGCCGACGTCGCCAAGGAGATCGCGGCGATCAAAACCCTATACGTGCGAGGGGCGAGCGGCGACGAATACCGTCTGATCAAGCGCCTGGGGAAAGGCGCCTTCGGCGCCGTCTTCCTGACGGAGAGAACGCGCGACGCGAAGCTTCTCGCACTGAAGAAGCTCTTCAATATCCACGACCCGGGACGTTTTCTCCAGGAAATCAAGATCCTGCAGAGTGTCCAGCACCCAAACGTCGTCGACTACGTCGATCACTACTGTACAGTCGACATCGAACAGGCCGCTGAAGCCGAATACGGCATGCTGCTGGAGTACCTTGACGGCCCAACGCTTCACCGGCGTATTCGCGACAATCCGGACGGCATCCCGGTGGCGGAAATCCTGCGCCTGTTTGTCGGGTATGCGGCAGCCCTCCAGCATTGCCACGATCGCAAGCCGTGCGTAGTCCATCGCGACATAAAACCGGGAAACCTCTTCGCGGCGCCAACCCAACTGCCCAAGGTATTCGACTTCGGTATCGCCAGGGAAGACGACGGGCGCACTACGGTCGGCGGCATCCCCTGTACGCCCGACTATCTCGCTCCGGAATTTGCCGACAAGCACGACGGCGTCTTCCGGGGCGACGAACGCACGGATCTATACAGCCTGGGCGTCAGTCTCTACCAGGCTCTGACAGGCAAACTCCCGCTGGCCCCACTCCCGCGCAGCGTGGCCAAGGCCTTGAAAGAGTACTTCGAGCGCGCGCGCCAAAGAAGAATGACGATCTCGTACGATCAGGATGTTTTCACGGCCTACCCGAAACTGAAAGCAATCACCAGCCGCCTGCTCGAACGGAAACCGAAAAAACGGTACCAGACGGCACAGGAATTGCGTGACGACCTGCAGGAAGTGCTCGCCACCATGAATGAGGAACAGACAATCGCCCCCTCGCCGGACGATCAGCCGCATAGCCTCCCGCCAACGGAGAAGGAAGAGGATGCTGACTTTGAACCGACAATCCAGAACCTCGACGCCGGCGATGCTCCCGGGCCGCCGCCCGTGCCGGGCGGCAGCGGCGCGGCGCCACCCGCGATGAGGCGCCCGCTGCCGTGGAGGGCGATCATCGCCGGCGCCGCGCTCTTCGTCGTGTTGCTGGCGTTTGCCGTACGGCCGTTCCTGAACCGCGGACCCGGCCCCGGTGAAGAACCTCCCGGAGACAACACCAATCAAGTGGCCATGGCGCACCCGCCTGCCGTTCCTCAGCACGCGCATGGGCGCCCCGCGGCGACGAACCTGCCGGCCAGGTCCCCGGACGTACCCCGGAACGTCACCCCAACCCAGGCGCCCCCGCGAACGGTAGACACCCCCCTCCCACACCCCCCCGTCGTGCCGCCGACTGCCGCCCCCGAGCCGAAAGAGTACGTACTGGCAGTCGCCACGGCACCCGCCGGGGCAAGCGTCCACGTGAACGGGCACTACTACGGGCTCACCCCCCTGACCATCACGAACCGCTCACTGGATGTTCCCACCCTGGTCCTGGAGCTCGCCAAAACCGGATATCGACCGGTCAAGCGTACGTTCCAGGGAACGGACCTCTCGATGAGCACATCGCCAATTCGCCTGGAAGAGCAGGCGGGAACGCTTGATGTCACGACATCACCGGCAGGCGCAACGATCGAAGTGGCCGGACGAACTGCTACCTCGCCGGCAGGGCTGTCGCTCCCGCCGGGTGAGCATCAACTCCGCATTACCAAGCCCGGCTATGTGCCCCACACGACGCGCGTGTCGATTGCCGACGGCCAACGCCGGGACCTCGGCCCAATCGCCCTCAAACCCGCAAACGCGACTCTCGACGTGACGAGCGATCCCCCGGGCGCCCTGATCTGGCTGAACGGGACGCCTTCAACCCGGTCAACCCCGGCGAGTGTCGTCCTGACACCGGGCCGGGAAACAATCGTCCATGTCACGAAAGCCGACTACCTGGACTCGGCCAAAGAACGTATTCACCCGGAGGCCGGCCAGACGTATCGGGCCCGGTTCACGCTCGAAAAAAGGCAGGTCATCGCCCGGAATTGCCTCATTACGGGAGTCGTGCCCGGAACGCAGATTGTCATGGACAATCGCGTGATCGGCACCAGCAAAGGCGAAACATTCGAAATCCGCAACCTGCCGACCGGTGTTCACACGTTCAGGGCCCGACACCCTGACTATCGCACACCCCCGGAGCAGTCGGCAGAGGCCAAGCAGAGCGACATTCTCGAAATCCAGTTCAAGATGCTCCCCAAAGGCGCGACCATCGTAATCCAGCCCCGTCTGCCCGAAGGCTACGCGGGACAGGGCAGGGCCGAGGTGTTGGTCAACGGCGTCAACCGCGGCGAGCAGCTCCTGCCATACACGGTCATGGGCTTGCCGCCGGGTGTTGCCGAAGTGCAGCTCGCCGGCCGCCAGTGGACCCACACGGCCCCGCGGAGCGTCCGGCTGTCCAAAGACCAGGATGCGACGATCACCTACGAACTGACCCCGAACTACGCCACGCTGCACTTCCGCGTGAAACCCGCCGGGGCCGAAGTCTTCATTAACGACCGTCCGGTTTTCAAAGACAAGGTGACCGTGCTGCCCGACCTCGAGCACCGTATCGCCATACACGCCGATGGCTACGCCCCGTACGTCACGACCATGAAACTCGAACCCGGCCAACGCAAATGGGTCGACGCCAGCCTGCGCCGGCAGTGAATCTCTCATGGAGGATATCCAACGGTCTGTGCTACGGCCAGCGAATCAGCACGGGCAATGAAAGCGCGAAACACGGGGAAGCACATGAACGGCAACATGTTACGTCGCAAACTGACTCCGTGCCACACTATTGCCGCAAAATCCGGTTGGGTGCTTTGCAACCGTTTCCCGATAAGTCTCTTACAAAGAAGCTCTTAGGGCGTGGCGTAGTATAGTCTTTGCCTATTGCCGCTCTCAGTTCACCAGTATTCTCAGGACCGCCTGGATCTGGTGAACGGCGCCCCGGGTTCTGCACCAATTCGCAGTCAGTTGCCCGCCATGGTCCTGCTCTACCGTTTCTAAACCAAAAAACTCACCTTTTTCGGTTGCTTTCGTCGGTTGATTCTGGCCAAATGCCCGCAATTTCTGGGGGAGAGGTGTATCTTTCCCCGGTTTCATACCCCTATCTGGACAACATAAGGAAGGAGTGTAGCAATGGACGATAGAACTGTTGAGCTCTTCAAGGGCAAGATGAGTGAGGAGAGTTTCCAGAAGATCGCCGTGATCGACAACCCGAAGGTGAACGAGTGGATTGCCAGGGCAATCGAGCTTTGCGAACCGGCGGAAGTGTTCGTAGGCGACGACTCGGACGAGGACATCGCCTACTGCCGCCAGCTCGCGATTTCGCAGAAGGAAGAGAATCCTCTGGCAATGGAGGGACACACCGTCCACTTCGACGGGTACTATGACCAGGCCCGTAAGAAGGAAGTCACCAAGTACCTCGTGCCCGAAGGCGAGACGATGGACTCGAAGCTGAACCAGATGCCCCGCGACGAAGGCATCCAGGAGATGGAAGACCTCCAGCGCGGCGGCTACGAGGGCCGCATCATGCTGGTGCGTTTCCTTTGCCTTGGACCGACAAACAGCATCCATGCCATTCCCTGCCTGCAGATCACGGATTCCGCGTACGTCGTCCACAGCGAGGACCTGCTCTATCGCCCCGGTTACGAAGAGTTCAAGCGCCAGTCGGCGGCGAACCCGGAGTTCGAGTTCTTCAAGTACCGTCACGCCACGGGCGAAGTCACCGAGCGCATGACCTCGAAGAACTACGAAGGCAACCGCGTCTACATGGACTACACGCAGAACTGCGTGATGAGCGTCAACACCCAGTACGCCGGCAACACCGTCGGACTGAAGAAGCTCTCGCTGCGCCTGGCGATCCGCAAGGCCGACCGCGAAGGCTGGCTGGCGGAGCACATGTTCATCATGGCCAGCAACGGCCCGAACGGTCGCAAGACCTACCTGGCCGGCGCCTTTCCGAGCGCGTGCGGCAAGACCGCAACGGCCATGATTCCGGGCGAAAACATCGTCGGCGACGACCTGGCCTACTTCCGGGTCATCGACGGTGAATTCCGCGCCGCGAACGTCGAGAACGGCATTTTCGGCATTATCACGGATGTGAACGCCGAGGACGACCCGGTCATCTACGACGTGCTGACCAAGCCCGGCGAGGTGATCTTCGGCAACGTGCTGGTCAAGGACGACAAACCCTACTGGATTGGCATGGGCGAAGAGATCCCCGAGGAAGGCGAGAACTACTGCGGGCAGTGGCAGAAGGGTATGAAGGGTCCCGACGGACGCGACACGAACCCGAGCCACAAGAATGCGCGCTACACGGTGAAGATGGCCGACCTCGAGAACGCCGACCCCAACTGGGACGACCCCAGGGGCCTTCCCCTGGGCGGCATCATCTACGGTGGCCGCGACAGCGACACGAACGTGCCGGTGCGTGAAGCCTATAGCTGGGAACACGGTATCTGCACGATGGGCGCCACGCTGGAGTCGGAAACGACTTCCGCCACGATCGGCCAGGAAGGCGTCCGCAAGTGGAACGTCATGAGCAACATGGACTTCCTCTCCATGTCCGTGGGCCGCTACATCAACAACAACCTCGAGTTCGCCAAGGAAATCGAGCGTCCGAAGGTGTACGGAACGAACTACTTCCTCAAGAAGGACGGCAAGTTCCTCAACGGCAAGCTGGACAAGGCCGTGTGGATCAGGTGGATGGAACGCCGTATCCACGGCGAAGTCGAGGCCCTGGACGCCGGTTGCGGCCTGATTCCGAAGTACGAGGACCTCAAGCAGCTCTTCAAGGAAGTGCGCGACGAGGACTACTCCGAGGAAGACTACATCGAACAGTTCACCGTGCGGATCCCCGAGCTGCTCGCCAAGCACGCCCGCATGCAGGAGATCTACGCGACGATCGACGATACGCCGCAGACCTGGAAGGACGAGATGGCCGCCGAGAAAGCGCGCCTCGAGAAGCTGCAGGCCGAAAAGGGCGATTACATCACCCCCAACGATCTGTAAGCCTCACCGACTGAACAGAGAACAAAACGCCCGCCGCGCGAATGCGTTGGCGGGCGTTTTTTGGTCATTGATAGACGCCTCAGGGCGTGATAGTCTCCAGAGCGTGGCGAATGCGTCTACCCGTGCGTGGCGTGCGGCGCCACGGTTTGTGCTACGTTGTGCCCAAAGAGAGAGGGAGAGTATCAATGCCCAATCGCAGAGATCACGACCATATGTGCACACTTCTCGGTCAGATAATCGTCAACCCGCACTTCGCGCAGCGATTCCTGAACCAACCGGAGGCAACCGCTGCACAGGAAGGCTATCGGCTCACACAGGACGAATTGGCATGTCTCAAGCGACTTGGCCAGCCAGATCTCCGACGCATCCGCATTAGGCTGGGAATGGGCTAGCGAACAACGCTGTTGTTCGTAATGGCGTCCGTGGGGCACTGCTCTTCGCAGGTCAGGCAACCGATGCACTCGGTGTCACGGTTGATTGAGCGGCCGGTGTCCTGTGTCTCCATGACTTTGACGTCCATGGAACACTTCTTGTTGCACTTCTTGCAGCTCACACAGGTCTCCTTGTCGAGCTTGATGCGGTGCAACGTGAACCTGTTCGTGAGCGCGATCAGAGCTCCGATGGGACACATGACCTTGCAGAAGAAACGGTGATTCCCGACCGCCAGCACCAACACGACCGCTAGAACACCAAAGCGCAATACCAGGTCCGCTACCCCACGGGCGTACACGTACGCGGAACCGTCCGCGATCCAGGCCGGCAAAGCAACCTGCAACGCCGCGGTGGGACAGAAGCTGCAGAAGAAAAACGGCGATTCTATGTACTCCGGCTCGGGGAAGTGTGGCTCCTCCGGAAACTCACCGGGATCTTCCCCCGCTTCCAGGGCTGCCATCTGTGCCTCGATGGCCGCAAACGGATCGGCATCCTCAGCCGCACCCTCAACCGGCCGCAACCCGAAATAGAGCGGCACTCCAATCGCGGTAACCACGAGAAACACATACTTGAGATAGACGAGTGGACGCGGCAAGTGAAACTTGGGCGTCTTGATCTTGTGCAAAAGATCCTGCACAAGCCCCATGGGGCAAACCCATCCGCACAGAAAGCGCCCCATGATCAGCCCCAGCACCAGGACGCTGATCGCAACGAAGATCGGGAACTCAACGCAGTAGACCGAGCGACCGATCATGCCGATCGGGCAGCCCAACCAGGCGTAGAGACACGCCTCGCAGTTCATGACCGGCAGACAGTACCCCTCAGCGGCAGCGGTCTGCCACCAGGGAAGGTTCAAGTTGAGTGCGACCAAAGAGGCGGCCTGAACAAGCCGCCTCTTCAGTCCTAATGAGATTGATTTCACTGAATGGCTTTGAGATCTGCGTCAAATGCCTTTCCAAACAACACGCCGCTCTCTTTCACGTAGACAACGACAGAGTACTTTCCAGGTGCTACCTCACCGAGGTAGCCGCCAGAGCCACCTCAGGAAGGACACATCTTGGAGAGCGAGACCGACTTGTTGAGCACGGCTTTCTTGTCTGCATCCAACATGTAGCCCTTGACTGAAGATAAGGCTAGCATAGCGCGCCTCTCGCGGCAACGGCAATTCAGCGGTTGTCATTATGTATCGAAAGGTCATGGGCCGCTTGCGAGTGTCGGCGCGTAGCGCGCTCCAACC
>CAZKRK010000373.1:0-7719 GCA_964555035.1 uncultured Victivallales bacterium | reverse complement strand
GATTAGCAATCCTCCACTTTCGGCCACTCAGTCACCTCTCCAATACATTGCACATCAACAACTTGTAAGTCTCTCGCCATCGAGTGCTTGTCACGCGTTTGTCACACATTTCGAGACTTCGGACGTGCAACAACGCGTGCACAGTACGAAAAAGGGGGAACTTCTGGCAAGTTGATTCTGACCGCAAGAAGGCCGGCAGTGAACGGACCCACCGGTAGCGCGCTTTGCGGTCGCGTATTGAAACACGAATCCGCATCTGCAACACTCAGGTCATGACCAAACAGAAGACAGGCTACATCTTTCGCGTCGCCCTGATCGGTGCCCCCGAGATCTGGCGTCGGATTCAGATTCGCTGCGACTGGACACTCTGGGAACTCCATGAAGCCATCTACGAGGCCTATGACCGCATTGACGATCACATGTTCTGTTTCTACTTCACGAAGCCGGGCAGTCGTGGACGGGCAGACAGAGAGACCCGCGCATTCGCAACCGAACGCTTCTGCTTCCGCGGGAGCGTCGACGACTGGATTCACATTGGCGGGCCAGGGCCGCTGGCTGAGCAGGTAGAGAAGTACGTCAAGCATCTGGGGCGTGAGTCAATGTACGAACTGTTTTGACGGCGCCAGACACAAATCCCTCAGGAGATTCATGAACACACGTACTTTCAGGCCGCCCGGCCCTCCCGGCAGAGGAGATAAGTACCTCCGCGAAGTCGCTCTGGATGTGCAACGCACGATCAGACGAGTTCAGCGCACCTTCAGGTTTGATACATTGCGTTTGGACCGGTCCGACATTGCGGATCTGAGCACCATCCTCGCCGAGTTCGCCGAGGATCTGCACAACGACATAGGCATCTGGCGCGCGTACGAGGACGGTAATCGTGCGTTTTTCGGCGTTGCGCTGCCCATCACCGAAGGAGAGGACAATACGGGTTCCGTCGCGATTTCTGCTCACCGCGTTAGCGCCTTTGCGAGGACTGACGGAGATCTGAGCGATATCGAAGCGGACGCCATCAAGGAGTTCGTGCTATCGCGGTCAGTGTCGCCCGCCTTCGTGCGGAGGATGGTGAGCGAACATGGCGACGGCTCGGTCCGCGCCGCGTTTCTGCTGCGAGAATGCGGGAATGCCTATGCTGTGGAGTACCTGTTGCGGCGTTACAAGGGAAATGCATTCCGGCAGGTCTATCCAAACATATCGCTCGTGCACGAAGGCCGTTAAGTCAGGTGTCACATTCTCCCGAGATTTTGCCGTGAAACGCTGCCGCGGTTGCTGCCGCTTTGATGGTAGCCGACCAAGGTGTGACACGATGGCAATCAGAGGTTACAAGCTACGAAAGAGGGGCGACTCCTGGCAGGTTGATCTTGGCCGCAAGATCACGGGCGGTGTACGTATCCAGCGGAGCTTCCGTTCGAAGGCCAAGGCCGTGGCCTGGGCCACCCGCAAACTGCGCGAACTCACCATCATTGGTAGCGAGGCCGCACGGCTGTCGGACGAGGATTTTGGGACGGCGGCCAAAGCGCTCTGGATGATGAGGGAGAAGGGCTTCCCCGCAGAGCTGCTCGTAAATGCCGTCGCGTTCTACATCATCCACCACGCTTCGGAGAAGCCGGAAGGCATATGTACTCGCGCTTGTCATTTCTGCTCGGGACTGCAAGACTGTCTACCGCATGCGACAACCCGTTCAGATCATCAGATACAGCAACCGCATTGAGTTCCGCAATCCCGGCCACTCGCTAAAACCCGACGACCGTTTGGGGGAACCCGGTTCCATCTCTCGCAACGAGAAGATCGCGGCAATTTTCCATGAGACCGGCTTTGCGGAAACCAAGGGATCGGGAATTCGTGTTGTTCGGGAACTCATGCGAGGAGCGAATCTCACTCTGCCGTTCTTTGAGTCCGACCGGGAGGCCGATACGTTTACGGCTACAGTATTCACCCATCACCTCTTGGGCGAGGACGATATCGAATGGCTGGGCCATTTTCGCGAGTACGACCTGAACGAGGATGAGGCCAAAGCTCTGATCATGCTTCGCGAACTCGGCGCGCTTAACAATGCCGTCTACCGAGATATCAATCAGGTTGATACACTCCGTGCCAGTGGGCATCTCCGTAGGCTCCGGGATTGCGGGATCCTGGAACAGAAAGGTCGGGCGTCGAAGACGTACTATGTTCCCGGCCCCGTGTTTCTGGCCTCCCTCGACGACGATGCGAACGTTGAACGAATGGGAGAACCCACGGATCCTGCTGGCCACCGGCAGCCCTTAAGTACAGAGCTCACGCCCTTAAGTACAGAGCTCGTCGACTTGGGAGAGGAGTTGCCCAAGGAACTCAAGGGCCGGATTGACGCATTGAAGAAGCGGGTGCCTCCCGGCGAGCTGGACTCAATCGTGTACGACCTGTGCCGCTGGAGGCCCTTGGACATCAAGGAGTTGGCTTCCCTGCTCAACCGCAAGCCTGACTACTTGCGGCGGAGTGCGCGACGACTCATGGCAACCGGCCGCCTGGACTATGTCTATCCAGACAACCCAACTCATCCCGAGCAGAAGTACAGAGCCGTGTAGGCGAGGAGTTGACACGTCACAGCACCGAAAATCCCTCGGTCAAGCATGAACAAGCTGTTTGCTTGAAGAGTGGCGAGAGGCAAATGATCCAGACGATGCAAGGAGGGAGATGGAAGAGTTTATTCGCCACCAGTGTGCCAAGTGGGTCAGGCACTTGATCTGAATGTGACCCGTCGGGAAGGTGTCACACTTCTTCTACGTGTTGAACGGTCACTGATCGCGCCGCTGGCCCGCCCTCAAATCCTCCAGCAAGCCGTCGAGGATCCGCTCCTCGTGGAAAGCTTCTTTGCGCGCTTCCATGGCGGGGCGGAGTGCCGGGTCCCATATGGCATCGACGGGGGTACCCTCCAGTCGGCACCCCCCCGAGAGTGTTCGGTAGACAGAGGCGTCGTGTCGCCAGGACTCGGTCGTGGGGGCGATGCGGCGAACGTAGTTGGCAATACGTATGCCGCCCCAGTCGAAATCACCGTGAAAGTCGGCCAGACACTTGCTCTTGATGTGGCCCGTCCGAAAAGCGTCACACTTCTGTCACGCTTTGAACGGTCATTGATGGTGATTCGTAGTCGCGGACCGTTGTCGAAAGTCGTCTATCGGCAGGTCGGCTTGGCCAACAGAAAAAGGCCAAACGTGAGTTTGGCCTTTGTTTTCAAGGGTTTTGGGAGATGGTGGCCGCGCGATTAGCAATCCTCCACTTTCGGCCACTCAGTCACCTCTCCAACACATTGCCTATCAACAGCTTAGAATCCGCTTGCCGTTGACTGCTTGTCACCCGTTTGTCACACGTTTCGAGACTTCGGCTGTGCAACAACGCGTGCACAGTACGAAAAAGGGGAAACTCCTGGCAAGTTGATTCTGACCGCAAGAAGGCCGGCAGTGAACGGACCCGCCGGTAGCCAAGCGTCACGATAGAGGGGTAATGAGGTCTGAACTGCTCTTTGCCAGGCCTCCGTCCCTCCGTCGACTACATGGATTCCCGCGTCGACAGGGAGAGCGGCACAGCGGAAAATGAGCGTGACACCTTTTTGCCGTTGCGATGGACCGCCCGTCCCCAACGGGGACGCACGTCCCAGCCCAGGGTGAACCCCTGGGGCCGGTCAGACATCCAACCACCCAGGCTCCCTGAAGGGGAGCAATGCCCCTCTCGCCGCGTTCAGATGTCGCTGGGGAGCGGGGCTTCGGGTCGTGCGTGCGTTGCCCCCGGCGATCCTCGCCGGGCTGTGATGTTGCTCGCCTTCGGCGAACTCGTTTTCCCGTCTCCGGCGACGAAAAGGTGCGACCCCAATGGCACTAGCTCAAGCCAGATCCCACGCCCTTGCGGCGTGGAGTTTCAGGGTGCGAAACAGCGTGCAACGTGGCTTCCATTCCGCGGGGACAGTCGATATGATTGCGGGCATGAGTTTTCTTGAGCTTGCTGCGAAACGGCAGAGTTGCCGCCGGTATACGACGACGGAGGTGCCGCGGGAGGCGCTGCAACGCTGCGTCGAGGCGGCGCGCCTGGCGCCGTCGGCGTGCAACTCCCAGCCGTGGACGTTTCTGGTTGTGGACCGCGATCCCCTGCGCACCAAGGTGGCGCAGGCCGCATTCGCCGGGATCTACTCGATGAACAAGTTCGCGATCCCGGCGCCCGTGCTGGTTGCGGTGGTCACGGAGCGCTCGCGCTTCGCCGCCGCGCTGGGCGGCAAGTTCCGCGGAACACAGTTCAGCCTGATGGACGTCGGCATCGCCTGCGAGCATTTCGTGCTGCAGGCGGAAGAGGAAGGGCTGGGCACGTGCTGGCTGGGATGGTTCGACGAGAAAGCAGTCAAACGCCTCCTGGGGCTGTCCCGCCGCGACAAGGTGGACACCCTGATCGGCGTGGGATACCCGGCCGACGATACGGTGCGTGAGAAGAAGCGACGGCCGACCGAAGAGATGTCGCGGTTTGTGTGCGATGAGGGGGAGTAGGGATTCACCATGTAAGCAACGCGGGCATTGCCCGCAACCCAACGCAGATACCGACAGAGGAATGTGTGGCAGGGGAATGTGGATACTGTTTTTCAATGCAGCACTGCCAGACCAAGGCCCAACGGAGGTACGGATGCGAAGGGGAGAAGACAGTGGGCCGGATTTGCAATCCGGCCGAGAGAGAGTTGAGCGTATCGTCGAGAACAGGCAGCCTCCGGTCAGGCCATCCACCCGTGATGCTCGCCACTCTCTCGGCCGGATTGCAAATCCGGCCCACGTCCGGCCGCGGACGAACGCATATCAGTGAGATTGAGGGGGACGGCGATGTTTGGGAAAGAGAAGAGAGTTGGCGTGGCGCTGGGAAGTGGAGGGGCGCGGGGGTGGGCGCACCTGGGGGCACTTCGCGCCATGCGCGAGTGCGGGATTGCGGCCCATTGCGTGGCCGGTACGAGTATGGGCTCGCTGGTCGGCGCGGCCCTGGCCGCGGGCAGCGAGACAACCCTGGAACGCATCGCGCTCGAGCTGGACTGGAAACAGGTGCTCTACTTCTTCCTGGAGTTCAACCTGCCCCGCAACGGATTGATCGACGGCGAGCGGATCGTCACCTTTGTGCGCGAACAGATCGTGGGCAAGAACATCGAGGACCTGCCCGTGCCCTACCACGCCGTAGCGGCGGACGTTCTGACGGGCGAGGAGGTAGTCCTCGACCGGGGCGACGTGGTCGACGCCGTGCGCGCGAGCATATCCATTCCGGGCATGTTCACGCCGGTCCAACGCGACAACCATCTCCTGGTCGACGGCGGCGTGGTCAATCCCGTACCGGTAACGGCCGTGGCGAAGATGGGCGCGGAGGTTACGATCGCGGTCAACATCAGCAATCGCTTCGCGACGGAGGTTCCGGCCCCGCTGCCCGAGCGGGAAGCGAGGGAGACGCCCGCGCCCCAACCCGAGCCGCGCTCGCGCTGGGAGGAGATCGTGTCAGGGATCAACGACAAGATACGCCTTCACGATTTCGGCGGGCTGCAGGCGGTGAAACACTGGGTGTCGAAACCGGCGCTTCCCAACGTGTTCGATATTCTGGGCGATTCGTTTCGGATCATGGAAACCCAGCTGGCGGCGACGCAGCTCGCGAACAACCCGCCGGACATCCTGATCGAGCCGCGGTTGGCGGGAGTGGGATTCATGGAGTTCCATCGCGCGGCGGAGATCATCGAGTCGGGCTACGTGGCGGCGCGCGACGCGTTTGCCGCCCGGCCGCACGTGGTCAAGTCGTGCGGGGGGCGCGTGCCGGAGGAGTGGGGGGGGAGTAAGGAATGCTGAACAGAAGGAACAGGCGAACAGAAGGGATGTTGAAGGGGAGAAACGGAGGAACGCCGGGAATGCTGGAACGGAATTCGTTCAGTATTCCCTTCAGCATTCCTGCCGTTCGCCTGTTCCTTCTGTTCAGTATTCTCTAGCCAAAAAAAACGACCCCATCCGCAGATGGGGTCGTCTCTGGTCTTCTTCAGTGCCTGCTATTTGCACTTCTTGCAGCCGCCCTTGGCTGCGCCGCCGCACTTGCCCTTGGCGGCCTTCGCGGCTTTGGCCTTGCACTTCTCGCACATGGTTTTGCTGCAGCCGCACTTGCCTTTCTCGACCTTCTCGGTCTCACCGGCCTTCTTCTTGGCGCACTTGCCGCACGCCGCGATCGAGACCGTTGCTCCACCCATGAGCACCGCCACCAACATAACCGCCAATAGCTTCTTCATGTCTTCCTCCTTGGTTCTGCTTCATTCACATGAAGCGTCGTCGTAAGTGTGCGAGAGTATCCCACGCGGAGTGGAGAATTGTCAAGGGATGCGTGACACTCGTAGGTCCGATTTGCAATCGGACCCAATCCCCGCTGGTTGCCTCAGATCACGCCACGGGCGACCGGATCCGACCGGAGTGGGGTCCGATTGCAAATCGGACCTACTTGCCTTCCAGGCAGACAACGCTTCCGTCCTTCAGGCTCATGAAGAGCTTACCATCGGCTGCTGCGAGGCCGTCCCAGGAGGGGGGAGCATCCAGCTTGAGTTCGCCGAGCGTTCTTCCGTCTTCCGCGGAAGCGACCCAGAGCACGCCGCCCATACGGCCGTCATAGGCTTTGGACAGATCGTCCTGTGGAAAGGTCACAGGTGTACCCGCGATGAAGAGTGCCTTGTCGGCCAGTAGAATCGCCTTGCCGGTCAACGGAATGCCGGCCGACCACTGGTAGCGTGCCGGGGCCTTCGGTTGAGGTGTCCTTGCTCCCTTACCCTTGCCCTTCTTTGCGCTTTTCCTTCTTGGTGGCAGACGTTTGCCCAGGTCCGCAATCAGACCCGAGCACAGGTTATACCCACGGATCCTCGGATTGAACGGTCCGGTTCGGCCGGGCTTGTAACCGATCACCTGGTAGTACTTCTCTGAATCCATAGCCAGTATGTCACCGTGAACTGCACCCTGGCCGGTACGGATGTCGTAACGGATGGTGGTGTCAATGGTCCAGAAGGTCCTGTGGTGAGGCATATCTTCAAGAAGACCGGGGACGGCTATCAGGTGCGGTGTCTTGACTTCTGTCTTCATCGACCTGATAGCTGTATATTCGACCAGCCGGGAACGTCAACTCCTGCCTGTCATCCCAATATATGACGCATAGCCCCTATATGGGACACTTTCGCCCGCAAATCCAGAGCTCTCTGCATCAATCTGCCGGTCAACACGGGAACCCCTTCTTGGGGATGGAGTTCCGGCGACGCGTAATCAGGGTTGACTCAGGGGCCGCCGTAGAGTACCGTAAGAAGCACCCAAAGGAGGCCTGCAATGAGTACTCTTGTCGCCGGAGAAATCAAAAAGAGGGGCGTATCCGCTTTGGCTGCCGCACTGACGAACGAAGATGAGGCCATCATCACGGTTCGGGGCCAGAGCAAGTACGTGGTCATGACAGTCCAGAAATACAATGAATTGCGTGAATCTGAGCTCGCCCAAGCCGTTCGCGAAGCACGGGCCGATTACGAGGCAGGACGCATCACAGACCGATCAGTCGCAGATCACATGCAGCGGATAGACGATGAAGTATGAAATCGTCTTTACGGAGAGTTACACGCGCCGCGCAATACGGTTCCTAAAGAAGCATCCGGCTCTGCGCAACCAGTACCGAAAGACGCTTGAGTTGCTTGAATTCGACCCACACCACCCATCACTGCGGCTCCACAAA
>CAZKRK010000372.1:0-7732 GCA_964555035.1 uncultured Victivallales bacterium | reverse complement strand
CCACCTCTCCCCTTGGGGGAGAGGTCGGTCCGACGCAGGAGGACCGGGTGAGGGGCCGGCCACGGGTATTCCCGGGATGACAGGGGCGAGCCGGCAATTTCCACGTTGGATCGTCTCAGAACACAAGCAGCCGGGAGCATTGCCGACCGGAAAGGAACAACACCATGACACACAAAGAGCGTTTCTTGAAGGCACTTGACTGCAGACCGGTGGACAGGCTGCCGTACGGGGACGGGCTGTGGGGAGAGACACGCGCGAAGTACGTTGAACAGGGCCGGCTCGTGACACCCCGTCCGCTGCCCGCCGAAACGATGGCGCCAATCCACGATGCCGTCCCAACGCAAGGCATGTTGGGTTAATGTGGCGTATCGAGGCGTCTCGACGACCATTTGCCTGGTCCATCAACGCAGACGACCTGTCATCCCGAGCGGAGCGTAGCGGAGTCGAGGGATCTCGAGTACTGCCAAGCACGTCCGGCGTTGTTGCCAATTCCCGAGATCCCTCGACTCCGCTACGCTCCGCTCGGGATGACAGGTCGTCTGCTCTCTCCCTCAAGGACTCCCCTTCGACCGGGGCGAGTCCCAATTCCGATACTCCGCCTGTCCGCTCACCCGGTCATCCCGCGTCGGACCGGGTGAGGGGCGGAACGCGGACAGCCTCGGGAGCACTGATCCGGCTCAATCGGAAATCAGCAGCCCTGGATTTGCCTTCTCCGCCCACGGTGAGTTGCAGGCGCGGCAGTTCATCTCGTCCCAGCGACGTCTCTTGCCGCACTTCGGACACGACAGGAAGCGCGGCAGTTCCTTGACGGCAAGACACGTCAGGAGCATTCCCCAGCTCAGCAACCCGCACGCGGCAATCCATCCCACCTGAACCGCTCGGCTTGCCCGTCCTCGCAGTCGCAACCAGCAAAGGACTGCGCCGGACATCGTAAAGAGGATCGAAACCAGGTAGTAGGGCTCAAAGTATGGCGACTGGGACGCCACGATCATCAGCACAGCCGGAGAGAAACAGACTGACGGCACGAGATCGTCCTCTCGAACAGACGGAGCACGCGGATTGTCTTCTTCCCACTCCTCGACTTGCGAAAGTGTGGAATTCAGCTCTCCGCCACCGAAGCGCGCCGGAGCGTCGCTCCAATGGATTCCGCGCTACGGTTTCTGTTTCCAGTTGGTCACGTCGTCGTCGGTCCCGTCCTGCCCGTCGGGTCCGATGGACCACAGGTCGAAGCTATACTCCTTGTGCACTCCGGGAATCTTGAAGCGATACTCCTGCCGCCATGGATCCAGGATATGCTCGACGTACGGCTCGTTCTGCCCCTTGTCCGGCGCGGGTCTTGTCAGGATGGCCAGACCTTCGTTCTGGGTGGGATAGCGCCCGTGGTCCAACCTGTAGCGCTGCAGGGTCGTGCCAAGCGTGGATATGTCGACTTCCGCCAGCATGCGCCCCTTCTTGTCAGGTTCGTCCGTCACGTTCATAACCACCAGGCCGGCAATCATAGCGATAATGATGACCACTACCATCAGCTCGATCAACGTGAAACCGGCTGTGCGCTGCTGTGCCTGCATATCGAAGTTGCTCCTTTCCGCCGTCACCAGGTTCCTCTCGGACACTGTCTGTTCACAACCCGCCCCTGTCCGCCTGCGGGCGGCTTCAAGCGGCATGGCACGGACTGTTCGTCTCAGTTCGCCGCCCCATCAGCAAGAAGGTCCTTCAGCCTCGACTTGACTTCCGGGTCTCTCGTCGTTTGGTACGCCCTTTTCAAGACTCCGTAGTGCCGAAGGCTCAACGTGCGCAATGCCTTTGACGCTGCTTCCCTGTCCTTGAATTCCTCGGCGCCGAGTTGAGCAATCAAGGCCGCGACTTCGCTCTCGGCCTTCTTGTGGGCTGCGGGATCCGGTGGTTCGGCGAATTCGATCGAGAGGTCGCCCATCCCGGTTCCTGCCGGGCCGTTCGGTTGGACCTGAATCATCTTGAAACCGTTCGGATTGGCAACGGTCAGCATGACGATGTTCCGCGGGTCGGCAGCCGCAGCGGCCCAAAATCGCTTTCCGCGATAACGGAGAGCTCCACCTTCCAGTAGCCATGTGCCCCCCGTCGAACTTGCCCCGGACTGTTTCGAGAACGTCGTGGACGGCGCGTTGGGTGTGCTGAATGTCAACCGAGGTCCGCTCTCGTCGAACCCACATACCGGGAAAGAAACCGCCGTAGCCGGTTTGGAAAAGCTCAATTGAAAGGTCTCGTACGGCGGGCTCGCATTGCCGCTGAGGCGGATGAAGGACAGTTTCGCGTTGTTTACGTGTTTGCGGAACCCGCCCTGCAAGACATGACTGTCGACGGTCCATGTTCTCGGATCGACCGCTCTATTCGGATTGTCGTATCGTACGGTGACGCCGGCAAGACCCGGCGTGCGCACATTCAGCAGAGCTTCTGTACGCGAAGGATGAAGAACCTGAACCGTCTTCTCCTTGAGCGCGTCTTTCCAGCGCACCGCCAGGGGCGCCGGCTTGGTTTCGTCCCCGTGACTCATCGGGCACACCACAGCCATGACCAAAAGCAGAGAACACCGATATCGCTTCATCCTTCCTCGCGGCCCTCCCCGACAGATCTCGATATCATGCGAAAGCGCACGACGACGCTAACCAGACCCCATCCGAAAAGGGTCTACGTTTGCGAAACGCCCGTCAATTGAACCTGGAGACGGCGGTCCTCCGCCGTTAGGAGCAAGAGTTGAGCACAGACGGAAACAGAAATGAACGAAGTTCCTCCATTGTTTCACCGCGTGAACTCACATTTGCTCGTAACGGCGGAGGACCGCCGTTCCAGGGGCTTTTCGGACACCCTCTAACCGGGCGTGATTATGGGAGTCTTCGCGGATCTTCACAAGGCCGTTTTTCGGAGATACGCGTCCGGAAGCGTCACTCCTGTATGACGAACAGCTTCTCCACGGTCCACCATGCGGCTTTGAACGCGTACCCGAGCGGGCCGAGAATGCGTACGCGTTTCTTTGTGATCGAAACGTCGATGGATGCCAGGTCGACTTTGCCTTTGAGCGATTTGAGTCGCGCCTGCATGGAGTCTATGTCGGCCTGGACTCGGCCGAGCTCCTTCTCGATAGCGAGGATGTCCTTGACGTTCTGCGCCTTTTCCAGGAGAGCCCTGAGCCTGTCACGGAGGGCGGTCATCGTTTTCAGCCTGGCGTCAGTATCGACGTATTGCTCGGTGACGTCCTGCGACGATACGCGCCGGCTGGTCACTATGCCGATTGACTCCACGGAGGACAGTGCGTCGGTCAGCGCACCGGAAGGCACGCGGACGGTCAAGCTGGCTCGCTCCTCCCCGGAGTCGGATTGGCTCTGGACGTAGCCGCCGGACTCCTCGGCGATAGCGGTGACCCGGGCCACGGCGTTGCTGACATCGGCGACTTCCAGGGAGAGCCAGGCGCGCCATATCAACATCCTTTGCGACTCGACCGACTTGTTGCGCGACATGCTTCCAAGGCTGAGGTCGGACGCCGGACGATGCGCGGTGGCGCACCCGGTGAAAACAGCGATCGTTGCGAGCAGTGTGATGGACTGCAGTATCCGTTTCATTGTTGTCTCCTCTTTGCCCCCGTCAAAAAGGGGCCTACGTTCTTGAAATGACCGCCAAGTCATCCTGGAGACGGCGGTCCCCGCCGTTACGAACACCCGCGCGGGCTCCCGCCCCCACACCGGCGGAGGACCGCCGGCTCCAGGGCGCTTTCGCACACCACTTGACTAGCTATGTTCACTGGTCCGACCTACTCCGGTCCCAGCCGAAACCGGACGAGCAACTGGTTCCCGGCGGTTTGCAGGTGCAGTTCGGCGTTCTCGAAAGCACGCATGGTCTTGACCCATTCGGTGGCGGAAGCCAGCCCACGCCTTGCCTCCGGCGAGGCGAACATCTGGCAATACGTCAGCACTCTGGCGATATCCAGACAGGTCGCCTCCAGGTCGAATCGCACATAGCCCGGTTCCGCAAGCGAGCTGGCCAGGTTCCCGGCGCCGGTGCTGTCACGAGCCGCGTGCTCAACCAACAACTGCCGCGCAACCTTCAGATTGGAGCAGACCAGCAGGCGATCCCCAAGAACGGCAACCGCGATCTTCTGTTCCCGGGGCATACGGCCATAGGCATTGTCCGAAACGTCGTCGATTACGTACATCGCGAACGGGGTGTCAGGCAGCTCGTGCGGAATCAGGGAGCGCTTCCGTTCGGCATTGATTCTGTCAAGCGTCGCGCGGAGAAGCTCATCGGGCTGGACGGTCTCGTCCACGGGCACACACAGAATGAGCGTAGGCACGGCTATGCTCAGGAAGCGTTCGGCGTCCGCGACATTGAGCACCGGGATGCGACCGCGATACTCGCCGGTGATAAGAGACAATCCCAGGCACGGGTCACGGGGCATGGTCTTGGTGAGGGTCTCAAACGCAAACCGTTCCCACCACGTGGAACGGGAATGGGCCAGAAGCGGCTGCAGGTAGGACAAGGGACAGACCAGCTCGGCCTGCGGACGCATCCCAAGGGTCTGTCGCATGAGGGTCAGTTCTTCCGATGCGGAACGGTGAGAGCTTGCCGGAGGGGCATAAACCAGACGCGCCGTCCCGGCGATCTCCGAATCGGAAACCGTATCCAGCCCCAGGGCCATAACCAGTCTGGCCCGCCGCGCTCCCTTCCCTATCGTGCGGGAGATCCAGGCGCAGTCGGCGGGGCGATCATCCGGCTCATCGGCCGACACATCGAGATGGTAGATCAGTCTGGGTTTTCTAGCTGCACCGCCATACGCGCGGGACAGGAGGTCGACCATGGGCAGCGGGTCGTCGGATATGGTTGCCACGAGCACGCCTTCGAACGCAGCCGCGGCGAGAACGGAGGCGTCTTGACCCTCGCCGAGCGCACACGCCCATATTGGGGCCGACGACCGGACATCCAGGCGTTTGAAACCGGGCACAAGCCGAAACATGAGGGCGAGTCTCACGAAGTGCGTTCGCCAACCAATCCAGCTTGCGACAACACGCGTAGGGCGATAGGCGGGCCCGAAGCGGTCAACGGAAGCAAAGAGCACCTTGCGACCGGCCAGGTGGCGAGCCAATGCCGCGGTTTTCGGACCGGCGAGGAAGCTCTCGACTTGCTCGGCGCCGATCCCCAAATCGGCCAGGGCTTTCTGTACGGCTGGATTCCGGCTGAGCTGGTGAAGCCGCTCAGCCGGCGCTTCGTGTTCGCTTATGACCTGGGCATCGTAAGGGATCACGCCGTAGAGCCGCTCGGGGACATAAGGGAAGAAAAACACCCACCACACGGCGAGCCCAGCGAAAAGCGAGGCAACCAGATGAGAACAAACGCGCTTCAGTTTCATCAAACTCCCAAGCGGTGGGCCGGATTTTCAATACGGCCGCGAGGGGTGAGAGCCGGGCCCGGGGGTGGGCTGTCCGTGGACCGTCTACTCTCGACAACGGGCTCCCCTGTCTCTCGGCCGGATTGCAAATCCGGCCCACTGGAGACGCACCCGTTCAACTTTCTGCTTCTCATAGTGGTTGTGCGGGACCGGGCCGCTAGCGGTCGTCGAGGACAAGCGACCCGACCACTTCGCTGACATCGTCGATGCCGTGCTCCCTCAGATAGGTCTCAATCCCTTCGATAACCCGGATCGGCGTTCGCGGGTCGGTAAAGGTGGCCGTGCCTACCGCCACGGCGCCGGCGCCGGCAATCATGAGCTCCAGGGCCGTGGCCGCATCCGTAATCCCACCCATGCCTATCACCGGGATGCTGACCGCCGCGGCAGCTTCCCACACCTGCTTGACGGCAACGGGATGAATCGCCGGACCGGAAAGCCCCCCTACCACGTTTGACAACACGGGACGGCGCGTCTCGATGTCGATCACCATGGCCGGCAACGTGTTGATGAGCGATATTGCGTCGCTGCCCGACTCCTCCGCTACGCGGGCGAACTGCGCCACGTTCGAGACGTTGGGCGAGAGTTTGGGAATGATCGGAAGCGTGGTTCGGCTGCGCACCTCGCCGATTACCTTGGCGGCCATGACCGGGTCGGTGCCGAAAGCGATACCGCCTTCCTTGATATTGGGGCAGGATATGTTGACCTCCAACCCGGCGATGCCCTCGACTTCGCCCAGACGCGCGGCCACTTCGCCGTACTCCTCGACTGACGTACCCCAGATGTTGACGATGGCCGGGACGTCGAGCGAGCGCAGAAACGGCATGTAGTCGCGGACGAACCCTTCCACGCCCGGCCCCTGCAGGCCGATAGCGTTGACCAGGCCGCCCGACACTTCGACCATGCGCGGGGTCTTGTTGCCTTCCCAGGGAACACCGCGGATGCCCTTGACCACGATCGCGCCCAACCGTGACACGTCAATCAGCCCGGCATACTCACTGCCATAGCCGAACGTTCCCGACGCGACCATGACCGGGTTCTTCATCCTGATGCCGGCGATTACCGTCTCGGTCGTCATCGTTCTACTCGTTCTCCCACACTATGGTTGCGGCCTCGAACACGGGACCGTCGCAACAGACGCGCACCTGCACAACGCTGCCGTCCGGCCGGCGAATGTGCTGCACACATGCCAGGCACGCGCCGATGCCGCAGCCCATGTGCTTGTCCAGCGAAAGCCAGCCGTTCCAGCCTTTGGCGATGGCGCGGTCACCGACCGCTTTCAACATGCCGTCGGGGCCGCAGGCATAGAGCTCGCCGCGCGTGTCGTCGCCGGCGGCATCGATCCATTCGTCGAGGGCTTTGGTGACCAACCCCTGCTGGCCGCGGCTACCGTCATCGGTAGTCAGTCGCACGTCCCACCCCAACTCCTCGAACTCGGAAACGCACAGAATGTCCGCGGCCGAAGCGCCGCCGATGCAGATCACGCCTTTGAGGAGCATGCGCGAGGCAAGCAGGTAAAGGGGTGCCACGCCATAGCCGCCGGCAACCAGGACTGGGGTCCTGTCGCCGGGGCACTCGGGAAAACCGTTCCCCAGCGGTCCCACTACGTTGACCTGCTCCCCGACGGCGACGTTGCCCAGAGCGTGCGTGCCGCGACCGACCTGTTTGTACAGGATGCTGAGCGTGCGTTCGTCGGCGCGATACACACTGAAAGGGCGCCTGAGCACGGCGTTCTCAAGACGCGGGACGCGAACGTGCACAAACTGACCGGGGCCGACGCACCCGGCGATCGGCGGTACGTCCAACACCAGAAGGCGGTAGCCGCCCGCGCACTCCGCGTGCTCGCAGACCATGGCATCGACAACACTTGCCCTGCACTCATCCATCGTAACTACCCGCCGCGCCCTTTCTCACCTGATTCGATTTGAGGCCCGAGTCTACGGGCAGCTTGGGAAAAGGGCAATATGGAAACACGTCTGCGATCCGGTGCCCCACGGGTGTGCGGTTTTCGCAAGCCGTTGTGGCGCAACTCTCGTCACGGTCTGCGCGCAGCGACACTCGCTTCGGTTGACGATTACGGGCGACAATTACGGACTACGAGGGGACGATTCTCCCAATCGTCCGCCGTAATCGTCGCCCGTAATCGTCAACCGGCCCTCTTGGAGCCCCGACCATCGCAAACACGACGTTCAGTCGTCGGGGTCCCCAATCCCGCAAGTCGCGGATGCGACATAGCTTGCACACGAGGAACGCACTACCGTGACGCTACCGGCCGGCCCCTCACCCGGTCCTCCTGCGTCGGACCGACCTCTCCCCCGAGGG
>CAZKRK010000371.1:0-7734 GCA_964555035.1 uncultured Victivallales bacterium | reverse complement strand
CGCTGCGCTCGGGATGACAGGTCGTCTGCTCTGTCCGTCCAGAGCTCCCCGCTCATCGGGCAAGCACCAATTCCGACAGTCCCCTCATCTCCACAGTTCTGCCACACACCACAGGGGACAAGATGTCTCCCCTGTCTCCCGGGGCCCGATCACCACAGCGGCGGCTCGCCAGTGGGCGTGTCCGCTATGACTTCCGATGCGCTGAGCTTGCGGATGTTGATGTTCTTGAAGGCTGCCCCCGTGTCCCAGCACGCGATGCCGAGCGGCCGGCACTCTTCGATGTCGCCGGGGCGCACGCCGATGCGCTTGCCGCGGATGTCAACGTCCACAACCTGCTTGTCGTCAATCCAGGCCTGCAGCCGGTCTTTGATGACACGCAAGCGAATCCTGTACCACTGGTTGTTGTTGAATTCCAGGAAGCCGGTTGTGCTGTTTTCGGACGCGTCCATGTCGTTGATGCTGGAAATCCCGATCAATGCGCCGCCCCAGCCGCCGACAATCAGGCTGCAACAGTTCGTGTCCACGGGAAAGGTCAACCCGCAGAAGAAGTCGTTGCCGACCACGCGCTTGGCGTCGAGCTCGATCTCGTAGTCGTTGCGAATGACGTCGTTTGTCCACAGTATCCCCGTGAAGGGGCCCCCCATTTCCAGGTTGAGCACCCCCTCGAAAATGTGTGTCGGTCCCTCCGCGCCGAACTCGATGCTCTTCCAGCCGGCCAGGGTATCCCCGTCGAACAGCGACTGCCACACCAGCGTGTCTTCCTGTACCGGTGTATCTACCTGCGACACCGCTTCGGGCGCCTTCGGCGCAGCGCGGCATGAAACAAGGAGAGCGGCGCCGATTACTGCAATCCACAATCGTGTCATCATAGCTTCCTTTCGTCTTCGGGATCAGGTCTCGCTCAGGCACTCCGCCACTTTGAAGCAGAGTTGCTCGATCTGGAAAGGCTTGCCCACAAAGTCCAGCACGCCGGCGGCAATCAGGTTGCCGATGACGCCTTCGTCGGTAAAGCCCGACATTACGATAACCTTCACTTCCGGGTTCAGTTCCTTGAGTTTGGAGAACGTCTGCGTGCCGCTGAGCTTGGGCATGCGTTCGTCGAGCAGAACCAGGTCGGCGGTGTCGCCGTGTTCCTCGTACCAGTGCAGGGCTTCCTCCCCGTCCGAACACGTCGTCACCGCGTAGCCCTTCTTGGCGAGCGCTTTCGACACGATTCTAAGCACGCTGGGTTCATCGTCAACGACCAGGATGTGGCGGTCCTTGCCCTCATTCACCGGAGGCGCCGAGACGTCTGTTTCCGCCTTTGTCGCAACCGTCGCTTCGGACGGCACGAGCAGAATGCGCAACGTTGTTCCTTCACCAACAGTGCTCTTGACGTCAATCGCGCCGCCGTGACTCTGTACCGTACCGAAGACACCGGCCAGCCCGAGTCCCGTCCCTTTACCCTGGGGCTTGGTCGTGAAGAAGGGTTCGAACATTCGCTGCACCGTGTCGGCGTCCATGCCCACGCCCGTGTCCTTCACCGTCACCCGCAGGTAGCGTCCGCGCGCCAGTATTGGGGTGTAGCTCATCAACTGCGCCTCGCTCAAGTCGGCCACATCGGTGTGGAAAGTCAGTACACCGCCGTCGTTCATCGCGTCGATGGCATTCACGGCCAGGTTCAGAAACGCGTTGTGCCATTGCGAAGGATCACCCTCGACAACGGCGTGTTGGGCATTGAGCTCGTGGCGGATGTCCACGCGCGGATCGATGCTGCGCCGGAGGAGTCTTGTGACTTCGTGAATCACGTGATGAATGTCTACACCCACGACGCGCAGCTTGCCCTTGCGCGCAAAGCCGAGAAGCTGCTGGGTAAGGTCGGTGCCGCGGGCTACCGCCTCTTGGATTTCCTCCACCTGGTCCCGTGCTTCGGGGTGGCCGGACAGGTCTTCGGCCAGCAGATCGGCATTGCCCTGGATGGTCATGAGGAGGTTGTTGAAATCGTGGGCCACGCCACCGGCCAGACGGCCGATGGCCTGCATCCGCCGCCCATGTTCAAGCTGGGAGCGCAGCGTGTATTCCTCGGTGACATCGCGAAAGACGAGCACGACTCCCACAATGCGGTCGTCGGCGGCGCGAATGGGTGCGCCGCTGTCCGCGATCTGGCGCTCGGTCCCGTCACGCCGCACGAGCACCGTGTCATTGGCAAGCCCCACGACCTCCCCTCTCTCCAGGACCTGCTTCACGGGGCTTTCGGCGCTGGCTCGCGTATTCGCGTCAACGATCCGAAACACGGAGTCCAGCGGCCGGCCCACGGCCTCGTCGCGCGACCAGCCGGTCAGCTCCTCGGCGACCCTGTTCATGCGCGTGACAACACCCTTTTCGTCCGTGGCGATCACGGCGTCACCGATCGAATTCAGCGTAATCGCGGTGTTCTGTTCGCTCGCCTGCAGCGCGGCAAACTGACTTCGGATTGCCCGCCGCATCGTCAGGAAGCTCTGCGTCAGGGTCGCAATTTCGCGGGAGCCGCCGGTGGGGAGGGCGACGGCGTCGTCGCCCTCGGCCATGCGTTTGGCCACACCGGTCAGGGCAATGATGGGCGCGGTCAGGTAGCGTGCCAGCAGAAGACCGACCATCAGGGCGAGAAGCAGGACCATGGCCCCCACCCAGAGGGCTTGACTCACTGTCTGTTCCGCGGCCGCATCGTACCCGCTCAGCAGAACACTGGCACCGATCATGTAGATGCGCCCCCGGCTGTCTTCGCAAGGAATCAGTACCATGCGGCCGTCGCCCCATTCGTTGTGGAACGAGCTGTAGGTGACATCCATAGACGCGAGGGTACTGGCGTAGGCGGCGGGATCGGAGTGAACGGAGAAGAAGCTCGCATGGTCCTGGTGCTCGACATCCTTGCTTGGCGAAGTCGCGCTCGTGAAAACGATGGTATTGGTATCAAGGACCAGTACGCTCCAGAGGTAACTGAGGTCAAGGTCTCGGCAGGCCTCGTTGTTTGCCGCTACGATTCCGTCGTACGCTGCCTTCGAGACGCTGTTGGAATCCACGATGCGGTCGTGAAACTCGCGGCCGACAACACCGCGCATGCACGTGGCCGCGGTAAGCAACCTGGCATCGACCTCGGCAACGAGGTCCTGCTTCCGGATGCCGACCAGCAATACCGTATACAGCACTCCCGTGCCGACGACCAGAGTCGTGACGAACAGAGTGATCTTGGCTTGAATGCTGAATCGCGACAGAAGGGCCATTCTTGGCTCCGGCTTTACGTCAACGTAACCGTACTGTATAACACGTCGTCGCGAAGACATCAACGCCGGCGTCGCTCGCTTCGACGTGGCGGGCGCATCTGCGATTGGTTGCACTTGCAGAGTGGCCCCCGCCGGGCTTGCTCACTCTTCGCTCGCCCTTGCCCTTCCGCTGCGCTCCAGGGCTTGCGGGCGCACTACAAACATGGCGCGCACACATTGGGGGGGATGCGCGCCGTGTTTGTAGTGCGCCCGCAAGCCCTGGAGCGCAGCGGAAGGGCAAGGGCGAGCGGAGAGTGAGCCAGATGCGCAGATATGTGTATGGCGGAATCGCTGCGTTGCGTGGCCTTGCACGATATGGTACTTCCCATGCAGATCAAGGAGACAGCCATCATGGACGTATTTGAAGCCATCCGAAGACGACACAGCTATCGCGGTGCCTACGAGAAACAGCCGGTCCCACGCGAAGACCTGGAACGAATCGTGCAAGCCGGCATTCAGGCGCCCTCCGGGGTCAATGCCCAGAGCACATCGTTCGTGATCGTGGACGATCCGAACCTGGTGGCTCGCGTCGCCGATGTCATCGAGAAGCCACTGCTTCGCGAAGTCCCGGCGATCGTCGTCTGCGCTGTTGACCACCGCGCGGTCTACCAGGACATGAGCTTCGGCATTGAGGATTGTGCCGCCGCGGTAGAGAACATGCTCCTGGCCATCGCGGCCCTCGGCTACGCCACGGTCTGGATCGACGGCGCCCTGCGCCGCGACGGACGCGCGACAGCCATCGCCGGGCTTCTCGGAGTGCCCGACGATCTGGAGGTCAGGATCGTCCTGCCCGTCGGCGTGCCCGCAGAACACCGGGAACAGAAAGAAAAGAAACCGTTCGGCGAACGGGCCTGGTTCAATGGGTGGCGGGAGAATTGATGATTGTCGATTGCCGATTTGCGAAGGGTGAACTTCACAAATCGGCAATCACAGATTGGCAATCGTCAATCCAACTTCTCCCCCATCTTCTTCAGCAGCCCCTCGGCTTTCTTGCGGACACCGTTGTCCTTTGTGGCCGCGACAATCTGTTTCATCACCGCGCTGACTTCCTGGCGATGGTTGAGACGAATCCGGTCGCCAATGCGGATGGCGGCCAACGCGGCCTCATTGTTGACCTCGACGTCGCCAATGTAGGCTGCGACCTGCTCAAGAGCCGCGACGTTGCGGTGCTTGCTGATGATGCCAAGGGCCAGCCGCTTCTCGTCGGGGCGCCTGGCGGCATTCATTGCTTCCCGCAGCATGGCGAAGCGTTGTTTCTCGTTTCTCTCCTTCTCGGCCATTCTGACATAGCCGCGCAGGGCCAGCACCTGGTGTTTTTCGTTGCCGGCTTCCCTGGCCAGCTTGAGCAGCTCGGGACCCGGTTTGCTGTTCGGGAAGTCGGCCAGGCCGCGGACGACCTCGTCCAGGACGGCCCCTTTCGCCTTGCCGACCGCTTCCACGAGATAGGCCGCGGCTTCCTTGCTGCCGAGACGACCGATGACGCGCACAAGAACGCAAGCGGCTTTCTCGTCAGCGCCCTGCATGGCATCGCTGAGGAGCTTGACTTGCTCCTTCCCTTTCGAACCGCGCGAACAGATACCCGCCAGCGCGTCCTCGGCCGCTTTCAACTCACTCTCCGCTTTGCCGGAACGGATGTGATCGGCGAGCTGTGCCGCCAGGTTACCGCTACCGATTTCGCCCAGCGTCTTGAGCGCCATCGTGCGCACGCTCCCCTCACCGTCAGCAATCAAGGGAAAGACCGCATCCCCCGCGACGGTCGCCTTGCGCGGGACCAGCACGGCGAGAATTGCCAGGCGCACATTGACATCCTTTGCCGACTCCAGCGCCACGGCCAGAGCGTCGTTCACGTCGTCGCCGCTGAGTGCGATCAGGGCGCTGCGCAGCACGTGCGCCGACTCCGCGTCGTCCCCGGGCAGCGCAGCCACGAGGGGCGGTACGCACTTGCCGCCGCCAATGCGCGGCAGCGTGCGTGCCGCGACGAGACGAACGCCGGCGTCCCTGTCCTTCATCGCGCCGGCGACGGCGTCGAACACCGCCGCGTCATCGCGCGCACCAAGCACGTGCAACACCGCCGCGCGGGTGGCGGGATCGTCGCTCTTCAACTTGCCGGTCAACGAGTCCGTGCTGTCCGAGCTGAGTCCCATCGCGAGCCCGACCACAATCGCAGTGCGCACGTGAGGCGCTGACGAATCACCCATCGCGCTCCAGATTCCGCGATAGATGTCGAAGGCGTCATCGCGCTTGCCGCCGGCAATCAGGTTTGCCGCCAGCACGAAGCAGGCGTCCGTGAGCTCGTCGCGCGAACGCCCTTCGAGCTTTGCGAGCCGTTTCATCATCGGCGCCGCGGCCCCCGCGCTGCCGATGCGCGCCAGCGCCACCGCCGCCGCAACGGCCACGTCCGGGGAGGTGTCGTTCAGCCGCGCGGCCAGCGCCGGCACGGCGTCCGCGACACGGATAGCGCCGAGGGCCTGAATGACCGACAGCGTCCCGCCTCCCTTCGACTTCGGGAGTGCGTCCTGGAGCGCTTTGGCAGCGTTGCCGCCAATGGCCACCAGGGCCCGGGCGGCCGGGTCGCAGAGCTTCTCGTCCGACAGGCACTTGGCCAGCGTACCGATCGCATCTTGCGGGTGAAGGAACTGCAGCTCGTCGATCAGGAACAGGCAGACATCCGGCCCGGGCACCGCGTTGAGCGCCTTGAGCAGCGCCGCCACGAGCTGCTTCCGGGCCGTTTCCCGGCCGGGAGCTGTTACATGGACGGCGACCGCGTGCAGCGCGTAGCGCGCCTTGTAGTCTTCCAATTCGCCGGACTCGACGAGCATACCGATCAGCTCGTCCATGACGGCCGGACCGCCCCCGACGACACCGTCGATCAGGGCCTTGGCGTCGGCCGGTGACGGTCCCGTGTGTTTCCCGTCGCCGTCGCGATCGGGAATTCGTCCGAGCAGGGCGTTCATATCCGCCCCGGCGGTGACGGCCAGACATGAAAGGGTCAGCGTGACCCAGACGGCAAGGTGGTTACGAAATACTCTCATTGTACATCCTCATGGTTTGACGGCTGGATTAGAGATGCCACGGGGCGCGCATGGGCACGTTGACCAACGCGTTTGCTTCCGGGTCGCCGATGACTTCCTCTTTGACCGGGTCGTAGTGGATCTTGCGCCCGACGCGAATGGAGATGTTCGCGAGGTGCATGATCGCCGCGGCACGGTGGCCGGACTCGGCGCATCCACCCGTCTTCTCGCGCGTCTTGACGGCTTCGGAAAACGACGGCCAGGGCTTCGGATCGGGCATGGCCTTGATCTTCTCCTGGTCCTCCGGCGAAAGGTCGCTCAGGCTGACTTCGCGCGGACGCTTGCGGTCGTAGCGTTCCCCCCACTCGCGGCTTTCCATCACGAAAGTCATGCCGTCGGCGTACTTCAGTTCCACCCAGCCCCACATGCCGCAGGCCAGGGGGTGCGCGGGCGGCGCGTGCGACTCGATCTCAACGGGGCTGGTATCGTCCTTGCCGTAGGTCCACTGCACCGGGTCGAAGTGGTGCTGCCCCATGTCGGCCATGCCGCCGCCCTCGTAGTCCCAGTACCCGCGGTGCGTCCCGCCGACGCGGTGCGGATGGTACGGACGCAAAGGAGCCGGCCCGCAGTACATGTCCCAGTCCAGCGACTCCGGCACGGGGTGCGGCTTCGGGTTAACGTACCCGCTCCACTGTTTCACCTTCAACCCGCCCGACTTGAAATGCACGCCCTCGCACTTCTTCAGCAGGCCGCTACGCATGATCTTGTGGATTTCGACTCTCCTCTTGTCGCGAATGGCGCCGTAGCGGCCGTAAGTGCCGACCTGCAGGATGCGGCCGTAGCGTTTCTCGGCTTCCACCACGGCGCGACCTTCGGCGATGAAACGCGTGAGCGGTTTCTCGCACAGCACGTCCTTGCCGGCCTGCATGGAAGCGATCGAAATCAGGGCGTGCCAGTGCGGCGGCGTGGCGATCGCCACGACGTCGATGTCCTTGCGTTCCAGCACACGGCGGAAATCGGTGTAGGTGGTCTTGTTGTCGGCCTTGCCCTTGTACCTGACGTCGCAGCTTGCGAGGCGCTTCACGTTCGGCCCCAGTCCGCCAAACGTGCCGCCCCCGCGTCCACCGCAACCGATCAGGGCCCCACCCAAGGTCTCGCTCGGTGGCGCGTAGCCGGGACCGCCGAGCACGTGTCGCGGAACGATCGCAAGCAAACCGATCCCCGCGCTAGCATGTTCAAGGAACCGTCGTCGAGTCTGATGCATGGCATGCCTCCTCTGGGTAAGGTGGATGGCCGCAAGGCCGCGGCGTTATGGAATGACCGACAGTATGTCCAAGCACGTGCCGTGAGGCAAGCAGGCATTTCAGACCGTTTGCTCGGGGCCACCGCCTGGCTTGTCCTGTCCTTTGCGCACATTTCTGCGCATTCGGCTCACTCTCCGCCCG
>CAZKRK010000370.1:0-7746 GCA_964555035.1 uncultured Victivallales bacterium | reverse complement strand
GCACCCTGAAACTCCACGCCGCAAGGGCGTGGGATCTCGCTTAAGTAAGTGCCATCGAGAGTAGGGGAGACAACGGGAACCGCCCGTGACGCCCCTCAGGATGACAGGGCGGGGGTGCAGTCTTCTTACCGAATTGTCCAAGACACCACGCGCCTTGGGGCGGGACAAGCCCGGCGGGGCCCCAGGCGGAAACAACAAAGCGCAGGTGCGCTCCGCGACACATTCCGCTTGCCTTTCCCCACCCCGGACTGCTATCTGAAACGGCATGGTGCAGGGTGCGGTCATTCTCGTCTCCGCGGTGGCAGGGTCGCTGCTGGCGTCCGTGCTGGCCTGTGTTCCGGGACTCCACGTCTACAACGTCATCGGGTTGGCCGTTCTCGTTCTCCACGGCGCCGGAATATCCGGAGTTCCCCCGAACATCCTGGTCGCCGCCACGTGCGGCATGCTGACGGGCTACGCGGTGTTGAGCACCGTGCCGGCGGTGCTGCTCTCCTCGCCGGACGAGAGCGCCGCATTCACGGTCCTGCCCAGTCGCAAGTACCTCCTCAAGGGACGCGGGTTCGAGGCGGTCATTCTCACGTCACTGGGAAGCCTTGCGGGAATCGCTCTGCTGCTCCTGGTGGTCGCGCCGCTGGGACCGCGCACCCTGCCCGCGGCCTACATCGTTCTACGGCCGCACCAGCACTGGGTGCTGTGGTGCATTATCGCCTTCATGCTGCTGTCGGAGTGGCCTCGCGACGAAGCCGCGTATGGCCGGCCGGGCTGGAAACGTCTTCTGGTCGCCTGGCGTTCGCTGTCGTTCGGCCTGCTGACGTTCGTGCTGTCGGCGCTGCTCGGTTTCATCCTGATCCACCGCTCGCCGCTTCGAGTCGATGTCTCTTTCCAGAACCTCATGCCGGCGTTTGTGGGGCTGTTTGCGCTGCCGTGGCTCTTGCTGAACATAGTCTCGCGGACATCGCTGCCGAAGCAGACGCAGGAGGTCGACGCCATCCCGGGCGATAAGCTGGCCCACGGGATTGTGGCGGGAGGACTGGGCGGGGGAATCGCGGCCGTTTTCCCGGTAGTGACCGGCGGCGTCGGCGGATTTCTCGCGGGTCATGCTTCAGCGCTGCGCGACGATCGAGCGTTCCTGGTCTCGCAGGGCGTCTCGCGCACGCTCTACTACCTCGGCGGGTTCCTGCTGCTCTTCGTGCCGGGACTGAACCTGACCCGCGGGGGCGCCGCGGCGCTCCTGCGGGGAACGGACTTGCCGGACGGGCACAGGATCTATGCCGTGGCACTGGCCGCGATCGCGCTGGGGGCGGCGACGGCCCTCGCCCTGCTGCCATGGCTCACGCGCGCGGTCATCCGCCTGTTATCCCGCGTGAGCTATCGTCGCGTTTCCATCGCCGCACTGGCACTGATAGTGGTCCTCATCGTCGTCGTCACGGGGCCGATGGGGCTTCTGGTGGCAGCGGTCGCCACGGGCATCGGGCTGATCCCTCCGCTCTACGGCACGCGCCGCCTCAACTGCCTCGGAGTCATCCTCCTCCCCCTCGCCTGCAACATGTCGGGGTTCGGCTACGCCGTGGCGTCGGCGTTCGGGTTGGAGTGAGCGATCTGTGATCCTGCGAATTGCGCTGAACTCCTATTCTCGCGCGGCGTCGGTACGGTGGGAAACTGAACCTAGAAAGAGCAGTTGGACTACCTCTACGGGGAGATTAGGGCGAAAGATTAGGGCGAAAGATTAAGGAAAGAGGGAGACCCACCCTAATCTTTCGCCTTAATCTTTCGCCCTAATCCGCACCCAGTGGGTGCGAGCCTCGTGCTGCAGGATAATACTGATAAACAACTGTTGTTCAATGCGTTGCGATTCTTGCAGGCAACTGCGCAGCAGTTGAACTACCGGACATAGGCTGAAGTAACTTTGTCGCGCTCTCGCAAGTCGTGGTCGGCCCCCGAAAGGCGCAACATGCGTAACGCAATCACGCCAAGGCGGCCGATCTTCACAGCTGGGTAGCTGCGCCGTCTCTTGATGTTCGGGATCTTCCGTTGGAGCCGGTTCCAGATTCTCTTCGCCCCTGAGTCGTCCGGCGCACAAGTCAGCCTGTCGTTCGAGAGACTGAAGAACGCCGCCACCTTGCCGCCATCGATCACAAGATACGTCACGGCTAGCAGTTCGGCCAAGTAGTGCTTCGCGTCTGAGACCAGGAAATCGTTGAGGTCGGAATCGCCGCAGTCGAAAGGCGGTATCTCGGCGTCTCCCGCCAGACGAAGGAGCTTGTCAGGCGTGAGTTCGAACATGCGTGCTTCCCTGTCCCTGCGAGCCGGCAATGAAGGTGTTGTACACGGTCTTCGCCCTTGCATAGGCATCCGTGTGGTCCCTCCTCTCGTTCGCCTTCACCCGTTCCAGAAACTGGGTAGCCGCCTTTCCTTTCAAGACAGGCGTCTCTTTGATTGGCTTAGCCATCGTCCTACTCCTCACTTACACCAGTACCATAGCTCTCCCCGTTGCCACGGTCAAGTACCCCATCTCCGTTTCCCTGTAGTCTTTAGGACGCGTTTTGGGCTTGCATGTTACGATGCAAATGTCTGGCCGGACATGGCCAGGAAATGCTCAGCCGAAAGAACGGACCGCCAAAGAGGCCCGCGAAACCCTGATTCGGGCGCTCCAACCTGCTTCTTGCCCAGTGTTCTTGGGATAGGCACGTGGTTCGACCCCGGACCGGGGCGGAAGAGGTTGCGGCGAATGCCACCCGAGAAGCCCCGACTATCTTCGAACCATCTGCTTCTGTCACCGATTCGCACCTCGACGTCGTATCCAACCGACCACCCCCAGGGCTCTTCGGGACCGCTGCCAACGACCGGGCCGGCGTCGGCGTACCGGCTAATTGGACGGCGTCCGAGAAGCCCCTGGAGACGGCGGTCCTCCGCCGCTACGAGCAAATGTGGGTGCACTTGCCGAAACAAGGAGAGAGCTTCGTTCGTTTCTGTTTCCAGGTGTGCTCAACTCTTGCTCGTAACGGCGGAGGACCGCCGTCTCCAGGTTCAATTGACGGGCGTTCAGCGAACGTAGACCCTTTTCGGATGGGGTCTAGTTGAGCTCGGCTATTATGTTGCTCGCCCTTGACGAGCGTCGGTGATGGTCCCGCGCAATCAGGAATCGTCAATCGTCGCGACCGGTCAATTCGGCCAGGCGCCGCACCTGTTCGAGGTAGCGACGGACGCGGGGGGTGTCGTCGTAGACGAGGGATGACTCGAGCAGCTCTACGGCGCGGCTGTAGCGGCCGCGCTCGACCTCGACCTGGGCCTGCCGCACGAACCCCTGGGCCTCGCGCCCTTCGAGGCGCGCCGTGCGCTCGTAGGCGGCAAGGGCGTCCTGCAGGCGTCCTTCGGTGCGGTGCAGATCCCCGAGACGCAGCAGAGCTTCGCCGTCGAGCGGATCGTCGCGCAACATGGTCTCGTAGAGGGTGCGGGCAAGGTCCAGCTCGCCCCCGCGACGCGCCAACTCGGCCTCCAGCCGGCGGCACAGCCTGGCTTCCGCACGCGTCAGGGTCGGTCCTGCGTCCTTGCGCTCACGTTTGACGACCTTCAGAAGCGACTCGGCATGCTCGGGCTCGTCGTTAAGCAGGAACCCTTCCGCGGCGCGCAACAGCCGTCCGATCGGCGGCGACTTGCCGGCAAACGCGGCCGCGTAACGCGCCGCGGCTTCTTCGGGCTGGCCGCGGTTGACGTAGAGGTCTCCCAGCGTCGCCAGCATGTCGGGCGTGGCGTAACGCAGGCGGCGGGCAGTCTCAAGGGCGTAGAGCGCATCGTCGGTACGGTCCATAGCGAGATAGAGACTTGCGCGGAGCGACCACAGCTCGCGCCGTTGCGGTTCGTTCTTGAGCAGACCTTCCACCATCGCCAATCCCTCGGCGTAGCGTTGCTGCTCGAGAAGACACTTGGCCAGCCCCAGCGACCCGTCGGCATCGGTCGGCGCGAGCAGAAGCACTTGGCGAAAGGCATTTTCGGCCGCTACCGACATCCCTTCCGAGAGCAGGGCGTGTCCCAACAGCTTGTATGTCGACACGTCGCCCCACCCCTGACGCACCACCCGCGTCAGCGTGATGACCGCACCGCCGGCATCGTCCACCAGAAGCTGTGTCTGCCCCAGATTGACCAGGGCTGCCCGGAACGTGGGGAGTTTTCTCACGGCCTCGGTGTAGGCCCTGGCAGCACCCTCCAGCTCGTCGGCCTGGAAGAAGATAGTGCCAACGGCGAAATCGAGCGCCGCGCTGGTCTCCTCGTTTATCTCCGCGGACAGCATCTTGACCGCGCCCTGCGCGTTGGTCGCCGCGACTCCCATTGCCTGCTCGATCAACTCCTGCTCTTCCCGAGTCACGGTCGGCTCTGTCGGCTCCGGCTCCGCAAACGATGCCAGGCAAAGGAGCAGGAGCACGCCCCCGGCGACCTTGTGTCGCTGGAGCGAAAGACCGGCGCGAAAGGACCTGCTCCATTTCACGAATCCATCGCTCCCGCGACACAAGTTCGCTGGGGGCGCCCCAACACCCGATGACCAATGACCAATTAACCAACGACCAAAACCCATTCCCTACTCCTCCAGTGTGAAACGGACTTTCTGCCGGACGCGCACGGCCACTGCTTCGCCATCGAGAGTGCCGGGCTGAAAACGCCAGCGCTTGACGGCGCGCACGGCCGCACCTACGAACGTGTCGCCCGGTTCGGAATCGACGACCAGCACGTCCCCGACCTCGCCGTCGGCAAACACGGTGAATTCGATTTCGACGTATCCCTCTATCCTCCGCATGCGCGCGTGCGGGGGATAGAGCGGCCGCAACCGCATGACCGGGCGCGGGGGGTCATCGAGATCCGCCAGGGAAAACGTGGTCTGCGCCAGGTCTTCCGCCACGTCGCCCGCAAGCGGAAACGCCAGGTCGAAGTCGCCGCGGCCATCGCCCAGCGTCAGGTCGAGATTCATGGCCAGACTCACCGGGAGTTTCATTTTGCGGACGGTAGCCAGGCGTGGTTTGGGGGCCCGGCGTTTCCGGTCGACACGCCGCACCTCTTCGGGAGGCGGAGGCAGCGGGGGCGGCGCCACCACCTTGGCGGTATCGACCCTGACCGGTTCGATCCGTTCGTGCGATACGTGCGAGAGGCGCTCGAGATACGGAAGCGCCAGGAACACGCCGAGCGTCAGCGTGGCCGCCGCGACGACGGAGCTGAGCGTCCACCGCGGCGGCCCGAGCGCCAAATCGTGCTGGAGGCTCATCGTTGCTCCTCCCTCTGCGCCGCAATACTCACTCGCGTAGCTCCGGCCAGCTTGCACTCGTCGATCAAATCCACCAGGGGAGCCGTGCGGGACTCCCCATCGGCCAGAATAATCACGGGCGCGTCCTTGCGGCGCAGCTGCTGCGCGACGATGCCGCGCACGCTGTTCAACGACACCTCGCGCCCCCCGTAGACGACCCGTCCCTTCGGGGTGAGGGCGAACATGATGCTGTGCCGGTCGAGTTCCCTGGCGCTGGCGGCCCTGGGCTTCTGCACGTCCACGCCGGTCTCTTCCACGAAGACGGTCGTCACGACAAAGAAGATCAGCAGCAGAAACACGCAGTCGATCAACGGCGACATGTTGATGTCGACTGCCTTGCCGCTCCGCGGACCCTGGTAGTTGATCCTGCGCATCAGCCCTCCTCCGACTGCAGCAGGTGGGTCCGAACCGTATTGAGCAGCGTCTGCAGGCGACCGTCGAGCCGGTACAGGCGCGCCAGACCGAACACGCCGGGTATCGCCACAATCAGGCCGAACTGGGTGGTGATGAGCGCCCGGCTGATGCCGGATGCCACGCGTCCGGTTGTCTCACCCATGGCGTCGGCAACCCCCCGGAAAGTCTCGACCATCCCCACTACGGTTCCCAACAGACCGATCAGGGGCGCGACAACGGTCAGCGCAGCCAAAACGACAAAGTCGCGCCGCAGGATCGTCAGCGCCGTCTGGCTCTCCTGCTGGAAAGCGCGCGAAAGAGGCATGCCCTGCCCGGCCGCGACCACGGTCCGGCGACAGATCGCTGACAGCATTCCCGGCGACGACCCGGAGAACGCTGACAGACGCTCCGCAACCGACCGCGCGGAGTCGTTGAGTAAGCCCAGCAGACGCGTGGCATCGGCCGTGCAGCAACGGAACAGGCTCCGTGACCGCAGGAGATAGCCCCAGATGCCGAAACAGACGGCAGCCAGCGGGATCAGCAGTGTCCCGCCTGAGGCCCAGTACTCGACGACATGTGATATCGACGTGGTCACGGCTCAGTCACTCTCGCGGCCCTGGATCTTCAGGGCGTAAACAAACTCCGCGGCCACGCGTTCGAGAAGGGCAACGATCGTGCGCACGCGCCGCGCAAGAAACGCGTGCACGAGCAGGACGGGAATCGCGATCGCCAACCCGACCTCGGTCGTCACCAGCGCCTCGGATATGCCTCCCGACAGGACACGGGCATCGCCCGTCCCGAACACGGTCACCAACTGGAACGTGTGAATCATGCCGGTGACCGTGCCCAGAAGACCGAGCAGCGGCGCGATGCCGCCCAAGACAGCCAACAGCGCAAGGTGCCGTTCCAACGCCGGGATCAACGCCATGATACGTTCGGTCATGAGCTCTTCAAGGTGCTCCTTGGGCGCCTGACTGTGCTCGACGCCTTCCCGCACGACTTCCCGCAGCGGACTGCGCATTGCCGCGCTCAGCTCGCGCGCCCGCTCAATGTCGCCAAGCCGCAGGCTGTCGATCACCTCGGCCAATACCGCCGGCCTGCGCACCTGCACGCGCGCCAGCGCGATGGTCTTGACCAACGCCAGGGCGATGGCCAGCACGCCCACAACCGCCAGCGGGATCATGACTACGCCGCCTTTCTCCAGGTGCTCCACAAGCGAAGGCCTGGCGGCGGCAACCTTGAGTGCGTCTCCCAACGTGACATCGACCGGCACGATCTCCCTGCTCCCTCCGCATAGTCCCCGCACGGCCGTACGTTCTTCCGGTGTCAGCCCGGCAAACACGGCCGGGCACAACCCGCCGAGGTGTGGCTCGGTCGGCCCACTGGCCTCCGCGGCGGCCGCCGAGAAATACACCACCGGACCGACCGCGGCAAACGTGCCCGTTACAGCCGTACCCTGGCCATCGACCGCTTCCCCCGGAAAACGCAGGCCGCCGAGGCGCTCGGCGTTGCACGCCTCCGCAAGAGACAGCAAGCTCTCGGCGACACGAGGTAGAAGCTGATTGCCATGTGGGTTTTCCAATTCATCATCCACGAGTGCCAGGCGTTCCCGCAGAAACTGGAGCTCGGCGCGACTGGTGCGTGTCTCCAGGGAACGCCGGTACTCGGTCAGCAACCCCGTCATGAAACGTTCCTCTTCGGTCAGCGATTCAACGCGGGCTGCCAGTCCTTCACGGACGTCCACCGCCTCGCGCCGGGCGCGCTGCATGCTCTCGGCGTCCGCGCGGAACTGCTTGACTTCGGCCTGAAGCCGGTCAAGCTTAGCCGTCAACGGCCGCCGCGCGTTGGCGTGCTCTTCCCGCAAACGAAGCAGCGCATCCGTGGCCTGCTTGACGTCGGCATGCGCTTTGACGGTGGCCTCCTCAACAGAGGGAAGCTCTTCGGCGGGATCCTCAGCTTGGCAGGCTGCGGCGACGAACAGAAGAGCCGCCGCGGGAACGATTATTGCCCGATAGCGGAGGCCGCGCGGAACTCTGACGAGGCCGCCTTTCATCCGAGGGGCG
>CAZKRK010000369.1:0-7749 GCA_964555035.1 uncultured Victivallales bacterium | reverse complement strand
CCCGCGGTGTGTCTACCCATGACCCCTGTACTATGAAGGTCATCTCAAGCAACCAGAAGGTGTCAAACGGAAATCAGGACGTGACACAACGACTTGGCGCGATGAGACGCGACACCCGATCGGTGCGGCGAGTGAACACCGAAAGTCCTTGTGCCACACCGATTACCGATCACGGATTACCGGTAACTGTTCCTTTTAAGGTGAGTAGGGGAAAGAGTAGGGATCTGAAACCTCAACTCCCCCCTGTCATCTCACGGATCACCCGTTCCAGTCCGGCGACAACGCGGGCAGTGCGGTCGTAGTCGATCTTGTCGGGTGTATCCGTCGTGGCGTGGTAGTGCTTGTAGCGGAAAGGAGCGGTGTCGGTGACCATCAGGGCCGGATAGCCCTCCTGCCAGAACGACCAGTGATCCGACCAGCCGACACCGGTGACCCAGCCGGGGATGGCGGCGCCCTCGGAAGGGAAGCGCGCGTGCTTGCGGAACAGCTTGACGGTGCGTCGTATGAACCGGTGCGAGGCGACGTTGCCGACAAAACCGATGAAGTTGCCCGTGTCCGGGTAGAACAGGCTGAAGGGAGGCGGATAGTGTTGCGAGTGATGCTCGTCCGAGTAGAAGCCGATAGTCTCGAGTGACAGCATCCCCACGATGTTCTCGTTGCGTTCGCGGCAGCGCGTAGCGTAGACGCGGCTGCCCATCCGGTCCGTCTGAAAGAAGGGAGGCTCCTCGTTGACAAAAGCGAGGAAACGGACGGTTGTCCGCGGTTTGGCGTCCGCGAGCAGGCGCGCCAGCTCCAGGAGGGCGGCGACGCCCGTGCCGTTGTCGTTGGCGCCGGGGCTGCCGCCAACCGAATCGTAGTGGGCGCCGAGGACGATGATGCCGGCTTCGGGGTCGCTCCCCGCGAGCTCGGCCTCGATGTTGGCGACGGTCTGGCTGAAAACGGTGTACTCGTGCCGGTCGGCGGTGTAGCCGCATTTCTCGAAGCAACTCTCGATGTAGTCCTCCGACTGCTCGAGGGTGCCCCGCAGCCAGACATTCCGCTCGCCTATCGTCTCCCCCAGCATCACGCAGTGCGCGTGCAGGTTCGTGCGCAGCGTACACTCCTCGGGCGTCAACGGTTCAAGGGGGCCTTTGTACGATTTGCCGGGCATGCAGGTAGCATAGAGCAACAGGCCGGCCAGGCAAAGCACAACGGCGAGCCACCGCAGGCCGGTGCGTCTCCGGGCCTGTCGATTGGCGGGAAGAAGTCTCATGCGGTAGTAGTATACAGGATGAGGCAGTCATGGCAAACGCGGAGAGCGGTCTGATTGGACCCGGCCACACTTATAGAAGTGTGGCCTACCCACCCCTGAACTCCTTCGGTGTCATGCCGGTGTAGCGCTTGAAGGCAGTAGCGAAGTACTGGCTGGACGAGAACCCGAGCTCGAAGGCGACGTCAGTGATGTTCTTGTCTGTCCGGTCCAGCAGTTCCTTGGCCCCCTCGATACGCCTGAGCATGATGAAGTTGCCGGGCGATACGCCGGTCTCCTTTTTGAAGCGGGCCTTCAGTCGCGAGAGGGATAGACCGGCCACCTTCGCTAGAACGGCGACCGAGAGTCCCTCGTCGTCCAGATGCTCACCGATGTAGGTCTCGAGACGCCGTATCAGGGGCGTGACCTGTCCCGGGGCGTGGCGACGCGCGTCTCTTACGACGTCGAGCAGGAACCGAAGTGCCCAGTTCTTGATCTCGAGAACCCGGAAGTCGTCGTCTTCGCGGCCGAATACCGCGAATATGTTTTCAAGGTATGACTTCAAGTAGCGGTTGCCGCGGAAGTGGCGCCGGGGCAGACTCAGGAGGGCATTGACCAACTCCCGCCCTTCTGTCGGAGGCAGGTTCAGGAAACGCTCCCGCCGGGTAGGAACTCGCACCAGCAGCCAGTACAGTCGCCCGCGGCTCTCGGGATTCGGGCCTGTGCCGTGGACTTCGTTCGGCAGCGTGACCAGGACCTCGCCGCCCTTCAGCACGAACTCCTCTCCGGCTACCGTGTAGGGCTGAACACCCTCGTCCAGCAGGCATATCTCAAACATGTCGCCATGCGAGTGCTCCTGTAGGGGGCGGTGGGCGTACGCGTAGTTGTAGCGCCCCAGTGTCATCACGTCGCGCATGCCGAGTTCTCGAAAATCCGCGATCTTGCGTTCCCGGGACGGATCTATGAGGATGTTGAGCATGTTCGAGATCGTACTACAGTGCGATATTGGAAGCAATACGCTTGCGGAAATGGGAACGTGCACGGATCAACAAGGAGGAACCGGATGAACTGGAGTCTGTACATCGCCCTGAGTGCCATGATGGGGTTGCAGTATGCGATCTGGGGCGCGTGGTCGCCCGTGCTGGCCGCCCGCCTGTTGGGACCGCTCAAGTTCAGCGGAAAGCAGACCGGCTGGATCTACGGGACCCTCCCGCTGGCCTGCATCGCCGCGCCGCTCGTTGCCGGACAGCTCGCGGACAAGTACGTCAACACGGAATGGATCCTGGCCGTGGCCCACCTCGTCGGCGCGGTCCTCCTGTTTCTGGCCGCCCGCAAAGAGAAGTTCGTGCCGCTGTTGGTCGTGATGCTGTTCTACTCATTCTGCTACGCCGCCACACTCCCGCTCGTCAACTCACTGATGTTCCGGCACGTTACCGAAGAGACGAAAATCAACGTCGGTCACGTCTTCATGTGGGCTCCGATCGCGTGGGCGCTCGTCGGCTACGGTCTCACCGGATGGCGCTGGAGATTCAAGACCGGCGAGCAGGGGCGGGATTGCCTCTATCTCGCCGCGATTCTCTCGGTCGTGATGGCCGCTTTCTGCCTCTTTCTGCCGGACACGCCTCCGGCGAAGGCGGGCACGGCCCCGATCCTGGAAGCCATGTCGATGCTGAAAGATGTGAACTTCCTCGTCTTCATCCTGGTCTCGATGGCCATCGCCGGGCTGATGCAGTTCTATTTCCTCGGTACCGCGCAGTTCCTCCAGGACATCGGCATCCCCAGCAAGAACGTGCCCGCCACCATGGCGATCGCGCAGGCGGTTCAGACCGTGGCCACGTTTTTCGCGCTCGGCTTCCTGATCGAGAAGGTCGGCTTCAAGTCGACTCTCCTCGTGGGCGCAACCTGCTGGCTGGTCATGTACGTAGTCTACGTCCTATCAAGACCACGCTGGCTGGTCGTCGTCTCCCAGTCCCTGCACGGCCTCGCCTACGTGTTCTTCATCATTGCCGGCCAGATTATGGCGGACACCATAGCCTCCGACGAGATTCGCAGCTCGATGCAAGCGTTGATCTTTGCCGCCACCGTGGGTGTCGGTCTGTTCCTGGGGACTCAGCTTGCGGGCATTGTCATGGACAGGTGCCGCAAGGACGAGCAGTTCCAGTGGTCGCGGGTCTTCATGGTGCCCTGCCTGATCGCGCTGGTCGGCGCGCTGGTGTTCGCGTTAGTATTCAGGGCGCCGTAAGGGGATTCTCATGACGCCCAGCGAAAACCTGCGCCGCGCCATCCGTTTCGAGAAACCGGACTGGATTCCGATGGAGTTCCACATCAACGGGGCCTGTTGGAACCACTATCCGCACGACGCGTTGCAGGAACTGATGGTCGAGCACCCGCTGCTGTTTCCGGGCTATGAGCCGGTGGACCGGGTGGATCCCGGGCATTCGCCCGTGCAGCTCAAGGACCATCCCTATACCGACCCGTGGGGCTGCGTGTGGGAGACGATGGAGGACGGGATCACCGGTTCGGTCCATCAACACCCGCTGGCCGACTGGGCCGCGTTCGAGACGTACCGGCCGCCCGACCCGGAAGTGACGAACGGCCTGGTGCCCATTGACTGGGAGCAAACGGCCGCGGAGATCGACGCGACCAGGGCTCGCGGCGAGCCGGCTACGGCCCTTCTCCGTCACGGCCACACCTTCCTGCAGCTCGTGGACATACGCGGCTACGAGAACCTGACGTTCGACATGATTGACGGAGACCCCAGGTTGTGGCGCCTGATCGAGATGCTGGAGGAGTTCAACCTGGCGTTGGTCAACCGCTATATCGAGCTGGGCGCCGATTTCATCGCCTATCCCGAAGACCTGGGCATGCAGACCGGTCCAATGCTGTCGCCCGACCACTTCCGGACCTACATCAAGCCGAGCTATCAGCGCCTGATGCAGCCGGCCCGTGAAAAGGGGCTGATCGTGCACATGCACTCTGACGGCGACATCCGCGACCTGGTCGACGACATAATCGACGGCGGCGTGGAGGTGATTAACCTGCAAGACCTGGTCAACGGAATCGATTGGATCGCCGGCAAGTTCGCCGGCAAGGTCTGCATCGATCTGGACATCGACCGCCAGGACATCACCCCGCGCGGGACGCCGGAGCAGGTGGACGCCCTGGTCCGCGAGGAGGTCGAGAAGCTGAGCACGCCCCGGGGCGGGCTGACCATGATCTACGGACTTTATCCGGGAGTGCCGTTGCGGAACGCAAAGGCGCTGATGGATGCAATGGAAAGATACGCGGGATACTACGGGTAGAGGTCAGAGAGATGAATATTTGACACAACGAGTAGGGGGCGAGTGAGACGCATATGACGACTATGAGAAGAACGATGAGTGCGCTGGTGAGCCTCGCGGTGGCCGGCACAGTCCTGGCCGACTTGTCCGTCCGTGTCGACGAGGCGACGCGGAAGTACACCGTGATGGACGGCGACCGGCCGGTGCTGACCTACAACTTCGGCACGGTTCCCGTGCCGGCGGGAGTCGGCGGAAAGTACGCCGTGGCGCGGAGCAACTACGTGCATCCGCTGTACGGACCAAACGGGGCGGTTCTGACCAGGGACTACTCGCCCGACCATCCCCATCACCGCGGCATCTACTGGGCATGGCCTGAGGTGACCTACAAGGGGCAGAAGCGCGACCTGCACGCGCTGCAGGGCGTTTTCGCGCGCCCGGTCAAGATGCACACGTCGGGGTCAGCCCTTGAATTAGAAGTTAACAAAGACGGGGAATTCAAGCCCGGGAAGTTGCCTGCGTTAACTTCTAATTCAAGGGCTGACCCCAAGGCTGAAATCGTGGCTGAGAATGTGTGGAAGTGGGGAGACGCGGAACCGATCGTCAAGGAGACGGCCACGATTCGCGTCGGGGCGTGCGAGGGTGGCGTCCGGCCGATCGACTTCCTGTTTCGGTTCGAAGCGCTTGCTGACGGCATTACCATTGCCCGTCGCGGGCAGAGCAACTACGGCGGATTCAACGTGCGGTTATCGGCGCGCGAGAACATGAAGATCGTCAAGCATGCCGCGGCCGCGGGACTGCCGCATCGTGCGGCGTGGGGCGAGCTCGTAGGCGTACCGCCGGACGGAAAGGGACCCGTTGGCGTGTTCCTGCTGCAATCGCCACTCAACCCGGAGTACCCCGGTGATTGGGTCGACTACCCGAAGCTGGCCTGGCTGCAGCCGACCTTTCCGTCGAAAGGGACGGCATACGCCCTGGACCCAAAGACGCCGCTGGAGCTTGCCTTCCGCGTGATCGTGCGCAGCGGTGAGGGACTCGCCGTGCCGCCGGAAAAGCTGTTCGCGGATTACGTGTCCGGGTTGCCCGACCCGCTGAGCAAGATGATCGGGTGGCAGCCGGGACAGAGTCGCCTGGCGTTGACGGCGATCGAAGAGGGACTGCGTGAGGCCTCAGCCGGGGAGAGACGTGAGTTCGAGTCGCACCTGCTGAAGCTCATTGCGGACACGAGTGCGTCCGGCCATTTCAAGGCGTGGGCCTGCAAACAGCTTGTCGTGGCGGGCAGCGACGCGTGTGTTCCGGTCGTTGCGCCGATTCTGAATGACGACGTGGCATGGATGCAGGCAGCCGATGCTCTGCTGTCGCGTCCCGGAGACACGGGGTTGGCGGCGATGCGCGAAGCACTGCGTTCCCTCAACGCGGTACGCCGCTCATCACTGTGCCATTTGCTGGGCGTGCGGCGAGACGCGCGAGCGGTGGCATTGCTGGCGTCGCAGGCCAAAGACGCTGAGTCGGCAATTGAGGCCCTGGGCCGTGTCGGCACGCCCGAAGCCGTGTCCGCCCTGGAATCGATGAGCGGTGATGCCGTTAACGATGCGCTGCTCCAGGCGGCGGAGCGTTTGGCCCGGAGCGGTAAGGGTGACCTGGCGGCAGGCGTGTACGATCGACTGTTGGGGAACACGGCGGCGAAGTCGTGGCATCGTGCGGGAGCCCTGTGCGGGTTGGCCGAGCTTGTTCCCGGTAAGTGTGTCACTCGCATCGCACAGACCCTGTCGAGCGAGGACCGGCACATGCGCAACGGTGCGGCAGCCGCGCTCCGGGTTCTGGACGCGGCTGCGCTCGTGCAATTCAGGTCGGTCTACGCAGACGCGCCGACCGGGGTGCGCCTCGCGTTGCTCGATGCTTGGGCGGCAAAGGGGGTGACCGCGGCGGGTCCCGAAGCGCTGTCGGCGCTCGGCTCCGACGACGAGGCTGTTCGTTTGGCGGGCGTTCGAGCGCTTGGCACGATAGGCGGCGCCGGGGCCGTCGCGTCTCTGCTGGACCTGGCGTCAAAGGGCGGCGCGCCGGGAAAGGAAGCCGAAACGGCCCTGGGGCGGATGGAGGGCGAAGGCGTAGATGCCGAGCTGAACAAGGCTTTTTCGCACGAGAACGAGGCGTTGGCGGCCGTGGCCGTGGCGTGCGCGGGGGCGCGCAAGGCTCCGGGATACCTCGATGCGATGCTTGGAGTCCTCAAACAGAAACGAAAATCGACCGTTCGTGCTGCGCTGACGGCACTGCGCAATGACGGCGGGGCGGCGCAGCTTGGCGCGTTGGCCGCCGCCCTGGGAGTCGCGGACACTCTCGACCGCGAAGGCGTAGCGCGGGCGATAGTGGCTATCTGTGCCCGGGAGCCGGATCCCGAAAGGGCGCTGGCCCGCGCGCTCGGCGTGGACATGACGGTGGAAGCGCGCGCGGCCATGCTGTCGGCACTGCCCGCCATGGGCGGCAAAACGGCGCTGGCGTTTGTCTCGCGCACCTCGGACGAGGCGGCGGTGCGCGCGCTGCTCAAGTGGCCGGACGGTGACGGGGTTGCGCCGCTCCTGCTGATCGCGCGAGACGAAAAGGCTGCCGCTCCGTTGCGTGGGCTGGCTGCCGCGGGGCTCGTGCAGCTTGCGAAACGGGTGTTGCCTTCGGGGGATAAGCGGCGCGTGTTGAAGGACGTGCTGCCGCTCTTGCCCGACGACAAGGCGCGTGCGGGTCTGCGCGTCTACATTGCAGAGCTGTCGATGAGGAACCTGGCACTGAACGCGGCGGCGACGAGCTCGCGGCCGTCCGAGCGCGGGCACCCGCCGGCGCATGCGGTCGACGGGAAGAAGACCACCGCCTCATACTGGGGATGCACACCGCCTCCCTGCACGCTGACGCTCGATCTTGGCAAGCTGGAGAGGGTCGGTCGTACCCGTGTGACGCCCTATTGGGATGGGAGGAGGTTCTACCGTTATCGGGTTGAGACTTCGGTCGATGCGCAGAAGTGGGACCTGGCTGTTGACGCCGGCCGGAACAGCAAGCCGTCCACGCCCGAAGGAGTGATGCACGACTTCAAAGCGCGCGATGCCCGCTACGTGCGCGTGGTTATGCTTCACAACAGCGCCAATCCCGGACTGCACATCGTTGAACTCGAAGTCTATGCCCCGATCGTTGAGGAGGACACGCCGTGAAGAAGACATCCAGCCTGGGACTTGAACTTTCGTCGCTCACCCCGGGGGC
>CAZKRK010000368.1:0-7749 GCA_964555035.1 uncultured Victivallales bacterium | reverse complement strand
CACTCCGCGCCGATCCGCGTTGCGTCTCGGGCTGCGTGGCTCACTACGAGCGTAGAGCGCGTGCGTTGGGTTTGTAGTCAGGCTCGCAGTGAGCGGAGCGAACGGAGTGCCGTGGACCGGTCGGAGCGCAACGGACTTCTGACCTTTTGACACAGGCCCGTGGATGGCGCGCTCTCACCTCTCCCCTTGGGGGAGAGGTCGGTCCGACGCAGGAGGACCGGGTGAGGGGCAGGCCGGTGCTGCGTCCTCAGGATGACAGGTCGGCAACGCGATCCGCCCCTCTACTACTCCACCAGCGCATCCACTGCGGCCTGCTGGAAGTCGCGGCGGATGTCGGAAGCGTCGGCGTTGCCGAACGCCGTCCGCTGGATCATCAGCACAAAGATGATCTTGCGCTTCGGATCGATCCAGCCCTGCGTGCCAAAGGCGCCGCCGTGGCCGCAGGATCCCGGCGACAGCATGGCCGTGACGCCCTGGGGCTCTCGCACCACGCACCAGCCCAGCCCCCATCCGTTGCCCGGCGTGAAGCCGGTTTTCAGGTTGGGCGTGTGTACGCGCGTCATTTCGCGAACAGCTTCCTCGGACAGAATCCGCGCTCCGTCCAGTTGCCCGCCGTTGAGGATCATCTGGTAGAAGCGCCTCAGGTCTGCCGCGGTAGAGAACAGGCCGCCGGATGGATTGGGGGTTCGCGCCGGCCCCAGTTTGCTGAGCCAGTGGTCGGTGGGCGCCAGGGAGGGGTGTTTCCTCTTTGGCCCCGGTCTGTATAGCGTCGCGATGCGTGCCTGCTGCGCGTCGTTCGGGAAGAAGGTCGTGTCTTTCATTCTCAGGGGGGCAAAGATCCTCTCAGCGAGGAACTTCTCGTACGGTGTGCCTGCCACGACTTCGACGACGCGGCCGCAGACCGTGATGCCCGGACCGTACTGCCACCTGGCGCCCGGTTCGAACCCGAGAGGTCGCGCGGCAATCTGCCGGACGGTTTCCGCGAGTGTGCCTTCGTTCTTCTGGCTGCCGACAACGCCCGACGTATGGGTCATGAGGTCACGAATGGTGATCTCACGCCGAGGGGGAGCATCCTTGAGACGCACGTCGCGGAATTCCGGGATGTGCTTCGAGACAGGGTCGCTCACCGACAGCTTGCCTTCGTCCTGCAGGATCATCACCGCCGTCGCCGTGATCGGTTTCGTCATCGATGCGATGGCGAACAGGGTGTTCGTTTGCATGGGCCGCTTGCTTTCGATGTCCGCATGGCCGGTGGCGGACAGGTGAACGCGCTTGCCCTCCCTGGCCACCAGCGTGACGACGCCAGCCGCTTCGGCCTTTTCCACGTACTGCTGCATGCGTTCCGTGACGGCGGGGATCTCATCCGATGCCCGGACGCAGATACCCAGAACAGTCCCGGTCAACAGCAAAGCTGCGGTGGCGGGACGTCGGTTTTGATGAAGCGGCATGGTACTTCTCCTCCTGTCGATTGGGGTGACTGACATGCTAGGGGCATTTCCGCCCGTGTCAATGCCCGCCTGCCCTGTCGAGCCGGATCCCCGCCGGCAGACGACCTGTCATCCCGAGCGGAGCGTAGCGGAGTCGAGGGATCTCGAGTACTGCCAAGCACGTCCGGCGTTGTTGCCAATTCCCGAGATCCCTCGACTCCGCTACGCTCCGCTCGGGATGACAGGTCGTCTGCTCCGTCCGTCTGTCCCCTCGCCGTCATCTGCCCCGCCGAGACTCCTCTGGAGACGGCGGAGGACCGCCGTCTCCAGTGGCGTCTTCGCAGGGTGCATGGTCGCTTTTGTGTATAGTAGTCAGGACAAGCCCGGCGGTGGCCCCGGGCAGGTGCACCAAACAGCAGTTATGCGCCCCGGCAAAACAAAAGCACTTGATCGCCCGCTGCCGGTCGCTAGTGTACTGCGGCATGAAAACGACCTCCGCTATGAAATGCATCTCAGTCCTCTTCTTGTTGCCCATGACGGTCCACTCCCCCGCCGCCGAGCTGCGCCTGGCTGGTGTATTGGGGAACTCGGGGGAATCCGGCGAGACGCTTGTTACCTTCTCGGGCCGGGCGGCTCCCGGCATGGGGCCGGTGGTGGATGCGGCCAACACCATTTGGGAACGGGGTGGGGCGGCACAACTCAACCGCTACGCGCTCGACGGGCGCCTCCTGGCGACGTATCCGCTTCCGGTGAGCACCGACCGCAAAGACCGGATAGCGTCGGTCGGCGGGCACCTCGCACTGAAGATTCGCGACTCGCTCTACCGGTTGCCGATCGACGCGCCGGCCGGGACAAAGCCCGAGCGCCTGGAAGTCAAGGCCACGGCCATGTCTTCCAGCGCCCACGAAGGGCGCGTGGTGATCTGCGATGCCGGAGAACTGTCCTGGCTGGATTGCGCGACCGGCAAACGCACTTCCGTCGCAAGGGTAGGGGAGGACGCGCGCTTTCTGTTCGTCGACGAGGACGGCGCCATCTTCGCTTTCGACCGCAAGCAGGTGTCGGCCTGGAAAGGCGGCAAACCGGTCGCTGGATTTCCAAAGGCGTTCAAGGGGGAGCGCCCCCGCAAGATCGGCAAGTGGTGGTATGCCCACGCCTGGCACGGGACGATCTTCCGCTACAACTCCGCGTTCGAGCCGGAACCGGGTGTCGTCCTGGGCGGCGCGTCGGGGACCTTCATCGGCTACCTGCCCGAGAGCAGCGATCTCAAGCACGGTTGCGGCCTGGCGCACGTGAGAGACGACGTCTTCGCCGTTTCCGGTCTTGAAGGAGTCGTGCAGCTACTCCAGTGGCGCGACGACGAAGACCGGTTTCACATCGTGCGCCGCCTGGGCGCGTTGTGCGGCGTCGATGCGCTGGCGCTGGATGCGGTCGGCAACATCTGGACCCCGCGCGGGAGCTGGCGCTGGTCGGACACGCCGGACGCGCCGCACACGCTCGGGGACGTTTCGCCGGTACACACGACACAACCGGTCGTGCTGGGCGGGGAGACGCTCTGCTTCATCAAGAACCACTACAACCGGCACTTCATGGGCGTACACGGACCGTTCATCGACGAGCACGGCTGGGCCCACTTCGCGCAGAAGGGACTGAACGGCGTCAAGGCCGACGACCTGGGGGTTGGCGCGGCGGCGTTCGAGACGGACGACGGGAAGCTCCGTTTGATCGTTGCACGCAAGGACGGACGGGCCATGGAGTTCGCGCTGAACCAGAGCGGTCACCTGGGTCAACAACGGTCGTGACTGGACCACGCTCTTCGCCACGGGCGACACCGTCGACTTCCAGTTTGGGGTAGACCCCCGCGCCGATCCCGGGCGGCGCGGACCGGTAATTGGCGACAAGCGCCTTTCGATTGCGCCGCATGAAGGCAAGGCGATTGCGGTTTTGTACGAACACCGCAAGCCGGGCGGCGGCAATCCGATCGAGTTCGCATCGCCCTGGCGCGGCGAGAAGGTGGACGATGTGCGCCGGCTGCCGGAGGCGAGGATCGAGGTGAAGAGGGCGACAGGCGCGTACGTGGTTGACGCCAGGATCCCGTTGGATGCACTGGGGCTGATGGCTTCAGGCGCCGTGCACCGGGCCGACTTCGGTGTGACGTTCGGTGACGCCGAAGGCACTGAAACCCAGCTCCGTTCCTACTGGGCAAACCCCGCCACGATGCTGGTCGACGACATCCCGGGTGAAATCATGTTGCATCCCAACCTGTGGGGGGATGTGACGATTTCGCGCGGGGTGGGGTACTGACCGCAAACTTCAACTCCTGCCTGTCATCCCGAGCGCAGCGGAGCGGAGGCGAGAGATCTCGATAACTGCCAAGCGAACGGGACCAACCGAGATCAGACGGGTCCGTTCATCCTCTCGGCAGCGGGGTGGCAGGCGTGGGAAACGAGAAATATTAATGTTGACTTTGAAAAAGGGCGAGGATTATAAAGTCGACATGATAGATCGTTGGGTAAGATATACACTTGAATCGCAATTCGCCAAGCCGTTTGTGCATATCGTCTTCGGTGCTCGGCAGACCGGCAAGACGACGTTGCTGAACGTGATGCTCAAGGATGCCGCGCTGTCGTACGATCTTGCGGATCCTGAGGAGCGGACGCGGCTCATGGCGGAGCCGGGGCTATTCCGACGGGAGTGCGAGGCCCTGCCCGAAGACACGCACGCTCAGACGGTGTTTGTCGACGAAGCTCAGCGAGTTCCGCATGTTTTCGATGCGGTGCAGGTGCTCTACGACTCGAACAAGACCCGGTGGCGTTTCGTTCTCTGTGGGAGTTCTGCCCGCAAGTTGCGGCGGACGGGCGCAAACCTGTTGCCCGGCCGTTGTCTGCTGCACCACCTGTTTCCGCTGGTTGTTTGTGAGCGTCCTGCGCCTTCGAAACAGGGTTACACACCGAAGGCCTTGGTTGAACTGTCAGGAGTTGACGGACTGAGGTCGCGTTTTCCCGAGGCGGACATTGAAGAGCGTCTGGCGTACGGAGAGCTTCCTGGGATTGCGTTGCTCGACGAGGTCGACCGAGGTCCAGTGCTTCGGTCGTTCGCGGCCGCCCACCTGGAGGAGGAAATCCGCAAAGAGGCGCTGGTTGAAGACTGGGGGGCATTCGTGGGATTCCTGCGTCTCGCCGCCGCGGAGTCGGGACGGATGATCAACTATGCTGCGCTTTCTCAGCAGGTAGGCCTGTCGCAGCCGACCATCAAGTCTTACTACCAGCTCCTCGAAGACATGTTCATGGGATTCCGTCTGCCCGCTTTCATGCGAAGTCCGAGGAAGAACATCCTCTCCACGCCGCGCTTCTTCTTTGTCGATGTCGGGATCTGCCAGGGCGCCCGGGGGATTACTCCGACGAGAGACATTGTGCGTAGCGATCCGGGGCGCCTTTTTGAGCAGTGGGTTGTTGCCGAGCTGTGGAAACGTGTGCAGTATACGGGGACGGGGCGCCTTCACTACTTCTGTACCAAGGACGGGGCGGAGATTGACGCAGTGTTGGAGATGGAGGATCGCATCATCCCTATCGAGGTCAAGTGGACGGAGCGGCCGGGCAAGAAGGACGCGCGCCATCTCGTGCGCTTCATGGCGGAGACTCCGAACGCGTCGGAAGGATACGTCGTTTGTCGTTGTGCCCGTCCCCAGAAGATCGCCGACGGCGTGACGGCTTTGCCGTGGTTCCACATATAAAGCCTGTAGCGCCGGACATGCACTACGCCACGCGTGAGATGGGAGAGAGAAGGAGAATGAGAACGCTATCCCGCTTGGTTCCTATTGCCGCTGTCTTGGCGCTTGGCGGTTTCCTTGTCAATCAGACGACTGCCGCCGAGCCGGCCCCCGCACCTGCCACGGAACCCGGCCCCATGTTGGCGGCGTTCCTGGAAAAGGACATGGAGTGGCTCGAGGAGATCGTGTTCGCCGTGCGCGGCATGGGGCGCGACGGGCATTGGTACGCCAACTTCGGTCACCATGTACGCGACCCGAAGCAGATGATGTACGGCGCGCCCGGCGGCCGTCTCTGCCGCCTGAATCTGCAGACGGGCGAGCTGAAGGTTCTGCTCGACGATCCCGAGGGCGGCGTGCGCGACCCGCACGTTCACTACGACGCGAAGAAGATCCTCTTCTGCTACCGTCCCGGTGGCACGAAGCACTACCACCTCTACGAGATCGGCGTCGACGGCACGGGGCTCAGGCAGCTTACGGACGGTCCATTTGACGACCTGGAGCCGATCTACCTGCCGGACGGCGACCTGATGTTCTGTTCGTCACGCTGCAACCGTTTCGTAAACTGCTGGTTCACCCAGGTGGCCGTGCTGTACCGCAGTGATGCTGACGGCGGCAACATGCGCCAGTTGTCGGCGAACATCGAGCAGGACAACACGCCCTGGATGCTGCCCGACGGGCGCGTCATGTTCATGCGCTGGGAGTACGTCGACCGCAGCCGCGTCCAGTTCCACCACCTATGGACGGTCAACCCGGACGGCACGGGGCAGATGGTGATGTTCGGCAACATGCACCCCGGCACGGTCATGCTGGATGCGAAACCCATTCCCGGTTCGCGCAAGGTCGTCGTTTCGTTCTCACCCGGTCACGGCCGCAAGGAGCATGCCGGCAACGTGACGGTGGTCGACCCGCGCAAGGGGCCTGACGACAGGGGGATGTCCCGCCGGATCAGCAAGGAGGCCGATTGGCGCGATCCCTACGCCTTCAGCGAGAACTGCTTCCTCGTGGCGCGCAACCGGCAGCTATCGGTCATGAACGGGAAAGGCCGGACGGAGGCCATCTACACGCTGCCGGCGGAGCTCAAGCATCTTGACGTTCACGAGCCGCGTCCGTTGCGGGCGCGGCCGCGCGAGCCGCGCATCCTTTCGCGCACGGACTGGTCGCAGGCGACCGGCCGGCTGGTGCTGGCCGATGTGACGCGGGGCCGGAACATGGACGGGGTCAAGCCCGGCGAGATCAAGAAACTGCTCGTGCTGGAGACGTTGCCGAAGCCCGTCAACTTCAGCGGGACGATGGAGCCCATCACGCTGGGCGGTTCCTTTACGCTACCGCGCATCCTTGGCACGGTTCCGGTCGAGCCCGACGGGTCGGCGTATTTCGAGGCGCCCGCCATGCGCCCGCTCTTCTTTGTGGCGCTGGACGAGAAGGGAGTGTCGGTCAAGCGCATGCAGTCGTTTGTGAGTCTCATGCCAGGCGAGACGACCGCCTGCGTCGGTTGCCACGAGCACAGGGTCGAGCCGCCGGCGGGCCGCACGAAGCTCACCGCCATGCGTCGCGCACCGAGCCGCATCCAGCCGATCGCACACCGGCCGGATGTCTTCGAGTTTCCGCGCGACGTTCAGCCGATCCTGGACCGGCACTGCGTTCGCTGTCACAACTACGAGAAGTTCGTCGCAAAGCTGTCGCTCACGGGGGACCGCGGGCCGTGGTATTCGCACTCCTATGCGGCGCTGATGAGTCGCGGGCAGGTTTCGCACGGGCGTGACGCCAGGGGCAACATCGCACCGCGCAGAATCGGGTCTTCGGCGAGTCCGCTCGTCAAACGGCTCAGGGATGGACACAGCAACGCCGAAGTCGGCGACCGTGAGTTTGAGACGATCTGCCTCTGGATTGACTCCGGCGCTCCGTATCCCGGCACGTACGCGTCGCTCGGCACGGGCATGGTCCGATTCAATCCCGACAAGGACGTGATCCAGCGCCGTTGCGCGGCCTGCCACGGAAAGCTGGACAAGAAGACGGGCAAACGGTCGTCTGCCCGGTTGCCGCGGCATATCGATCTGCACGCCAACCTTACGCGCCCCGAGGAGTCGCTCGTTCTGCTGGCGCCACTGGCCAAGAAGGCCGGTGGGCTCCAGCTCTGTGGCGAAGAACCGGTTTTCGCCGACACCAGCGACCCCGACTACCGGAAGCTGCTGGGCAACGTCGAGAAGACCAAGGCCCATCTCGAGAAGACCGGGCGTTTCGACATGCCCGGCTTCCGCCCCAACGGGCACTACATGCGCGAAATGCAACGCTACGGCGTTATCGCGCCCGACCTCGACCCCGAGACGCCCTGCGACGCATACGAGATCGACGAACGCTATTGGCGGTCGTTCTGGTACGAGCCGGAGGAGAAGTAGGCGGGGACTGCCGATTTCCGCGTGGCCGCCGCCCGTCCCCTCACCCGCCTCCGCTGCGCTGCGGCGACCTCTCTCCGCGCAGCTTCTGTCAAAGATTGAATGAAAACGGATGAAAGCGGGGAGTCGGTCAACGCGAACGGCGACGCGAACGGTTAACGAT
>CAZKRK010000367.1:0-7802 GCA_964555035.1 uncultured Victivallales bacterium | reverse complement strand
AGCGCCGGTTTTTCTTGTTTTTTTCGACAGCTTTGGGAGGGTGAGTCACTAAAGCACGTCCGTACCGCTGCTTTTTCCATTCTCTTTGCACGTAGCGTGCCAAACAGGCACTGACATGCGTTCGGCTGCACAGTGCTTTGCAGCAGAAACAGTTGCGAACGATGCTCCAAGTCATGGCCCTCTCAAGCGGGTGGCATGATTGCATTACTGCGGTGGCAGCGAGTAGCGCAATCGCTATAGAAGATAGTGACGCAGACCGATTGCTCGCAAGGCCTTTCTCAGGATCCCGATCTGGCTGAATGGCCGTGAATCACCATGGTCGACGTGCCGGCAAGGACCAGGGCGATCCCAAGGAACAGCGATACCGAGACACCGGCGGAGAAGTCCAGCCAGAGGGAAAAGAGCAAGCCGGCAATGGAGCCCACCGTTCCGGCAAGCCAGGCGATCAGAAGCCGGGCGCCCCATTCTCTCGCAAACAGTGCCGACAGTGTTGCCGGAATGATCAGAAAACAGAATACGACAATTACCCCGGCCAGACGGACTGCAAAGGTGATCACGATGCCGCACAGCGCATAAAACAGGAAATCCCAGACGATGACACGGCTGCCCTGACGAGCGGCGTGCTCGTAATCGTCTGAGACTCTCTGGAACGGTCGACGAGACTTGCAGAAGCAGGCGCCGGCGATGGCAAAGACCAACGCGGACCAACCCAGCTCCCGCCACCCAACCCAGAGCAGACTTCCACTCAGCATCTCCTGTACGTGAGAGTGCCCGCGGGCGCTCTTGCCGATGATAAAGAGGGTTCCCGCGGCAACGATCGCGTAAGTGATGCCGATCGTAGCTTCGATGGGGAGCCGCCGGACTCGGCGGCGGACGATGGCGAAAAAGAGGGCGGTCAACAGCGTCGCACCGATCGCACTGCCCAGTGCCAGCGGCGAGTCGCCGTGGACATGAAAGAAGATGTGTGCCACGGTGGCGCCCAGCGCTGCCACCTGCGCTACGGCAATATCGATGAAGATGACCTGGCGCTTGAGCACATGTAATCCCAGGTAACCCAGGATACCGGACATCATGACGCACGCGAGCAAGGGGAGACCCAACATGGCCAGCGCATTCATGACGAGACTCCTTTCTCACGCAATGCCTTGCGCCCCGGCAACAGGCCGCGGAGGAGAAGGGCCAGTACGAAGAACAGCCCCATCGACAACAGCAGACTGGGACCGTATGGACTGTCCGTCCGGTACGAGTAGACAATTCCCAGCAGGCAGGCGGCCAGGCCGACGGTCCACCCCACGAGCAACGCCGGCGCCCAACGGCGACTGAACAGCGTGCCGATGGCGGCAGGAATCATCAGGAACCCGTAGGCAAGAAGAACTCCCGCAACGGGCACAATGAGGATCGTGATGATTCCCTGCGTGAGGAAGAACACGAAATCCCACCAAACCCGTCGCGCAAGGTTGTCGGGATTGTCGGTGAGTTGGAGAAAACGACGCCGGCAGGCATAGTGCAGAAGCGCGAGGGCACCATAGACGCCGATCGTCGTACCCACCAACGGCCACGACACCCAGAGCATAGACCCGACCAGCGTCTTGCTGAAATAGGTGCCGCCATCAGACATCTTGTCCGCCAGGAGAAGCGACGCGACCAGCGCCATGCCGTAAAGAATGCCGATGACGGCTTCCTGCGGTATCCGCTCGTTCCTGGGCCGCAATACGGAGAGCAACACACATCCGACCAACACAGCGGCCAGCGCCAGCAGGTAGGACAACGGTGTTCCGTAACGAATGCCAAGTCCGATCCCGACCACCACTCCAAACGCCGCGAGCTGATCCAGCACGAGGTCGCAGAAGATGATGCCGCGGCGAATGATGTGCAGCCCCATGTAGGTGTGTAACACCAACACGACCGCAATGAGGCTGATCTGCATCGCGAAGAATTCCGTCACCGTACTCATTGTCTGCCTCACAGTCGGAACACCCGGGGACGGCCGCCTCCCCCTACAAGCCATGGAGACGGCGGCGAGTCACGTCGTAGCCCAGGGGCGGAGACGGATCCTCCGCCGTGCGTTCCTATTCGATCAGTCTTTTCTTTCGCGCCGCGCTCAGTAGGCCGTCCACCCAACAATCCACGAGTGCAAAATAGTCCTCTACATCTTCGCTCCCCCCCACGTAGAGGGGAACGATGACCGGTTCGGCGTCGACACGGGTTGCGACCGTGCGGATTTTCTGCTCGTCAAAGTAGTTGGCGGCAAGAATCAACCCGATCTTCCGCTTGCGCATCATACTCGTCAACTCCAGCACGTGCTTTGGGGAAGGAGGAATGCCGGGTTTGGGTTCCACCGTGCCGGCCTCCTCCAGCTCGAACAGGGTGACGAAGTACACCCAGTTCTTGTGGTAGGTCACGACGGGCTTGCCCCGAAGCGGGAGCATCTCGCGCATCCAACCTCCGAGACTCTCCACCAGCGGCTTGCCCTCATACGCTTGCTTCTCGAGAAAGGAAAGCAGGCGCCCCTTCGCGGCCAGGTCGGCCAGTGCGTCGCCCCCCAACATGTCGACCAGGGCCTTGCCGAACAGCCGCTCATCAAGCCGCCGGATGTACTGGTCCGTCCGCTCCCGGTAGTGCGCGGCCCCCTCCGGATCGTTCTTGATCAGTCCGGACGCAATGTTGCGAGCCACGGTTCTTATGTTCACCGGACTGCAGGTGATGTGGGGGTTTCCATAGAGATGAACCCCTCCTTCGATGCGTGAGACGACTTTGGGTTTCTCCAGGAGACTCAGCCCTTTGGATACGGCCACGTAACCGCCCTGCCCACTACGGATTTTCGTGTTGCCCGACTTGTCGATCACGGTCGGCAGCCACATCTCCAAATCGAGCCCGGTGTCAATCAGCAGATCCGCCCGCCGGACCATGGCCACGAATGATGGTTTTGGACGAATGTAGTGAGCATCCTGCTCACCATGCACAATCGCCGTCACCTCGACCCTGTCTCCGCCGATACGTTCTGCAATGTCGGCATAGTCCGGCAACGTTGTTACGACCCGGAGCGGTTTCCCCATTGCCGCCGTGGAAGACAACATGGCTGCAAGGCAAATGCAGAATGTCCCATTTGGCATCTGAAATCTGAAGTCCGTCATATCAATACCTCTCGTGCTTATGCGGTCCCGCGGCAAAGATGCACTGCAACCAGAACACGTCCTCTTCCGGCCCCGTGCCGTTACCGTCCGCATGGTCATACTCCGCCCTGAAATGGACAAACGGGCTCTGGTGCCACGTGATATAGGGGCAGACCTGCCAGCGATGGGCTCCGCTTTCCGTGACCGCAAGGGGATTCAGGTTCACGCTCTCCGATGCCGCGTAAGCCTTTACGTCCGGCTCGTAGTAGTCGACTCGAACGCCGAGCATGACGGTGCGGGACACCTTGCTCTCCAGGTAACTGTAGATCCCCCACGTCTTCAGCGTATCTTCGCCCGATCCGTCCGGAGCAAGGATGTCCTTGTTCAGTGCATACGCTTCCGTGCGCCAGGTCACGTTGCGGTACCGCATGCGGTGAGTCGGTTCCCACATGACCGTGAGGTCCGCGCCAAAAACCCAGGCATCCAGCTCTTCGTCAATCGTACGTTCGCCCACTGTCCACTCGCTGTTACGGCCGTAGAGACCGCTGAGGCCGAGCTCAGCGTAAGTAGATGCCGTCAGATCGCGAAACACTTTGTAGTGCGCCAGGGCGCTCGGGTAGTTGTCCGAATTCTCCGCGAACACCCGGCCATTCTCTCCGTCGGTGACCTGCACAACCAGTTCTTGGGACAGGCCGATCAACTCAGGCATGGTCCAATCCAGCGAGCCGCCGGTTTGGTTCAAACCGCCCGGTCCGAAGATCTGCCGCAACGCAAGCGGGAAATCCACCTGGTCCAAACCGTGTTTGTGCCAGCGGTTCACCACGCCGAATTGCTGTCGAAACTTCCCCAAAGTCAGGTTGACGTGTGGCAGGAGTCCGAAGCGCGTCATGTACGCCTCACCGAGGTGGACGTCGTGTTCGTCGAGCGATGCCGCTGCTTTGAACCGCGTGTACGGATCGAGATACCCTTCCAGGTGAAGGCCAAGCCCACGGAAAATGAAGTCGGACTCTTTGTCGGTCGTCTCGCCGTCGGTATACGACCACAGCAAGTCGCCGGTCACGCTGAGCTCGGGATTCAAGGCCTGGAGGCCCAGCGCCCGAGATACAAACGTCTCCTCGCGTGGCTCCTCCCGGCCTTCTTCCGAGACCTCGGCTTGGGCTGCTTGACGCAGTGCTTCAAGCTTTGGGTCATCGTCGGGTTGGGGCTCGGCGGCCCCCAGTGAAATCACACACATTCCAGCCACAATACAGGCCAATGATAGAATCTGTTTCTGCTGCATAGATACTTCCTCCCAAAATGAAATTGATATGTAGAACCCTTCTTCCTTGGCTCGCCATAGCCTTGGCGACGGCGGCAGGACGGTTCAGGGGCGGTCGGAGCCGTTCTGAAGAACGGCTATTCGGCCAAGTCTCGACCTATGTGGGAAGAGAATGGGGGAGCTCTGGCAAGAGAAAGCCGCACCACACTGTGGGGCACGACCACGGGGTGCGACGTGCAGAGGTCTTCGGCCTCGCGGACGATTTGTACGACCTCAATGCTGCTGTCGGCCGCCATTGTTGCTGTGGCGGCAAGTTTGCAGAGCGCACAGTTGTCGGAATCGTGACCGTCATCTCGCGCTGGGGAGGATGGTGCGCGCTCGTTGTCGTGTTGACGATCCGCGCTCGACGGTTCCGAATGAGACGACTCACAGCAGTCTCCCGGGCAACCATCGACCTGATGCAACCCGGGAACCACAAGCACGCCGACAACAAAGATGACGACGCTGCCTATAGCCGCAAGTCTCTTCATGCTTACCCTGCCATCTACATTCGGACCCTATCAAGACGACGCTTAAAACGCTAGCGCAAATCGGCATGTGAAAGCACGCCATGGAGAGTTTTGTCTTATGCCCACGTACAGCGACATTGATCCGAAGCGCGGTCAATCTCCATCTTCACAATCCTTGACGTGTGCGAAATCGCATACAGTCAATGCCGCAAAACGCCTGCCTCGGCCAGTGCCTTGTTCCAACTCCCAAAGTACTCCCTCGCCCATTTGAGGAGGACCGAATCCCTGTACTGTCCGACATGAACTTCCTGAGACGTGAGGGGCAGTCCATGCCGCTTCCTTTTCCTGATCGCGGCAAGGACGCTCGCGGGTGTCGGGTACTTCCTCTTGATCCCCGATTCCTTCTTCGCATCCAGTCCCGCCGCCGTCAGCGCTTCCGTCCACGAGCCAAACCTGATCAGTGCCCAGTGATAGAGCATTTGGTCCTCACGTGTGACTCTTCCCGCGTTCAAGGCAAGGCGGTTCCGCTTCCGCTCCCGAATTGCCTTCAGGATTGCACTCTTCTCAAAGTACTTGCTTCTGTCTCGACGGACGTTGCCGTAGGAAATTCCTGCTGCGTCCAGGGCTGCGCCCCAACTCCCGAACAATCGGGTGGCGGAGTCAACAAGGCGGGTATCTTTGTCCGTGCCTTGGCGGCTCCGTGCATAGTTCAGCGGCAGTCCTCGACGCTTCCTCCGCCTGATTGCCTGAAGAACTTTTGTTTTAGTTGGGTATGGGTTCCAGATTGCCCTCCTCGTCTCCAACGGATTGAGTCCGGCAGCCTGAAGCGCGCTATCCCAACTGCCGAAGACCTTGTATGCCACCCCCAGAAGGGTTTTGTTCCTATCCTCACCGCTGTGAACAGCATAGAAGTTGAGACCTTGTCCCTGTTCCTTTCTGCGGAGGATTTCCCTGACGACTCTTGCATGATCCCAGTAGGTCATGTCCGTCTTGCGTCGAGTCTGCTCGGGATCCAGGCCGATACGACAAATGACCTCATCCCATGATCCGAAGTACCTCAGACCCATGGCCGGCAGTCCGGCATCGCTCTTGTTCAGGTGTTGTATGTTGACTTGATACCCCAGGCTGTGCAGTTCGCTGGTTCGGTCCAAAACGTATTCCGGCGACCACAAAGGCTCCCAATGCGGCATGATCAGTTTCGCCTTGCGGCTGTGAACTGATCTCCCGAGGGTCGAAGCGCGTAGCGTCTCGCACAAGATCGCGGCGCCAGGGAAGTCTGCCTGGTATTCTCCTGCCGCAAGCCCATGGTTCTTCCACAGGTGCGTGACCAGAGATGCCCGACGATGACCGCACAACTCGCACTCCACGAAATCAAGAAGCTCAACGCGTATGTCCGCATAGATCAGACCGGCACGGTTCAGCGCCCGCTTCCATCCCCAGAACGGTTTGACAGCATAGACTCGCTTCATCAGCCGAGGGTATCGGCGTTTGACGGCAGTGATGTTCAATGGCTCTTCGCGTCGGTACAGACGTTTGATCTCAGCCGCGATTTTGCGCTGTTCGTTCGTAAGTTGCGGTTTCATTCAGCTACGGATGCCAGCCACGAAAACGTCGTCTCGCGAGAAACGGCAACGCCTTTCTTTTCAACATCATAGCCCCGCGGCTTTGGCCCTGGTCAGCATTTCATCCAAACCTTGTTCCAGTTCTCCTGACCTAAACAGATTGCCCAGAGAGTACTCGGCCAACCCGCATCAAGTCCATCTTGTATGTCAAGCTGTCGCGTTCCACAGAGCGCTGTTTCTCGATGGGCGACGACTTCAGACTGAAATGAATGCCATTAGCCGAACCATCCCAAACCAAGGGCTCCATGCCTCCCGCTTCCTGGATGTACTTGCCCATCCGTCCTTTGGCGGAAATGGCGATCAGTTCCAGCAATCGCAGCAGATTCGATTTCCCCGCCGCGTTGGCCCCAATGAGCACGTTCAGATCGCCTGGCTCCCATACAATGTCTTTGAGTGATCTGAAGCCGTTGCTTCTCAATTCAAGGACTCTCATTCAGAATCTCCTGCCTTATCCGCTCAACTCCGATTCGGGCATGGCTCACCTCTGCGACACCACCACATACATCCCCTGAGCATTGCGGCAACAGTGTCACTATGCGCAGTCGGATGCAAGCACGATGCTGGCGCAACGGAGCTAATGAAAAGGGGTATCAGAACTCCAGCGCAAATTGGCATGTGGCCATGTTGCGGTCCGGTGTTTCCCCTTCATATTCCCCGTGAAGGAACTCGACCGCCAGCGTGGCCGAATCCGTGATCGCCACTGATCCGGCAACGCCGCATTGTGTTTCCGGGAATTCGGGGAAATCGTCACTTCCTTCGGCCTTGGCCGCGATCTCCCACCGTGCCCCTGAATGAAAAGCCAACTCGGCATTCCATGCGGCCGGGCAAAGCGCTTCATCGCCGAACAGCCCCGAAGCAAAGTCCTTCGTGGCAGTAATGTACTCAACGTCCAACGCCAACTTCCATACCTCGGCGTGCAGAAATGCGCCCACGCCGTGCACTTCCTCGTGGACCGCAGGATCGGCCTCTTCGAAGCGACCCTCCGCCAGTTCCTGCAGCACATCGGATTCGCCGATGTCGGAAATCCAGAAACCGCCAAATCGCACGCCGTCGACGGGAGTCACGGTAGCGGACGCGACAACATTATTAATTCCATCGTTGCCTTCATGCAGATCCCCATTGAAAACCGCGGCCTGAACTTCAACCATACTGTTCCCGTACCCTGCGAGAATGGCCGATTCCCTTGTTTCTCCGAGTTCAAGCACGAGTGGGTCGCTGATGAAATGGCTACTGAACACCCCGAAAGGAACGTACATTCTGCCCGCCGTGAGATAGACGGGGATGCGGTCCGATCCCCCCA
>CAZKRK010000366.1:0-7816 GCA_964555035.1 uncultured Victivallales bacterium | reverse complement strand
CCGCTCCTGCGACACAAGGTCGCAGGGGGCGTGGCCATAATGAGAATTGCTGGGATTCCGACAGGGCCACCACACCGGCCGCGGATTTGGGAAATCGTTTTACACGCCCTGCTTCATGTCGTAGACTAACTCTTAACCGTCGCGTGGGGGCAGGCAAGAACACACGCACGCAGAGAGATCGGTTGCCCTCACATGTCGTATGGGGGTATTGTCTCGACCGTTTTGGGAGGGGAGAATGAGAGTTGACGAAGTCCGAACGCTAATTCACTCGCGACCTTTCGTCCCATTCACCATACATATGGCGGATGGCCGGGAGTTCCGAATCGAACACCCTGACTTCGTGGCAACCGCCCACAGATCCGACACGATCGTGGTGTATCAGGAGGATGACACGTTCAACGTTGTCGACCTCGCCCTTGCCACCGACGCACACGTCGGAGCGCCTGCCTGATCTCTATCGAGGACGCAATGCCGATACCGCGCACAATCGAGTGGATTGCCGACAATCCGGCCGCGGGGGTCTATCCGGGACGCATGCGCCTGGTCGACCAGACTCGTCTGCCGGCCGAGCTCGTCTTCCTGGACATCACCGACATCAACGAAACATGGCAGGCCATCAAGCAGCTCAAGGTGCGCGGCGCACCCGCGATCGGAATCGCGGCCGCAATGGGACTGGCCGCCTCTCTGCAGAGCGCCGTCGCTGACTCCACGGACGAGCTGCTGGAGCTCCTCGACCGCAATGCTTCGTACCTGGCCTCCTCGCGTCCCACGGCGGTCAACCTCTTCTGGGCACTCGACCGCATGCGCGTCGCCGCCGTGGAAAACGAAACGCGCCCCCCCGCGCAGTTCGTCGAAGAACTGATTCGCGAGGCCATGGCCATACGCGACGAAGACGCCGCGATGTGCCGTGCCATCGGCACACACGGCGCACACCTGCTCCGCGACGGCTCTCGTGTGCTGACCCACTGCAACGCGGGCAGTCTCGCCACCTCCGAGCTCGGTACGGCCCTGGCCCCGGTCTACGTCGCTACCGAGCAGGGCAAATCGATTCATGTCTATGCCGACGAGACGCGCCCGCTCCTCCAGGGCTCGCGACTAACGGCCTGGGAGTTGCGCGAAGCCGGCGTCGATGTCACGCTGATCTGCGACAGCATGGCCGCGCAGGTCATGAGAGAGGGCCGCATCAACATCGTGTTCGTCGGCGCCGACCGAATCGCCGCCAACGGCGACGCCGCCAACAAGATCGGCACCTACGGCGTAGCCCTGCTGGCCCGCGCCCACAAGATCCCCTTCTACGTACTGGCCCCGTCCTCGACCATCGACCTGGCCACGCGCACCGGCCGCATAATCAAGATCGAAGTGCGGGGCGCCGAAGAAGTCACCTACGGTTTCGGTCGCCGCACGGCCCCGGACGGGATCGACGTCTACTCCCCCGCATTCGACGTAACCCCCGCCGAGCTGATCACCGGCATAGTCACCGAAAACGGCATATTCAAACCGGGGGAACTGGCGGACTAGGGTTGGTTGATTGGTCAACGGGGTGATTGGTCGATTGGGTGTCTGGATTCTACTCGTTTTCTTGCTCTCTCTCCCACTCATTCGCTGCCAAGCAGGCACGTGGCCACCTTCGTAGACTCGCCGCGGGCCGGCGCCGCGCCGCCGGCCGGAGACGAGAAGCCGGTCCGCGCACCTGCGCCCTCCGGTGCGGCTGCACACAGCCGCACACTCCGGACGCTCTACGAAGGGGGCATCCCCGCCTCCGTGGCGACAACCGCTGCCGTTTGACACCGACGGGCACTTTTTTCTTTCTTTTTCGCTTCCATTCCAATTGGCGGTAACTATATTGTCACCGCCTTTTGCTTTTTCATGAGAAGCAGAGTCGGATTTCCGGTGTTGCCTGGGGCAGTTTGAAACGAACGAAATGATCGAATACCTCCTCATCGTTATCGGCGCCGTGCTGGTCAACAACTTCGTGCTTACCAGGTTTCTCGGTATCTGTCCGTTCCTGGGAGTCTCGAAGAAACTGAACACCGCTCTCGGCATGTGCGGCGCCGTGGTTTTCGTCATGACCTCCGCCTCGGCCGTAACCTGGACCGTGCAGCGCTTCCTGCTTTCCCCCGAGGGCATATTCAAGGCCGACCTGCGCTATCTGCAGACAATCGCGTTCATTCTGGTCATCGCCTCGTTCGTGCAGCTGGTGGATATCGCCATGAAACGCTATCTCCCGCGACTGCACGCGGCACTCGGGATCTTCCTGCCGCTCATTACGACGAACTGCGCCGTGCTCGGCGTGGCCGTGTTGAACGTGCAGATGGATTACTCTTTCGGCAAGGCGGTCGTATTCGGATTCGCGGCCTCGCTCGGCTTTGCGCTGGCCCTGGTCATTTTTACGGGACTGCGCGAGAAGATCGACCGCGCAAACCCGCCCAAGTGTTTCCAGGGCGTGGCTATCGCCCTTGTGACCGCGGGCCTGCTCAGCCTGGCCTTCATGGGCTTTTCGGGATTGGTGAAGTAGATGGGTCCAGTTGTCATAACAGCCATGGCAGTCGGCGGCATGGGTCTGACCTGCGGCATTGCCCTGGCGCTGGCAGCCAGGTTCATGGCCGTCAAAGAAGACCCGCGCGTGGTTGCGGCCGAGGAAATCCTGCCCGCGGCCAACTGTGGCGGCTGCGGCTTCGCCGGCTGCTCGGACTACGCCCACGCCATCGTTCTGCACGGCGCCGAGATCAACCTGTGCGCCCCCGGCGGCCAGGTCGTGATCGACGACCTCGCCAAGCTGATGGGCATGACGGCCGAAGCGGCCGAACGCAAAGTCGCCATCGTGCTGTGCGGGGGCGACGCCGACAAGGCCCCGCGCAAGTTCAGCTACAACGGCGTGGCCGACTGCGGCGCCGCGCACGCCGTCGGCGGCGGCGACAAGAAGTGCGCCCACGGCTGCCTGGGCTACGGAAGCTGCGCGCGCGCCTGCCCGGCCGACGCGATCGAAATGACCGAAACCGGCATCGCCGTCGTACACCCCAAGCTCTGCATCGGCTGCGCCAAGTGCGTCAGGACCTGCCCCCGCAACCTGGTCAAGATGGTCCCCGAGAGCCAGACCATTCACGTCATGTGCAGTTCGAAAGACAAAGGTCCGATCGTGAAGAAGGCCTGCGAAGTGGGCTGCATCGGCTGCCGCCTCTGCGTGAAATTCGGCGGCGAAGGCTTTGAGATGGATGGTTTCCTGGCCCTGCGCAAGTACGCGAATCCGATCGACGACGAAGAAAAGGTCATCGAGAAATGTCCGGGCAAATGCATTGTGAAAGTGGAAGGCTAGAACGCCGATGGCGACTCTGAAGGCACAACATCATGTGAACGGCGGCGTGCATCCGGCCTACCACAAGGAGCTGGCCCGCAAAAGCGCCATCGAGGAGATGCCGCTGCCGTCGCAGCTAAGCGTGTCGATGAGCCAGCACCTGGGCGCCCCGGCCAAGCCGGTCGTCAAGAAAGGCGACGCGGTGCTGCGCGGCCAACTCATCGGTGAACCGGCCGGCTTCATTTCCGCCAGGGTCCATGCCCCCACGTCCGGTACCGTCAAGAACGTAGTCGAAGCGCCGACCGCCACGGGTGCACGCGCGACTGCGATCATGATCGAACCCGATGGCGAAGACGCCTGGGTCGTTGGCATTGAAGGCGCCCCCGACTGGGATGACCGCGATCCCAAGGACCTGGTCAAGATGGTCGCGGACGCCGGCATCGCCGGCATGGGCGGCGCGGGCTTCCCAACCCACGTCAAGCTCTCCCCCCCCCCGGAGAAACCGATCGACACCCTCATCGTAAACGGCGCCGAGTGCGAACCGTACTTGACCGCGGACCACCGTCTCATGCTCGAGCGCGCGGACGACATCTGGACCGGAACGCGCATCGTCGCCAAGATCCTCGGAGCCACGACGATCCGCATCGCGATCGAGGACAACAAGCCGGACGCCATCGCCGCGATGGACAACGCCACCCGCGACGCTTCCGGCGACGTGGCCGTAGTCGCGCTCCAGACGGAGTATCCGCAAGGCGCCGAGAAGCAGCAGATCTTCGCAATCACGGGCAAGGAAGTCCCCTCGGGCGGGCTGCCGATGGATGTCGGCTGCGTCGTCGAGAACGTCGGCACGACGCTCGCCGTCTGGGACGCCGTCGTCAACGGCAGGCCGCTGACCGAACGCGTGACCACGGTGACGGGCACCCCGGTGAGCAAACCCGGCAACGTCCTGGCGCGACTGGGCACGTCCTACCAGGACCTGGTCGATTTCCGGGGCGGCACGGAAGCTCCGCTCGCCAAGGTGATTTCCGGCGGTCCGATGATGGGCTTCGCGCAGGACAGCCTGGAGGTGACCACTACCAAGACGACCTCCGGCCTGCTGCTGTTGCCGCCCTCGCGCGTCAGCACGTTCGCATCCATGCCCTGCATATCGTGCGGCCGTTGCGTGGCCGCCTGCCCGATGTACCTGATGCCGGCCGAACTCAGCCAGATGCTCGAGGCCGAAGACTACGAAACCGCCGAGGAGCTGAGCGTGCTCGACTGCATCGAGTGCGGCTGCTGCGCATTCGACTGCCCTTCACATCGTCCCCTCGTGCAGCACATGCGACGGGGCAAGGCCCAGGTCATGTTGAAGCGCCGGCAGGAGAAAGAGAAGGCTGCCAAGAAAGATGAGTGACACCGCGGAACAACCCAAGGCAACGCCGCTGCTCGTCGTGAGCTCGTCGCCGCACGCCCATTCGGGCTCGTCGGTGCAACGGATCATGCTCGACGTGATCGTTGCCATGGTGCCGGCAATGGCCGCGGCGCTGTTCTTCTTCCGCTGGGACGCGCTGCGCCTGATGACGACCTGCGTCGTTTCCTGCGTGCTGGTCGAGTTGCTTTGCCGCATCGCCATGCGGCGTGACATCGGCGTGACCGACCTCAGCGCGGTCGTGACCGGCCTGCTGCTGGCGTTCAACCTGCCGCCGTCGCTGCCTACGGGGATGGCCGTCATCGGCAGCATCATCGCCATTGCCATCGCCAAGCAGGTTTTCGGCGGGATCGGCTACAATCCTTTCAACCCGGCCCTGGTGGGACGCGCCGCCTTGTTGATTTCGTTCACCGGCCCCATGACGAGCTGGTCGCAGTGGATGCCGCGCTGGGCCGATGCGGTCACAACGGCCACACCGCTCGGCATGGTAAAGGACGCCGTGAAGGAGGCCGCGAAGAACGGCGGGGACGTGGAGTGGCCTTTCGTCATGGACGGCGGCGCCACGCTGGATTTTTTCATCGGCAACATGAACGGCTGTATCGGCGAGGTCTCAGCCCTCGCGATCCTGCTGGGCGGCGTCTACCTTCTCTGGCGCCGGTGCATCTACTGGGAAACACCAGTCTACTACATCGGCACGGTCGCGGCTATCGCGCTGGGCCTGTGGATGGTCGACCCGGCGCACAACATGCCGCCCCATTTCCACGTTCTTTCCGGCGGCCTATTGCTCGGTGCGATTTTCATGGCAACGGACATGGTCACCACGCCCGTCACCAAGCGAGGCATGGTTGTATTCGGAATCGGCTGCGGTGTCTTGACCATGGCTATCCGGCGTATTACAAACGGCGCTTATCCTGAAGGAGTGAGTTTCGCAATCCTCCTCATGAACTCCGTAACGCCGCTGATTAACCGCGCCACGAAACCAAGGATATTTGGGCAGGGGAAGAAAAAGTGAAGGATTTCCTCAAACTGGTCGGCACTCTCACCGTCATCTGCATCCTCTCCGGCGTGCTGCTCTCCGTCGTGAACTCCATGACCAGGGCCCGCATCGAAGCCGTCAAGCGTCAGCAACGCGCCGACGCGATGAAGGAGGTCCTGCCCGAATTCGACAACAACCCCGCCGAGGACACTTTCGCGGCCACAAACGGATCCGATGTGGTGACATTCTACATCGCGCGACTCGGCACCAAGGTCGTAGGCGCGGCGTTCGAGTCGGTGAGCAAGGATGGCTACGGCGGCGACATCCGCCTCATGACCGGAATCGACGTGCCGGAGTACAGGCTGCAAGGCATCGACATCATCGAGCACAAAGAGACGCCCGGACTGGGCGCCAACATCGACGCGGACATATTCAAGTCGCAGTTCGTGTTCCCGCTCGCCACGGCCATCCTCAAGGTCAAGAAGGATGGCGGTCACGTCGACGCCGTCACCGCCGCGACGATATCGTCACGCGCGGTAGTCAAGGCCGTTGACGAGGGCGTCCTCGTGTACAAGGGGTTCAAACCCCAGATCGAGAGTCTCAAATGAAGCTCTTAATCAAGCGTCTTCTACAGCCCATTCGCGGAGCATGGGTGCAGTTCATTCGCGGCATATGGGAAGAGAACCCCATTTTCCGCCTGGTTCTGGGCATGTGCCCGGCCCTGGCGGTAACGACTTCGCTTGAGAACAGCCTCGGCATGGGCGTCGCCGCGACCTTCGTGCTGCTCTGTTCGAACATCGTGATTTCCTCCGTGCGCAACCTGATCCCGTCCAAGGTACGCATCCCCTGCTTCATCGTCGTCATCGCCACCTTTGTGACGGTGGTAGACCTGGTCATGAATGCCTACGCGCCGGCGCTGCACGCCAGCCTGGGGCTGTTCATCCCGCTGATCGTCGTGAACTGCGTCATCCTCGGCCGGGCCGAGGCCTACGCTTCCAAGCATCCGCTGCTGCTTTCCATCGCGGACGGTATCGGCATGGGCATCGGCTTCACGCTGGGGCTGGCGGTCCTGGGCACCTGCCGCGAGGTACTCGGCGCCGGCACCATCACCGTCTGGGGCGACCTCAAGTTCCAGGTCGGAAGCTACTCGCCCATGATCCTGATGGTCCTGGCGCCCGGAGGTTTCATTGCCCTCGGCTGCCTGCTGGGCGGCATGAACCATCTGCAGGCTTTCATGGCGAAGCGCAAAGGCAAGACCTTCACTCCCCCCGCCCACCTCGACTGCCGCCACTGCACCATCTGCAAGTTCTTTGGGTAGTCGGCACAAGAGAGGAGCGTCACGGGTGTCACGTCCTGATTTCCGTGACACCTTTTGGCTGTTGTTCTTCTCCTGTCACCACCCGTCTTCGACTTGAAAACGGCAGGGAGAGATATGTGTGTACGAGTAAGTGTACGAGTACGGAAAAGCCCCGCCAATCACCTGCTCGTACACCTACTCGTACACTCGAATCTCCACATCTCACACTCACATCCGATCACCGATCACCGATCACCGATCACCGACAACCGCCGTTTCCAGGATCAACCAACTCCCGGCGGCTTGACATCGACTACCGTCACGCTGTCGGCCTCGTCGGACAGGTTGATGACGTGATCGGGCACGAACGACTCGCCGTCCGCTATCTTGAACGTGATGCGGTGAGAACCGATGGAAATCGTGTCGTCCGATTCAAGGACTGCCTCCGAGACCTTTACGCCGTTCACAAACGTGCCGTTCTGGCTGTCGCAGTCCCGAATGCGCCACTCACCGTCCTCGAGACCGATAGTCGCATGCCGCTTGGAAACGTGGTCATCGACAAGCTGCACCAGGTTTCCCGGACCGCGTCCAATACTCGTGGGCTTGACGGCCGATATGGGAAATCTGAGTACCTGCTCGCCTTCCTTCCAACAGATCGCGTAAGCTTCCACATCACACCTCCGTAGTCTCCCCGGTATCGTAGGACAGACGCTTTTGCCTGTCCAGAGCAATGACCGAGGGGCCTTTTTCGCGGGCGCATCTGCGAAAAAGGGGCGCATCTGCGATTTGTTGCACCTGCCGGGGCCCCCGCCGGGCTTTGCCCACTCTCCGCTCGCCCTTGCC
>CAZKRK010000365.1:0-7828 GCA_964555035.1 uncultured Victivallales bacterium | reverse complement strand
CCAGGTTCAATTGACGGGCGTTTCGCAAACGTAGACCCTTTTCGGATGGGGTCTACCTAGTCTATCTGCGTCATCTGCGGGCAACTGCTCTTCTTAGGGTGAAATTACCTGTCCCCCCGGTTCCCCATTCCAGGCTAGCGCGTGACTTCGGGGGAGTCGGCGAACGGGTCGTAGATCGAAAAGCCTCTTTCTCTGAGCCGCGGCAGGTGCGGTTTGAGGCGCTGCTCGAACCCGGCGTAGTCCTTGCGGCCGGTCGGGGTCCACGCGACCTCGGCCAGCGCGAGGAGACGCGGGAAAGTCATGAAGTCCCGGCGTTCCTGGGTCACGGTAGTCTCCGTCCAGAGGCAGGCCTGGATGCCGCGGATCAGCGCAGCGTCCCCGGGCTTCAGGTTGGTGAGCGATTCGGGGAAGGCGTAGACCTGGTCAAGTGGGTTGAACCCGCCCCAGCGGCGCCCCTTCTGGTGAGAGTCGTGTTGCACGAAGTCGAAGTAGCAGGGGCGGCGGGGGCACATGACCACGGGGTAGCCGTCGTCCAGGGCTTTGCGCAGGACCTCCGGCTTGTTGTGCCGCCACCAGAACACCAGGGTCTTGTCCTTCGGCAGACCGCAGGCGGCGATCTCGTCCCAGCCGGCGGTTTCGAAACCCAGCCGGTTGATGGTCGCGGCGGTGCGGCGATTGAACCAGGTCTCTACCTCGCGCAGCTCCGTGAATCCCTCGTTCTGCATCAGCGCCTTGACCGCCGGCAGCTCCGGCCACTTTTTCCATCCGTAGTGGACTTCGTCCCCGCCGAAGTGGATCACGCCGGCGTCCGGGAAGAGGCCGGCGACTTCGGCCAGGATATCGTCGAGGAAGGCCAGGGTTTCGGCACGGGCGGGGTTGAAGGTGAAGTTGGGCCAGGAGTTGCCCTTCTTGCGAGTGAAGCCCCCGCCGCTGTGTTCGGGGTAGGAGATGTTCGCCGCATCCCCGTGTCCCGGCATGTCGATCTCGGGTACGATGGTGATATTGCGCGCGCGGGCGTAGGCCACGATGTCGCGGACCTGCTCCCGGGTATAGAACTGGCGCGGGGCGTCGGGGGAGCGATCGGTTTCCGAACCACGGGACCCCACCTCGGCAAGAAGGGGGTATTTTTCGATCTCGATGCGCCAGCCGGGGGAGTCGGTCAGGTGCCAGTGGAGGCGGTTGAGTTTGTAGTGGGCCATCGCGTCGATCAGGCGTTTGAGCGGTTCGGGGCTCGTGAAATGCCGGCTCTCGTCGAGCATGTAGCCCCTCCATCCGAAACGGGGGGCGTCGGTGACGGTCATGCAGGGAAGGCTGAGGGCGCTGCCGTCCTTTTCCGCGCCGGCCAGGAGCTGGGCCAGGGTCTGCAGGCCGTTGAAGTGCCCGGCCGGGGTGGCCGCGTGCACGATCGCCGTGGTGGGGAGCACCCGCATCACGTAGCCTTCGCCGGTCGGTTTGGCCAAATCGTCCGGCAGGAAGTCGGGGGAAAGAAACTGGATCGTACAGAAGGCATCCGCCGGAGCGAGACGAACGGGGAATCCCGCGGCCTGCGACAGTGTTTCGAGATAGAGTTGTGCCGCCATCCTCGGCACGTGGGCGAAGGTGCCCCTCTTCAGGACGTAGTCACCTTCCTTCGCGACCTGTAACGAAACGGGCCGGGGAATCAGGGCGGGCTCATCGGCACGAAGCGAGAAAAGCAGCGAGAAGAAAACAAGGAGGCGGCAGATCTTTTTCATGATGGTGAGAGTCTGGAGGGCAAGGGAATTCCTGTCAAGGATGGGGGCTTGCACGGGCTTTTCCTTTGGCCGATTCGATCACGTACCAGCACATGCCTTCGGCCGGGACGGTGACGGGCAGGTCGATGGTGTAGTCGCGGGCGAGCTCGTGGGTTACGGGCCTGGCACCCATCGCCGACACCTTCGCCGCCTCGGTCAGGCCGGTGTAGTAGAGCGGCACCTTCAGCGTCTTTGTCACCTCGGTTCTCAGCGGGTTGAAGACCACCAGCATGCCTTTGTGCTTGAGTTTCGGGTTGACGTGCAGCATCCAGTCGATGTCGCGCCCATCGGCGCGGCGGCCGTGGATCAAGTCGCTCTCGAGGATATCGCGGTACTGCTTGAACCAGTCGACCCACTTCTTGACGAGGGCCTTTGTGGCCTCGGTGTCGTAGAGGCGAGGTCCGCGATAGCAGGCCTGTACGCCAAGAGCCAGGTTGCTGTAGAGCATGCGTTCGTAGTGATCACGGTGCTTATCCAGCGGCTCGATCGTGGCCGCCGCACCGCCGCCGTGGTACTGCGTCAGGGGCACGAACATCCAGCCCATGGACGGCGTCTTGTACCAGGTGCCGTCGAAGATGTTGTGCCGTGTGTGGATCACTTGCTGCGCACGCGGCAGCGACCAGTTCGCCTCGCGGTAACCCATTCCGCACTTGTTCGACCCGGACAGGTAGTAGTAGTCGGGGACATTCAGGTAGATCCCGTTCGCGCGGCACCACTTGTAGAAGTCGCTGACGATCCGCCACTGAACCCAGCGTGAGTCCTTCTCCCCCTTCTGAAGCGGTGGACGGGCAGTCACATCGACGTCGCCGGGGTAGGAGCCGTCATGTTCGAGAAGCGAAAACCCCGTGCGCGGGAAGAACTTGTACAGCCGTCGAAAGTACGCCTGTCCCCAGGGGCTGGTGAGCGCCGGACAGCGCCCGTGCGTACAACGCTGCCCTTTCGGCGGCACGATCATGTTTCCGCCCCCGGCGTTGCGGCTTGAGAGCAGTGAGTACGAGCCGATCTCGATCCCCTTCGACCTGGCGTGGTCGGCGACGGATTTCCAGGCGTCGAGATAGCCGGCGCTCTCGTTGTCCATGTTGAAGCCGCTACCGAAGGACAGGATGATCATTTCGAAACCGACTTCCGCGGCTTGGTCGATGGCCCTGCGCACGGCATCCGGACGGGCGACCTTCATGTGATGCATGAGCGGGTTCTCGGTTACCCACGGCGCGATGGTGCGGTACATGCGGCGCAGCGACAGGCTGCGGCGTTCACGCTCCCCGCTGTCATACGCCAGCTCAAAGGTGCGGAAACTCTCGAATGTTTTGCCGGGGCCGACGGTCTGTTCCGGGCCATAGGTCGGTTCCACGACCAGGAGGCAGGGCGTCTGACGCGCATAGTTCACCTGCGTCCTGTACTGTGGATCGGAACGCCAATGCACCACGTGGCGGTTCCCGCACTCATGGTTGAACGCACTGAACGCCATGTCGGTTTCCACGTGCAGACTGTCGGGACGCGGCACCGCGACGTTCTCCCTGACCTCAACCCAACTGTCGCGCTCAACCAGGGCGAGGATCTCGCTGCTGAAACGGTTCACCGTGATCTCGGCGTCACCGCCGTTCGCCACGGTCAGCCATTTGCTCATGACCGGCAGACCATCATAGAGCTCGTAATGCACCGAGACGACCACACCGTCGTCACTCGCAGCCGCGGCTTGGGCCAGGGCTGAAGGATCCGCGGCGCCGTAGGCCATGCGGTAATCCATACGCAGGCAGACGCCCCTGGGTGGCCACTCGGCGTCCGGCGCGTGGTGACGCACGCGCTTCCAGCCCATGCGTTCCTTCGGCGCGCCGACCTCCATCCCGGAAAACTGCAGCGCAGACGGATTTGCTTTCAGAGCATTCAGCCACTCGGGAAGCAGGTACGCGTAGTTGGGCTGCCCCTTGAGCCCGCCGACCTCGTAGCGGACGCCATTCATCTCGACAATCGCCTCCGGCTTCACGCCGCGCAGCAGGGCCTGACCATTCACCAGGTTGTCGAAGCCGACCGTGGCCGCGTTGGGCGCAATGCGGAAGGTCCGCGCGACGAGTCCGTTGGCCAGCACAAACTCGCCCGGGTTGGCGGTCTTGTACAAGCCGGCGTTGAAGGGCGCCCCGTCAAGCAGCCAATCGGCGGCTGCAGGCGTCTTCTCGTACTCCGGCCACCCTGAGATCAACGCCTTCGGGGCTGCTGCCGATGCCATGTTGATTCCCCCGAGCCACGCGACGAGCGTGACGGCCATGATGCAATATCGCTTCGCCATCTTACTTCTCCTTCTTTCTTCCGTCGCCGACGCCCTCGACCCGCCCGGCAATCCGGGGCCTATCGGTCGTGGCCCGACCTCGTGCCGGCGTGCCCCATGACGTTCACCGAGCTAGTGCTCCTGGGCGTAAATAGCGTAGCAGTCTCGCAATAGGTGAACGTGAGTGGTTGATTGACGATTAGCGATTGACGATTTGTGATTTGTGAAGTACCGCCTACCGTACCGGGATTGTCAGGATTCCGACAGCGTCCGACACCAACCGACTTCTTCGAGAATCCGACAACACGACTTCAGAAATCAACAATCATCAGTCGCTAATCATCAATCATGTCCGGGACTTCGGTCGAGACGAAGCGATGTTACGTTACTTCCGCCGAGCTCAACTAGTTCTCCCCCTTGTGGCCCAGAATGCGCACGCTGCTGAGGGCCGAGAAGTTCTCCCAGTCGTTGAATTTCCAGGCGACTTCCTTGGCCGGGGTGATCTCGAGCATCTGCGCGGTTGGCGCGCGGGGGACGTGCCCGGCCCAGTTGACGACCACGGTATTGCCGTTCGGGAGCCGCTGGATACCGGCCACGAACTTGAAGGGTTCGCCGGGGAGCTCGTCGGCCTCGACCTTCCACACCACGCGGTCGTCCGGTGCGACCTCGATGACCTGCTTGCCGTATCCGCCGCCGATCAGGATGTTCCCGTTCTCGAGAAGCTCTGCCTGGAACGGCCCGCGGATGTTGCCGATCGTACGGATCACTTCGCCTTTCGCGTTCAGCTCACAGACCTTGTTCTCCGACAGGTAGGGCAGCAAGTACGTACCCCTGGATGTCTTCCGGCCGACGCGGAATTGACCGTGCACTCGTTTCGTTGTTGTGGGTACGGGGATTTCCTTTTCCAGGGCGCCGGTCTTTGTGTCGAATTCCATGATCCGGGGCGGGGATCCATTGCAGAGGACCATCGCCTTGCCGCCGGGCAGGGGCTGGCAGGTGAAGATCTCCTCGCCCCTGGCCGCCTTGTGCTCCCACAGAACGGTTTTGTCCGGAGTGATCTCCTGGGCCTTGTGCTTGTCGGAGAACAGGACGTTGCCGTTGTCCCGTTGGGCCAAATCGCACACCGGGCCTGTCGTCGGGTAGCTCCACTCGACCCTGCCGTCCGCATCCAATAGATAGACGCGCCGAAGCTCGGTCCCCCCGAACAAAAGGCGATGACCACGGACCGTCGAAGACGCGACCGGCGCTTTCGCTTTCCGGCGCTTCCCTTTCTGCTCCGCGCCACAGGCAATCCCGCCTGCCAAGACGGCGACCGCAACGATGCGTGTGATACTTCTTGCTGTCATACTCGCATTTCCTCCCTGGAACTCGCACAATACAGCCTACGCTCTCCCGACGCAACGAGAAGGGGACACACGTCCCAGCCCGGGGCAAAACCGGGGACCGGTCAGACACGCACCCCGCCAAGCTCAGAGGACCTCTCGGAATTGTCAGTGACACCCATTCGCCCTCGTCACGGCCCGGCATGCATCTGCCGGCGATTCCGGTGATCGAAGTGCAACGCCGTGCATAGGCCCGGAGGGCCGTCATAGTAGAGCCTGGGGTGAAGCGTAGCGGAACCCCAGGACCCGTCGGTCAGCAGACCCGGTGAGCCCCGGAGGGGCGCCATAGGCGCTTGGTTCGACCGCGGGGCTGGTGCGTGGCGGCATGCGGATTCGCGCCGCCTATGCCGCCCCTCCGGGGCTTGTTCCCATGCTCGCGCCGGTGTCCTGGGGTTCCGCTACGCTCCACCCCAGGCTCTACTATGTCGCCCCTCCGGGGCTTGTTCCCATGCTCGCGCCGGTGTCCTGGGGTTCCGCTACGCTCCACCCCAGGCTCTACTATGCCGCCCCTCCGGGGCTGCTGGGGTTCCGCTCCACCCCAGGCTCTACTATGTCGCCCCTCCGGGGCTACCGCTACCGGCACGGTGTCATTCCCATTTTCCGGTCGACCGGAACGACGCGTCAACCCGTACGGATTGTGTAGCGTTACGAGGCTCAAGCCGTTACAACGCGCATGACGTCACGCGTCACGATGGAGAGGCAAGGAGGTCCGAGCCCGGGCCTCTTGCTACTCGGTTTCCGCTGACGGGCCGGGGTTGCGTGCTTCGGGGGGACGGACGCCGCGGGAGAGCATCTCGACTTCTGACGGTGAGAGGACACGCTTGAAGACCATGAGCTCGTCGATAAGGCCCACGAACGGCCGGTCCAACGGTTTGCCGTCCGCCCGGCACCCGATGATGAGTTGATCCGAGTTGCCCCGCAACGGGAGGGCCGGGCGGGAATCGATCATCTTCCCGTCCAAGTATACGGCATTGGCCCCAACGCGCTCGTGCACCATGGCAACGTGGTGCCAGGTGTCGGGAGTGTACGTCGCCGACAGCTCGCGCCCGGTTTCACTCTTGCCCGATCCGAAACGATAGCGGAAACGCCCCTTGTAGACGGCCATATAAGTGCCCCCGTACTGCGCCGTATCAGGCCAGCGGAAGATCGTTGCATCACGGACGTTGCCGGGCAACTTGATCCACACCGATACGCTCAGTGCGTCGCATGCATCCACGTTGAGGGCTCCGTCCACGCGGATCATGGAGCTCCTGCCGTTGAACTGGTACGCGTTCTCCTTGCGCCCATAGAACACGACGGCCGTCATCGTGGCCTTGCCGTGCCTGCCCAGCGGCCCTTTGTCTTTGACCGTTTCGCTCACCTCGTCGAGGGGATAGTAGAGCACGAGGTTTTTCCATGTGTCGCCTGCGGCAGCGGGTTTCGCTTTCTCCGCAAGAAATCCCCGACGGTAGCGCTGGCGACGCGGGTCGTCGAAATTGAACACCGTAAAGGAGGGGTCGAACGCAATGGTCTTCTCGTACTTGCCTCCGACACGAACCGAGAGGTCGTCACGCACGCCGTAGGCTGTCTTCTCGACACTGCCGTCGTCGTCGATGATGCGCAGCACCCGCCCGACGTGGAAGCTCAGGGTTTCCCTGTGTCGCGCGGGCAGCCGCCCGCCCCGCCAGCGCAACGCCCAGCGCGTACCCGCAAGGTACTTGTCCAGTTCTCCCGCGGTCTTGAACGGCTTCGGCTCCTGCCCTTCGGCGAGATGCGGCCTGTCTGTGTCAGGCGGAGTGTACCCGTCAATCATGTCCTGAACAGCCTTGACCGCCATGGCTTCCGCAATGCGGTTCTGCTGGGTCAGCGCACGCTTGTGTTTCTGGAGGTGCGCGCGACAGTAGTCGTCCAGGCGTTTGCGCGCCGCGGCGCGTTTGGTCTGCATGTCGGTCGCCTTCTTCTTGAACCCATCGAAGACGGTCTGCAGCGTGGCGGGGATCCGATCCTTCTGTTCGAGCCGCCAGTGGCGGGAACGGGCAAAACGCTCCTTTTCCTTGCGTAGTTCGCTCAGCGGTCCCTCGGCGCCCTTCTTGCTGAGCGCCGCTTCGGCCTTGAGCAACGCATCGACATACTCTGCCCGCAGGGCACGTATCCGGTTGTCGTGCGTCCCCTCCAGCTCGGCTACCATGGCAACATACTTGTCACGCACCGCCGCCACCTCATCGGGAAGAGATGCGCCCTGCGCTGCCTGCTGGGCGCGCGCAGAATGCAGGGACGAAACGAGGCAGACAAGAAACAGAACCGATATGCGAAGAAGCAGGCTCATGCCTTCCGATAATATACGAGCCGGGCTTCTGTCAAGAATCGAACAGGAACGAACAGCAATTCTCATTATGGCCACGCCCCCTGCGACCTTGTGTCGCAGGAGCGGG
>CAZKRK010000364.1:0-7859 GCA_964555035.1 uncultured Victivallales bacterium | reverse complement strand
CCCTCGACCATACCGCTGACAGCCGCGCGGACGCGTCTGCCAGCGTCTGGTCAGGGCAGACGTTGGCCAAAGGAGGAACAGACATGATCAAGATGACAAACGCCCGGCGTAGCCCGATGGGATCCCGAACGGTAGTCATGGCCACTTGGCTCTGTTTGCTGGCGCACGTTGGCCATGTGACCGCAGGTGATCCCCAAGTGAATGCTCAAGTGAATGCTATCGTCACAGACAAGGGCGGTCAGCAACACAAGATCACCCAGTTCCGTCTCGTGCAGGACTACAGGCCGCTGCTGAGCATCCAGAACATGTGTTGCCGGTGTGGTGAACTGCAAGGCGGCTCCGTGGACGATTCCGTCTTTCGCCTCCTCCCTCTGTCGGACATTCGAGAGATACAGTTCGTGAGCGAGAAAGAGGTCCGACTCATCCGTGTCACTGGGGCCACCACCACCGAGCGCCCCTCTACCACCATTCGAGCCGTAGGAACGGAGAATCTTGGCGACTTCGGGTTTGGGGAGTTCGTGAAGCATGGGGGCATGGCCAAGATCGAGATTATAGGTCAGGCACCATCGGTTATCCAGAACGGTTCTTTGCCCGTAGCCGGTGCTGGCCCTACGTACCGTGGTACCATCGTTGTGGGCGGTCGAGAGCTTTCGTTCGAGAAGTTGGGGTTCTACTACCAGACTACGGAAGCCGGCTGCACCGTCCATGCTGACTGCCCGAGCACATGCCCCAACCGCTATCTGAAGTCCGTAGGCAACATTGCTGCGGATCTCACCCTCATGATTGGTGCCGCAACGGTCAACTTGCCTCTCAGCAAAGTGCGTACGATCCAAATGTCCGAATGGGGTGCCAATCCGAAGGCATCCGTTACTCTGAAGAGCGGAGCGACGGCAGATGCGACACTGACGTTGCTTGGTAGTCAACACGCCATTCTCGCTCAGGATCGCGAAGGTCTGGTCTTCATCCCGCTCAGGCTGGTAACGACCATCGAGTTTCACTGAAGGCGGCCAACAAGCTCTTGCACCAGACGGCCTACGCTGCGCTTCGGCCACTGGTGAAGAGCGGCGTTCGCAAAATCAACGAGAAAGGAATAGCGCAATGAACACAACACGAATGTCGCCTGCTCAGCCTTCAGAAGCACATGGAACCGCTATTGCCCGTCGAGTTCTGTCTGCTGTGACGGTATTGCTTCTGTCCGCAGCCCCGATGGCTTTCGGCGATCAGTATGGCGATTTCCTATATAGCGCCAATGGCTCTGTTACCATCACGGGCTATGTTGGTAGCGCGGAGGACATAGTAATTCCTTCCACCATTGATGCGAAAGCGGTAACTGCCATCGGAGATGAAGCTTTTGCCAGCTCCTACAGCCTGACCGGCGTGACTATCCCCGATAGCGTGATAGCTATTGGAGATCGCGTCTTCTCATACTGCTTCAGCCTCGGCACTGTAAACATGACGAATGGCCTAACGCGCATTGGTCACGATGCTTTTGTGAACTGTAGCAGCTTGGCCAGCGTTGTCATCCCCGACAGCGTTACGCTTCTTGGCGATGGAGCTCTATCCTACTGCTACGCCCTGACGAATGTCACAATCGGAAACGCCATTACACATATTGGCGACTCTACATTCGAGAGTTGCGAAGCTTTGCCTTCTGTATCACTTCCGGACGGCATCACCAACATCGGTGTACGCGCATTTTGGAGCTGCACAAACCTGAACCACCTAGCCATTCCGGATAGCGTCACGGCCATCGGTTCGCATGCTTTTGATTGTTGCTTCAGCCTTCCCTGCATCACGATTCCGAACACGGTTTCGTCCATCCGGAATGACACATTCAACCGCTGCTACAACCTGACCAATGTGACACTCACCGCTGGTATCACAAATATCGGTGATCGTGCGTTCAAGAGCTGCGAGAACCTGCCTGGCATATCGCTACCGAACACGGTGACGAGTATCGGGCAGGAGGCCTTCAATTTCTGCTACGATTTGACCACTGCTCATCTCGGAAATAGCATTGCGTCCATCGGGGATTATGCTTTTCAGCTCTGTGGCAACCTAGCAGACATCGCCATACCCGACAGTGTGACCGATCTTGGCGAGGGGGTATTCAACCAGTGCACAAACCTCATCAGTGTCACGCTCGGCAACAGCGTTAGTCGTATCGGATACTATGCGTTTGCTGACTGCCCGTTGGATACTCTTCGCGTCCCCGACAGTGTCACGCTTATTGGCGAGCGCGCATTTCAAGGGTGCAATTCTTTGACGAACGTGCACATTGGCAATAGTGTCACTAATATTGCGGATTGGGCGTTCCTCCAATGTGACGGCTTGGTGACTCTGACGATCCCCGGAAGCATGACGTGCATCGGCGATGGGAGCTTTTCGCAGTGCACCAACCTGACCGCCGTCATGTTCATGGCATTGCCTCCTTCAGCTGAGGGATCTCCCTTTGACTGGAATTCTACTGCGACCATGTATTACCGCTATGCGTACCGGGGCTCATGGGGCGACACGTTTGCCGGCAGGCCCACAGCGATTTGGCCTGAAGTTATTCACGGAGACATGGCGCCAGGTGGTGTCACCTTTGATATAGCTGGCAGTGAAGGGCAAGAGATTGTTATTGAACTCCGCAACAATTTGATGACGGGTGACTGGTCACCGATCGCAACCAATACTGTTCCCACAGGAGAAGTGCTTCAGTTCACTGATGCTGACCATGGCACCGATTCGACATGCTTCTACCGCGTTGTGTTGCCATAGTCGACAAATGACGAATTTGCGAACAAGATGCGTGCAGGCTATTTCACGCTGGCGCGCGAAAAGCCTGACGCACGACGTTCGCAAAGAAACAGAGAAAGGAGAACATACATGAACTCAACTGCAGCACGTCTTATTCTGCCCGTATCCATCATGTCGGCACTCATGGCAGTCTCCTCGCTTGCCGAGACCTTCCATGTTTGGACGAACAGCTCGTGTGACGGCCCCGGCACAACGTGGTCTAACGCATTTCACTCCATCCAATCTGCCGTTGATGTCGCAGACTGGTTTGACATCGTACTCGTCACAAATGGTATCTACAAGACGGATGGCGCAGTCACTCCCGGCTACCAACTAGCCAACCGCGTGTGTGTTACATCCAGGTATCTTACGATACGTTCAGTCAATGGTCCGGAGTTTACGACAATTGCTGGTGCAGGAGCCTCCGGCGGTGGTTGCGGTTCTAATGCTGTTCGGGGCGCCTTCATCGGTCAAAACTGCTCTCTTAAGGGATTCACAATCACGAACGGCCACACCATGCTTTCCGGCACCGAAAAATACAACCGTTATGGCGGAGGCGTCTACCTCGAAGACAGTGCCACCCTGAGCAACTGTTGGGTGAAAGGCAATTCTGGCTACTCAGGCGCTGGCGTTTATCTTGATATGTACGCAACCCTGAACAATTGCACTCTAGAGGGGAATTCCGCAACAAACTATGGCGGAGGCGCATACCTCGATTACCACGCGTCACTATCAAGTTGTGTGTTGTGTACTAATGCCGCGAAGTCAGGCGGCGGTGCCTATCTGAAAGAAGGATCGCAGTTGACTAATTGTACATTGGAAGGCAACTCTGCTATTGGTGCCCCCCCTGACGGCGGGGGTGGTGCCTTTCTCTACTATGGTGGCACCGTGAGTGACTGTGAGTTAACCGACAACTCCGCAGCAAACTGCGGTGGTGCGGTATTCCTGTTTCGAGGAGGTACAGTCACCAATTGTGTGCTGGCCACAAACTGTGCATATTGCGGGGGCGGCATATATGTAGATTCGGTCTTCGATGGACAGGTATTCATACAGGATTGCATCTTCAATGTGAACACGGCAGACCTCGGCGGAGCCGCCTTTCTCCTGGGCAGCGAAGGGATCGGCGGCGGTGTCATGCTCGACTGCGCCTTCAACGGGAATATGGCGAACAATGCCGGAGGCGTGTACCTGAACGACGGCGGATACGTTGACAATAGCATTTTCGTGAGTAATTGGGCAAACTTCGGCTACGGTGGGGCTAAACTGTTCTTGGCGGGGATTGTGGATGGATGCACGTTCGAAGCGAATTCTGCATGGTCGGGCGGTGGTGCAGGCTTGTACGGCGGCACCTTGACCAACTGCACGCTCAAAGCGAACAACTCGACCGCTAATGGCGGTGCCGTCTACCTTCAAAGTGATGGAGCACTCTACGATTGCTACTTCGCTAATAACTCAACCGATTACTCGGCAGAAACAGATACTCGAGGAGGAGCCATTTACTTTGTTGGCGATGGCGCTATCTGTTCCTCCTGTGTCCTGGTGAGCAATAGGGCAGATTCAGGAGGTGGTATTTACGTCTCCCCTGGCTCCGATGGCGTAATCAACAACTGTTTGATGCTTCGCAATATAGCCACCGAATGGGGTGGTGGATCTCGTGTTGACGGTCTCTGCACCAATTTGTCTTTCAAGAACTGCACAGTCGTTGCGAATGAGGCAGTGGTAGGGGGTGGAATCGAATTGGCATCAGGTGAGATACACAACTGCATTGTATGGTCCAATTCAGCTACGACCGGACAGGACATTCGGAATCGTGCTGCGGAGGCAATCCTGCATACTTGTGCATCGACGGGAGTGACTAACGGAATTGACGGCTGTACTACAAACGCGCCACTCTTCGTGAGCCACCTACCACCGAACTACCATCTTCAACCGGTGTCGCCCTGCATCGATGCAGGCAGCACCCCGCTCATGTTTTCCTCCTTTGACCTCGATGCCATCCCCAGGCCACTTGACGGGGACAACGACGGCAGCGCAGTAGTTGATATGGGTTGTTACGAGTATGTCAATCCTTCGGCGGATTCCGATGGCGACCAGATCCCTGATGGATGGGAAAATGACTCCGGTCTCAATGCGGCATCATCCAATGCGCCATCAGCAAACGCCGATTCTGACCCGTTTACAGACATCGAAGAATACATCGCCGATACGCAGCCAACGAACGCAGCATCCTATCTTGCGATCTCAGACATCACGCATAATTCTCCCATAAGAGTCCATTTCAGTTCTTCGACAAACAGGCTCTACACACTGAAAAGCTGCTCCAATATCCTTGCAACCAACTGGATTCCTGTTCCGGGTCAAGGACCACGTGAAGGTGTTGGCGACCCCGACCTAATGATTGATACGAACGGTCTTGACCAGTCTTTCTATCGAATACACGTGGAATTGCCATAAGACAAATACGGTGAGAGAGGATTGCGAACAAAGCCCTGAACCGTACCGCTTGAAGCCGCCGGAGACGGCGGCTTCAAGCGTCCGGTTAGGGCAGTCGTTCGCATAATACAATAAGGCGGGCCGGGGCCCACAACCCAACCTGCACTGCCCTTCGCTGTTCCGTTTTCGGCCCCGTCTCCGGTCGAAGGTCTCAAGTCCAAGGTCACAGGTCAAGTGCGTGCGCCGTCTCTACGTGCGAAAGTGTGAACTCAGCGTGGCGATCCCTTTGGAGATATTGGCGGCTTTCTCCCGACGTTGCCGGGCGAGCTCGGCGCAGACATACCCGATGCCCTTTGCGATATCCAGGAACCTTGCCTTCTCGGCATCGGTGTGTCGTTCGAAACCCTCGGCTATGTTGTTCATGATGGAGATTCCGGCCGTCTGTATTTGCCCTCGGAATCCGTAGTCACGGCCTGCCGGGGTTTCCGGGCCGAAATCGCTGTAGATCTCCCGCACCAACACCCTTGCTTCCTGCCATATCCACAGATCCTCGAAAGACTCGACCTTTGCCATTGTGATCTCCTTGCGGTTTGGATCGTTCTGTCAAAGCTGACAGAACGTATTCTTGTCTAATTCTCTTTCTTGTAGGGGGTTAGAACCATTTCTACCTTCTCCCCCATTTTCCTGCCTTTTCGGTTGACGATAACGGGCGACGATAGCGGTGGACGATTGAGGCCCTTAACTCGTGAGCCGTTCTCGTCGCCCGTTCTCGTTAACCGATCTCTCTAAGTCTTGATTGATAGTGTAGGATCACTCCCTGCCCCTTGCTCCAACACGCAGAACAGGGAGGACCCTACGTGAAAAATGATTTGTTAAAGCTCGTTCGCTGGTTCTGTCGGCATCTTACATTCAACGACTTGGCTTCCGTTGTGCCTGTACTCCAGGAGGTGCTCACCGGTTCACGCCTTGATATGGAACTGAAGCCGTCAGAGGATCGTCCTCCGCATTACCGACAGTTTCGTGTCGACCCGACTCTGCCACTTCTGCAGCCACCCAACCCCAAGAGCGACGTTCCTGATTGGCAAGTGCTTCAGCAACAGCACCAGCAACAACACGGCAAACCCATTTCCATTGTCCGCCATCGCGGCGGCAGATCTGTGCCCGAGAAGTGCCGCTGCCAGCACTGCAACGCTCCGGCGCGGTATCTCTATCTGAACAACGGCAAACTCGGGTCCCAGGTTCTCTGTAAGATCTGCAAAAGAACCACCCCGACCAGTCAATCACGACGCGAAAGCAAATCGCGCTACTGGTGTCCGCACTGCGGCAACGCTCTCTTTCGATGGAAAGAGGACGGTATCTGCACAGCCTACAAATGCCCGAACAAACACTGCCCTGTCTACGAACGCAACCTGGCAGCACTGACGCCCGAAGAGCGGGCCATGCGCACGGCTGGTAACACCAGCCAGTTCAAGCTGCACTACCTGTTCAGAGAATATCACTTCGCATCCGAAGAACTCTCTGTGGCCAGGCCGGACAATGCACCGGTTGATTTGAACCGCATTCACAACAACCTCCATACCGTAGGCCTTTGTCTAACCTTCTCTGTCAGCTTCGGTCTCAGCGCGCGTATGACCGCGCAGGCGCTCAAGCGGGTCTTCGATATCCCGATCTCGCACCAAACGGTCATCAACTACATCAACGCATCCGCCAGCTATCTGGGCGGCTTTGTCGATGCGAACTGTCCGGTGCCCAAGGGCATCTCTGCCGCAGATGAGACCTATATCAAGATCGAAGGTATCACCCATTACACTTGGTTCATCATCGAGCAGAACCGTAGTGCCATCTGTGGATACAACCTCTCGAACAGCCGAGAAACCGAACCGGCTCTCTCGTTGCTCAACAGTTGCTACGGGCTGCCGGACTCACCGAAGTGCGATGCCGCCGAGCTGGTCACCGACGGGCTGCCCTCTTACGACAGTGCTGTCGTCGCCTACAACACCGCAGCCCGTCAACACTCCCAGCAGGACCTGTTCACCAAGCGTACCGTCATTGGGTTGCGCAACCTCGATCCGGAGAGCGAGGCCTACCGCTCGTTCAAGCAGTTGGTCGAACGCCTCAACCGAACCTACAAGTTCCATACCCGACCACGGGCCGGCTTCAAGCAGTTCGATGGGGTCGTTGCTCTGACCACGCTCTTCGTGGCCTTCTACAACTTCATGCGTCCTCACGGCCGCCTCAAGGCCAACCCACCAGTGCCACTGACCTGCCTGCAAGGCGAAAGGCTCTACCCAAAGATGTGGGTCGAGCTGCTTCGCCAAGCGGCCTGATCAATCAAAACTCAGTTGTCAAAGAACACACGCTCGTCTACCGAGCCCCGGCACCGCTGTGCCGACATGCCGCCGGAAGACGATTACGCACGACGATTACGGCTCACGATCAGGGCAACCACACCCTCGTCTTCCGCAGTCGTCGTCCGTCATCGTCCACCGACCCCCTCTTCATCCGTTTTCATTCAATTTTTGACAGATGCGTTTGGATTGCGCGCAGCGCTACAGTTGTCAATACGCCACCAACCCCTATGATGAACGTGCTGTTTCGTGGCAACGTGTTCAGCAAGAAAGGAAGGTGGCGTATGAAGAGGCTTG
>CAZKRK010000363.1:0-7885 GCA_964555035.1 uncultured Victivallales bacterium | reverse complement strand
CGTAGCGGAGCGAAGGCGGATCCTCCGCCGGAAGAGGGCGCCGCTGAGGCCCGCCCGTCCGGAACGGCCGAGGACGGCCGTCACCATTTCGGACCGAGATGTTCTGGAGACCGGTATCGGACGGCCCGGTTGCAGATGCGCCTCGCTTCGCAGATCACGAGCCATCAGTCGGCAATCGGCAATCACGTGGCCTCTTCCATCGCGATGGTCTCCCATTCCCACAGCCGTTGCGGCGCGTAGCGGACGGTCGAGATGTCCTTCATAATCAGCTCCACATGGCACTTGCCCTGCGTCAGGTCGAGGAACTCACGGATGTCCCGACGCGCCCGCTCGGGGGACCATCCATCCTCGGCCAGGATAGCGGGGCTCGGCTTGCGGCTGATGACATAGTCCGTGCCCATGGCCTCGATCGCGCGCTCGCTGTCGCACCAGGGACTGGTTGAAATTTTGCGCAGGTTGGTGATGCGCCGCAGGATGTCCATCTTGCCGTCCAGCGGCTCACAGCAGCCGTAGTAGGTCAGCCCCCAGCGCTCCAGCCAGCGCATGTCGTGGGCGATGGCGAAGTCCCAGTGCATCTCCGGGGAGACGTCGGAAAAGATCTGGGCATTCGAGCACCCCCACATGTTGCGGGGTTTGACGTGGGCCGGATCGCAGTTCTCGCCCGGCAGGTCGCTCACGTAGCCGTAGCCGCCCGATCCGATGCGGGTGTTGTTGCAGTCGAGGTCCAGCAGGCCCTGTTCCACGAATTGATCCAGCTCAACCATCCACGCGTCCACCATGCGGTCGACCGCGGCGTGAACCATGTCGGGGCGCAGGATCATGTCGACCATGGCTTCCTCGATACCCCACCAGCGAATCAGGTAGTCCCACGGCGTGAACCAGATATGGGTCTGTCCCATTTTCCTGACCGGCATGATTCCGTCGTAGAGCTCGCACATGGCCTGGTACCGGTACTCCGTGGCCTGTTCGTTGTGCGTGATGCGCGGCAGTTGGATCTTCTCGATGTCCTCCGGCTCCTTGATCTGCACGTGGAAGTGGCGCGACACGACGTCGCTGGTTTCGTCTGTCTTGACGATGTCCACGTCCTCGATAACGCCGAAATCGGTGCTGTGAATCGCCAGGGGACAGGTGAGGAAGTCGTCCACCACCATGTCGCCGGGCAGGTGGCGCCACTGGTAGAGCAGGCGGCGCAGCTCCGTCTCCTGGTCGCGCGCCCAGGCGTGCTCGCAACGCAGGGTGAGCTCGTCGTCCACGTTCATCTCGTTCCAGCAGATCTCGTTGATCCACACCATCGGGCGTTCGGCCTCGAGATCGTTGAGCTTGCGCCAGAGGCGGGCTTTCTCCTTGTGAACGGGGAGCGCCGCCACTTCGGCGACTTCGGACGCCAGTTCCCGCAGCACGTCTCTGTCCCCCTGCCCGAGAATGATCGCCTCCGCCTCATGCGGCGGCTCGTAATGACTGGGATCGTGCAGCATGGTCAAGCTCCTTTCGTATTCGACTGAAGTGAAGCACAGCATGACAGCAACGAGGCAAAAGGTCCATTCTGATTGATGATTGGCGATTGATGATCTGTGATCGGCTTCGCGTCCTCTGCGCCCCACCTTCGTAGACTCGCCGGAGGCCCCGCGCAGCGGCGCGGGGCCGGAGACGAGACGCTGGTCGGTGCGGCCTGCGCCCTCCGGTGCGGCCGTTAACGGCCGCACACTACGGACGCTCTACGAAGGGCGGGCCATGGCGCGGTGTACGCGGAGGTCTGTCCCCCGACGGCTACCACTCTCACTTCGCCGGCCGCAACGCCAGTGAGGTTTGGATGGGGTACTCGCAGGTGCAGCCGGCGCTGGCCTCGGGGATGAGGATCAGGCCGCCGGCGGGCACTATGTTGATCCAGCACCCCGGACGTGTGATCGTGGTCAGGCGGTGCTGCTTGCCGTCGTCCAGGTCGAACATGAACGGGTTCTTCGCTTTCGAGAAGCGGCTGAAGGCGCAACGCCGCGAGAGCGAGAGCGTTGTGCACTTGTGGCTCTTGTGCCAGGCCCAGCCGTCGTGCGGCTCGCCCGTCGAGAGACGGCAGGCAAACCCCGGTCCGTAGACAACGCCGTTGGCGATGGCCGGATGCTGCACCTGCTCCCCATGATCGCCGTCAAGCACATGGTCGTAGTCAGGGACCTGGGTGTTCTCCCAGACGAGTTTCCCGCTCTCGGCGGAATAGGTTTTCAGTTCGTAGCGGATGCGCTTTCTGGCTCCGTTGCGAACGTAGCGTGTGCCGGACAGCAGGACCTTTCTCTCGGCCACGCTCAGAAAGAGGATGTGATGCATGCATTTCAGGTTGACCTCTTCGCGCCACAGGGGACGGCCGGTGGTTGCGTCGAGGGCCACGAGAGAAGCTGAAGGGTTGAGCAGTTCAGCCAGCGGGAGACGACCGTCACTGTCGGTGGCGGCGTTGCCGTTGCCGCTTTCGACGAACAGAACGCGACCGTCCGCAACGGCAATGGTTGGATTGATGACGACCCCGGTCTCGGGCTCGTAGGTCCATGACGTCTTGTGGGAGTCGGTTGTGTCCAGCGCGAACAGTGCCGTGCTGGTGATGAGGGGCTGGTGATTGCCCCAGATCGTGGGGGTGAGTTCCTTGAGCTGCCGGCGAAAGCTCGCCCCCCGCTTGGCAACGCTGCCGAAGAGGAGGCGCTCGACGTGTGCCACGTAGCCCCATTCACAGTCGGTCGAGCGGAGCTCCCGCGGCAGGTGCAGGGGGTGGAGCTGCACGCCTGTTGCCGCGTCGAAGACCCGGCAACGGTCCTCCGCCGCCACGTACAGATGCTTGTCCGTTGCCACCATGTTGCCCGTGTCCTTGAAGGCCGCTATGCGGACCGACCGGGCCACGTCCCGCTCCCACAGCACGGCGCCGCTGTAGGCGTCCAGAGCGGCGATGTAGTCGTTACCGGATACGAACATGCGACCGTTCTTGTACAGGGGAGCGACGGTCTTCCAATGGCGGTCGATCATTCGGCGGGGCCCCGGTTGCCCAAACCACTGGATTTCGGTTTCGCCGGGGGGGAACGCGTCGTAGCTGCAAGCGGTGTTGCCCGCGTCCGCGTAGAAATGCGACCAGTCACCGCTGCCCGTCTCCGCCCCGCGAGTGCGCAGCCGCACGTCGGACCCGCCTTCCGGCGTCCGTTCCATCCATGCCAGTACTCCGCCGCATGGGCGCACCAGGCGCCAGGCACTTTCGCGGAGCGCCCTTGCGTCCGGGCGGCCGGGGGAGATGACGACGAGTGCGGCAGACTGGTCCACGTACGGCAGTTTGTCGAGCGGCGCCTGGTGAATTGCCGCGCCGCTGCCGTAGACACCGGCTTGCCGCAGGCGGTCGCGTGCTGCTCGTGCGCGGTCTGTGCTTGCGTCAATTCCGACGATGCGCAGACCGGATGAAGACGCGAGTTGCTCCACCAGGCCGGGAGTCTCCAGCCCGAGGACGAGGGCGTATCCCCTCGGATTGGGCACGGCTTCGATCGACTTGCCGACCAGCACTCTGACGCTTGCGGAGAGGCCCGGGTGAGCCGCTTCGCTCGCGGATCCGCTCCCGGTTTGCGCGGTGCCGTCCGGGGCCGGCGTGGGTCCGAAGCAGACAATCGAACCGTTGTCGCTGCTGGCGAGCAGTCGGCCGTCCATGACGGCCAGTCCCTCGACGCGGCCCTTGAGCCGAGCTTCCCACAGTGTGTCGCCGTCCCTGACGTCAAGCGTCGCCACTCGCCCCTCGCCGCCAACGACCAGAGCGTTGCGCGCCAGTGCCATGGCATGCGTGCGGCCCAGTTTGCGCTTCCAGCGATGGACGAATTTCTTCTGTTCCATGTAACTCGCGCGGTCCAGCGCCTCGACGCCGTCGTCCATGAGCACGAAGGCGGTGCCGTCCGTCACTATGAGCTGCCGACCGCGTGCGCGGACAACGCGCACACGTGAGTTGGCGTCAAAGAGGTGGATGTGTCCGTCCTCGCTGGGGCCGGTTGCAAGGCGCCCGTCCACCAGCACGGCAAAGGAACCTCCCACCAGGTCACGGCCCCATGATTTGCTGTTGCCGTACTTGCCGACAGACCTGCCCGTGCTTCGTTCGACCTGATGGAAAGGCGTTCGGCCGCTGGGAATGAACAGTTGCGAAGACGAAGCCGCCATGTAGCCCTGGGGGGAGCTCGTCAGCGGCTGACGCCATACCGGTTTGCCGCTTTCCGCACTGACGGCGCAAACATAGACACCTTCGGAAGGAAAGATGCCCGCGGTGAAGTAGGCGACGCCTGAGTCGACTACGACACCCGCGCGAACCGGCCAGCGCGAGATGATGCGACCGTTGCCCGGGAAGCGGCGGTCGTCGGGTGTTGCGCGTGTCCGCCATAGCAGTTTTCCTTCGGTAGCCTTGAGGCAGTAGAGGTGTCCGTCATCCGAGCCGGCATAGAGCTTGTTGTCATGGAGCGTGGGGGCAAGGCGCACCGGTCCTTCGGTGGCGAAGCTCCAGAGCACGCGGCCGCTCGAGGCGTCGAGACAGTGGACCGAGTCGTCGGCCGAAGAGCCGTAGTAGAGCCGGTTGGAATCGCCGACGACGTGAAAGGCGCGGTCGTAGATGTGGCTTTGTGAGAGTGTGTCGGAGCCGGCCGAGATGTTTTTCTCGGCAGGAGGCGGCCAGGCGGGTGCCGGGGGGAGCGATGGCGTGTGGACCCACTGGCGATGGAGCGGCGCGGCGAGCACGTCCGGGGAAATGCCGCTGCGCCGGTAGTCACCGCGTACGGTCGGCCAGGCCGAAGCCAGGGCGGTGCCGTGTGCCAGGCATAGTGCAGTGACGGTCAGGGGCCGCCATTGTCGGAAACGTGCCGCAGTCATGTCTCGCCAGTTCGGGTTAAGGACGTCTCGACAACGGGAAACAGCAGCGAACCATACCATGGAACAACGGGTGGTCAAAGACGAATGAGCCGAATCGCACACGCGCCCTCAGGCCTTGCACACGCGGTTGCGTCCGCCACGTTTCGCCTTGTAGAGCGCCTTGTCGGCCGCCTTGAGGACTTCGTGGGATTTGCGACGGCTGGTGTCGCGCTTGGCGATGCCGATGCTGACCGTGATGTTGATTTTCTTGCGCGTCCCCATCAGGTCTTTGCGCGTCTTCTTTGGTTTCTTCTCTGGCCGCGCCTTGCCGCGTATCACGAAGGGTTTTTCGGCAATGGACTCGCGGAGACCCTCCAGCGTGCCCACGTGCCGCGTGAAACGCCGGCCGGAGAAGACGATTACGAATTCCTCCCCGCCGTAACGGTACGCCGTTCCCGGGCGGCACCTCTTCAAACGAGCCGCGATGTAGCGCAATACCTGGTCGCCGACAGCGTGTCCATGGCGGTCATTGACGCGTTTGAAATGGTCGACGTCGACGACGGCGACCGAGTAATGGCGGCCGAGCGATGCGAGGTGCTGAGTCAGAGGGCACCGCCCCGGCAGGCCGGTCAGCTCGTCGACAAAGGCGTGTTGCCACGCGCCATCGAGTACGGCCCAGAGCAGGAGTGCGGCCGTTCCCGCGCTGGCGCAGACGAACAGCCGTTGAGGCGGCAGCAGGCGCAAGACCTCGGCCTGGGCATTCAGTGCGAGCAACTGAAGAAGGAGCGCTTGCAGAATCAGTACGTTGATGCGGCGTTGGCCACGGGGCACGAGGAGGGCCACGGCTGCTGCCGCGGCCAGTCCAAGCGCGGCGGGTGGCAGGTTCCACCAGGTTCCGGACGAGGGGAGCGGTTGGAGTATGCGGAGCGATTCAATCGCCCCCGCGGCCCTACCATGGGCGACGAGAAGGAGAAGCGCTGTCACAAACAGTGAGAACGAGAGAGTGACCAAACCGAGGACGCTGAGCGGACGCCGTTCCTGCTGCAGCGTCGACACGGTGAACCAGATAGGGAGGAGCAGTGCAGCAACCGTGCCCGTTCGGTGGGTGAGCTCGTGCACAGGCAGACAGCACCAGGCGACGGCCGCGCATGGAATCGCAATGAGCGAAATCCGGAATTGGCGAAAGAGTGCACCCAGCAGGAACGTTGCTCCCAGGAGGATCAGGGGCAGGAGTCCCAGCCAGGAGTGCGGACTGAGCGGTACGTCACCGCCATGACGCGCCAGCGCGTAGCTCGCCGCTGCCGCAATCAGTCCGGGCAATATCGGAAAGAGGAAACGTCTGATCCAGCCGAAAAACATAATGAACGACAAGATAGCATGGACGCGTACCCGGGACAACGCAGAGAGACAGACCCCGACGTTGTTTGTGTAGACGATGCGCTCAGGTGACGTAGAGCAGGTAGAGACCGGCGGCCAGAACAAGGCCGCCGCAGGCCCGTTTGAGGATCACGGCGCCACTGGATTTCTCGTTCCAGTTGAGGTAGCGCTGCACGACTTCCGTGAACGTTCCTGCCAGAACGATGAGGGCACAGTGGCCCACGCCGTAGAGCAACAGCAGCAGAACACCGTAGGGCAGGTTGGCGGCAGCCAGCCTGAACGTGACGGCCAGAATGGGGGCCATGAACGCAAACGTACAGGGCCCCAGCGCAACGCCGAAGACGAGCCCGAGGATGAAGGCCGCCAGCAATCCCCTGCGTTTCATGTTCACCTGGCCCGGCCCGGACCACGGCACGGGAATCGCGTCGAGCAGCAGCAGGCTGAACAGAATCAGGAAGCCCGCCAGGAAGTAATTGCCCCAGCCGCCGATGTCGCCGACCAGTCGGCCGGCTGACGCGGTGACGGCCCCAATCACGCCGATCGTAATGAGTATCCCGACCGAGAACAGCAACGCCGTCAGGAAGGCGCGTTTCGTAGACATCCGCCCCTGGCCGTCAATGAACCCTACGATCAACGGTATGCTGGCCAGATGGCAGGGACTCAGCGCGATGCTCAGGATGCCCCACAGCAGGGCGGCGCCGCATGCGAGAAGAGGAGTTCCTTCTATCGCGTGAGAGAGCGTTGAAAAGAGATTCTCCATGGTCTACTCCGCGGTACGCTCCCTGAGGGGAACGCCAAGCTCTCTCCACTTCGAGACAATGTCCTCGACCCCAAAAAAACCCTCATGCCGATACAGCTCCTTCCCGTGCGCATCGAAGAAGACCTGGGCGGGAATCACGCGAATGTCATACTTGCGGCTCGGTCTGGGATTCTCGCGCGCATCGACGTATTCGACACGAAGCCGATCCGCGTATTTCGACCTCAGTTCTTCGAGGACGGGCTCCATCATCTTGCACGCCGTGCACTTGCCGGCGCCGAACTCGATCAATACCGGACGCTGACCGTCGAAACTGATCCTGCCCCCAGGCGCCAGCCCACCCGCATTGTGGTGTTTCACGGCAAGGACAGCCGCGACGGCCAGGCCCACCAGGGCGAGTACGGTGGCTCTGTACCTCTTGCTCACGGCGGACTGCCTCCCCTCATTGCAGCATCGGTTGGATGTCGTCAGGCGACGGGACTTTGCCGCAGACTTTGACCTCGCCGTTCACGGCCAGCCCGGGCGTCAACATGACGCCGAACGCCATAATATCGTTGATGTCGCTCACCTTTTCGAGCTCGTAGTCGATCGCCAGCGCATCCGCCGCTGCCTTCGCGTTCTCCGCGAGTTGATTGCACTTCGGGCACCCCGTGCCCAGGATCTGGATCTTGGTCGTCACTCTGTTCCTCCGCCTCTTCTACGCGTTACCGGAAGATTCAGCTTGCACAACCAGTGGCCCTTCGGTCAAGTGCAACAAGTCGCGGATGCGTCCGTCGGTTCGACCCCTCTTCGGTCGATGTTCGGAGATTTTGAGGTGGGATGTGAGGTGTGGAGTGGTGAGATGTGAGATGTGACAAAGCCCTTCACCCGTCTCCGCTGCGCTGCGGCGACGGGGCTGTATCAAAAGGTCAG
>CAZKRK010000362.1:0-7923 GCA_964555035.1 uncultured Victivallales bacterium | reverse complement strand
CGATATCATCTGTCCAAGCGTTTGGGGTTTGGGCGGTAACGGCCCTGTGTTGATTCCCTCGCAACCGACATCCAGTCGGTTCCACTCCAAATCGAGCCAATCCAGCTTTATCCCCTTCCCTCTGTCTCTACAGACCAACACCAGCTTGACCTCGCCGTCATAGCAATACCACTTGTAGTCGGTGGGAAAGGAGTCACCCCCGCATTCCAGGTACTTCTCGCAGACGATGCGTGGCCTGATCTTGGAACAGTTCAAGTCCACGGAGCGAATGCCATAGGGGTACTTGCACCACATTCTCAGTTCGTGGAGCGTGGCGTCCCGATCCAACTCATCCTTGTCCGTGCAGAATATGTTCACCCCACACCCGTTTGTGACTTTCAGGACGCATGTCTGCGGCAAAGCATCCCAGTCGATGTCTTCGACACGGTCGTAAACACCGAACAGCTCGTTCAACAGTTCTCCACAGCCCCTGGATTTGACAAAGTCCCTTACGGCGTACTTGTCGATGCACGACAGGATCAGAGGATCTTTCCAATACAGCTTCAGCCATTGAAGCTTCTCATTGAAATCCGTCGGCCGTTTCAGATCCAACGGTCGCCCGAAAGTCTTCTTGAAAAGAGACTTGCTCGCGTGAACCGGGAACGCCCGGATGAAAGCCACTTCGAGCCTATACCGTGCGTAGCGCAGCGCCTTGGCGTACAGATTGCGCACCCGTTTTATCGTCCCCCCCATCGCTAATTGCCTACGTAGCCATCAGCCGTCTTCCGCAACAGCTGCGCAAAGCGCGCTACGTTTCGATCCAGATCGAACTCTTCCCGGCAGAGACGCCCCGCGCCGGTGGCCATCGTTTGCCAGCGATCGCCGTCGCGCAAAAGGGAGCCAAGCGTCTCGCCGGTAACGCCGTCGGGGGCGATCCTGACGCCGGCGTTATAGTCGGCGACAAGACGCCAGGCAACGGACTCCTCCGGAGCGTCGACGATTACCGGCACGGCTGTCGCCGCATATGCGCACAGCTTGCTGCTGAGCGAGGTCGCCGCGAACAGCCGTCGCCCTCCTTCATGCCATAAACCGAGGTAGCAGGCCGATAGTCCCGCCGACCGGAAAAACTCCAGCAGAGCGCGTTCGCTCTGAAAGTAGGACTGGCGCGTAATCCGCACGTTTGCGGGCGGCGTGACTGTCGAATGAAACGAGTCGTCGTCCGTAACAACCAGGACTTCCACCTTTGCTGTTGCCTGCCCCACGGCAGTCAGAAAACGCCCCCATTGCTCGGGCGAGATGCGCAGGGTTCCGCAGACACCGATGCGCTTCATCTCGTTGCCAGGCATGGACCGACTGCCGCCAGCCGGCAAATCCGCATGCCGAACGGATGGCCTCAGAACGAGTGAGTTGTCTCTCGATACGTTCCCGTGATGGACGCCGACGTGATCCAGCAACTCCCTTGACACGGCATCGAATGAGTTTGCCATGCCAATCAGCCGCTTCGCGCGCGCCAGGTATCTCGACAGATATGCGCCGGGAACCCCTCCGAACCGCGCGCATTCATGCGCGTCGTGCAAAGTCAAATGCAGCGGAACACCAACACGCCGACACAGCCGCGCGGCAACCTCTATGGCATCGAGTTCCGGCACCGTCCACACGACTTCGGGTTTGAAGTGCTTCACCCACTCGGCGATCCGCCGCGCACGTTGCCGCGCCGCCCACTCGTAGCGCAGCAGGCAACCTGCCAAGCTGCCCTCCAGCCGCCAGTGCCAGGGTCGCGGCCCGAAAGCCGCGTACTCGGGAAGATCGCCGCCAAGCTCGCACGCACAATCCGAAAGGCACGCCCAGCGCACACGATCGGAAGGCAAGACCGACAGCACCTTGCGCACGGCCTCGCCGCCGGCAAACCGCAGCGTGGGCGGATTCCATGTCAGCAGCAGTGTTCGGGGGAAGGGGGAAGAATGTTCAATGCTCAATGTTCAATGCTCAATGTTCAAGTTGGCGAAAGAGGCGGCCAGGGCACGGGTGAAGCGTTCGCCCCCGGGCGTGTTCATGTGAATACGGTCGGGGCCGAAATCCTCCGAGCCGTACGCGCAAGGATCTCCTTTGGTGACGTCGACGAGCTCTCCCCCCACCTCCTGCGCTACGCGGCGCAGATCGGCGAGATAATCGGCGTAGATCCGTTCGCCGTCGGCGGTGTCGAAGCGGTCGGGATGCTCCGGCATGTTGACGAGGACGTAGACCACTCCCTGTTCCCGGCACCACTCCCCTACACGTCGCAGCGCCGCCAACCCGCGCGGGTAGCGGTCGGTAGTCTCCCGCGCATACCGTATGAACGTGTGTGCCTCCCACCGCTCGGGATCCGCTGCCGCCAGGCCGGCCGCATCCGGCGCCTGACACGTGTTCTCGTGCGCAATCCCGCCGCGCGCGTCGAATTCCACGCCGCGCCCGATCGCAGGCGGCCAGTTGAAATCCCTTAGACAGGCCCGCAACGATCCGCGATATCGATAGAGCATCACGTGATTCAACGCCCACACGCGAAAACCGTTTGCGGCAGACGGCGCAAGCCATAGCCGTTCATGACGCCCGCGCTTCAACGCCGCGTGCTCGCAAGGCGTGTAGTCGGACCTGAGGTAGAGCAAGCGCACGCCCTGGACGATCGCCTTCGGGCGAAAACGCTTGAGCCAGAAGTTGTGCAGATAGAACTCCACGCAGCTCGGCATCAGGGCGCACGCCCAACCGTTGAAACTGCTCATGCGATCCCCGGTCAGGCGCTCCAGCTCACGGTCGAACAGCTCCGCGCGGATTCCGTGCCCGACAACGGAGCTACCGATGAAGAGGCAGTCAATCTCACCCGTTTCACGCAATACCTCTTCCGCCAACACCGCCTGCGTTTCGACCTCTGCAACGTAGTAGGGAGGCAGCAACGGGATACGCTCGCGCAACGGCCGGCAGTAGAGCGCGCCTTCGCAAACCGCCACAACCGCCGTCACCGCCAACACGAAAGGCAGAAAACCGCGGAAACTGAATTGCTTTGTGTTGTTCATAGCATAGCGCCGGCATTCTGCCGGTGACCCGTGGCGCGGATGTCCGGTGGGCCGGATTTGCAATCCGGCCGGGAGAGAATTGAGCATGATGTCGAGAATGAACGGGCCAACGGCGGGGTCATTCTCGCGGCATGCTCCACATTCTCTCGGCCGGATTGCAAATCCGGCCCACTGATTCACGCGCTACGTGTCACCACCCCAACCGCGTCCGCACACGATCTGCAATCTGCTCGGCTACCCTTGCCAGCGAAGCACTGCGCTTCAACACGATCTCCGGCGGCTGCCGGTGTTCCCCATCCCACGCAGCTACGGCCTGGGCCAGCGTTACCGGTGCGAGTTCCGCCGTTTCGGTAACGAACCGCAACACTCGCTCGAACCGCCGGCAGTTTTTTTCGATCACTCTCAGGCGCCCCCGGCTGTAGCGAAAGAACTCCCCCGGATGGACGAGGACGCAGGCGCAGGCGTAACCCTTGCGCACCATTTCAAGCAAAGCCGCACGCATCTCCTCGAATCCCATCGCCGCGACCTCGAGGTGGCGATAAGGCCCGTCCAACCATGGCAACGCACTTCGAAACGCCGTTACCGGCACATCGACCACGCCCCCGACGCGGGCGATATCGCCCCGCACGGGAAAGTGCTCGTTGACCTTGGAGCGAGTGGAACACTTGCTGTCCAAGTCGCGATTTGAACCAATCCCGAAACCGGCCTCCGCCATGGCCGCCAGGGTGTTTGTGTCCGCGGCAAGATCACCCGCCCGGAAGCTCAGCAGCTCGCGCGCCACGCATGATTCCAGAATCTCGCGAGCTCGCTTCAGCAGCCGAGTCTGTGTTCTCAAATCATGCTCCCACAGCACGTCCCATCGGTCACTGAAGCCGTCAAGCCGCGCCACTACCGGATGAACGTGCAGACCGACCTCATGGTCATCGGCCAGAACTTCCGCGCAAATCCGCCGTACATAGTCGTCTCCCCATTGCGTGACGCCGAGCGCCTCCACGAAGAAAGTGCCGCGGATCCCATAGCGCCGGCAGGCGTCAAGCACGTATGCCAGTCCCCGTCCGCCGGCGAAGACCTCTTTCTCGTAGTCGCCGGTGTAGCTCTCGATGTCAACTGTGAGGATTACGTGCAAGTTTCCACCTTGAACAATCTCGGAAGCCTGTGCCACCATTCCCCGAGGACAACAACAGGGAGACCGCGTTTCATGGCTGCTCTCATTCTGGTTCCGGCATTTGCCGGTATTCTCCTGGCACTCCTGCCGACCGCCCGCAGACAGGTGGCCCAAGGGGCTGGCGCCTACGCCATACTCGGTGCGGGCATCGTCTTCGGCCTTCTGCTCACCATCTCGACCGAAGCTCTGAGCACCGTGCAAGCCCTTACGTTCCCTGCCCTGCTGATCTTCTGGACCGTGGTAGCCGCCGCGACCTTCCTCATCGCCCGTCGTGCGAGGCGGCGTCCAGCCCCGAAAACAGACCAAGACGCCGCGACCACTGCGCTAGGCGGCATGGAGAAACTCCTTCTCGCGTCGTTGGCCGTCGTAGCGGTCATCACGCTGTCGATCGCTCTCGCGGCTCCGCCCAACACGCCGGATTCGCTCGCCTACCACATGTCGCGCGTAATGCACTGGCAACAGAACAGGACGGTCGCCTTCTACCCCACGCCGATTCTCAGACAGCTTCACATGCCGCCCTGGGCCGAATACGCAATCCTTCACTGCCAGATTCTCGCCGGGAGTGACCGCCTCGCCAATCTCGTGCAATGGACTGCCATGCTGGGCTGCCTGCTGGCCGCATACCATATCACCGGGCTCCTCGGCGTCGAACGCGTAGGCCGCCTCGCCGCCGCCGTCTTTGCCGCGACTATTCCGATGGGCATACTGCAGGCCTCGGGCACCCAGAACGACTATGCCTGTGCACTGTGGCTGCTCACCGCCGTCGCGTTCGGACTGCACCTGGTGCGAACGTCCGCTCCAAACCGCTCGTTGGCCGGCCTCTTTGGCGGCGCCGTCGGGCTGGCCATGCTCACGAAGGCCACAGCCTACCTCTACCTGTTTCCCTTCATCTGTTGGGTCGCCATCGCCACCTTTCTGCGACACCGCCGCAAAGCCGTGCTCCCACTTGTAGCTGCCGGATCGATTGCCCTGTTGATCAACCTCCCACACTATATCCGCAACCAAACCGCTTTTGGCTCGCCGATAGGTACGAGCGATCACGGCGCGTCCGAGCTCGCGACGCAGTCGTATGCCAATCAAACTCACTCGCTCCCGGCCATACTCTCCAACGGCATACGCAACGCGGGACTGCACCTGGTAACCCCGAGCCGATTTGTCAACGGCTGGATCGAACGCGGAATCCGGCGCGCACACCATGTCCTCGGGTTTCCCATCAACGATCTGCGAACGACCTGGATCGGCACTCACTACCAGACAAAACCCCTTTCGGCCTCGGAAGACGAGGCCGCCAACCCTCTTCACTTCGTTCTGCTGCTTGTCGCCGCGGTCGTCGTGACGGTCGCGGCCTGCCGACAACGGTCTTTCGCCTGCCTCGCATATACCGCCGCGGTGGCAGCGGGCGCCTTCCTGTTCTGCCTGTTTCTCCGCTGGCAGCCGTGGCACAGCCGTCTTCACCTGCCTCTTTTTCTGGCGGGGGCCCCCATCGTCGGCGTTGCCCTTGCCGGCAGAAAACGCCTGGCACTCATGCTCATGGCCGTCATGTCGATCGCGAGTGTACCCTATCTCCTCTGCAACGAGTCCCGTCCGCTTTGTGGACGGCAGTCCGTGCTTACCACTCCGCGAACGGACCTCCTCCTCAGAGGGGAACCGGCGCACGCCTCGTGGCACGGCGCGATCGCGGAGCTCGCCGCCAAAACGCACGGCGACGTGTGGCTGGTCATGAACGGGGAGCGCTTCGAATACCCGCTGTGGGCTCTGGCAGAGTCGCATCATGACAGCAATCTTCGTTTTCGCCACGCAAACGTCCCTAACGTCTCGGCCACCCTGGGTGTCTGTGTCGACAGCATTCCCGAATTCGCGTTGGAACTCGCACAAACGAACGCTTCGCCGCAGACGATTGTCATAGATGGCCGGCCGTATCGCCCGACCTGGCGGAAACAGGAGCGCAATCGGCAGACATGGACGGTTCTCTATCGCCGTTGTGAATCCGAGTAGCGGCGGAAACTTCAGGCCCCGCGCCGTCATCCCCAGGTTGTCCGGCAAGGGGTTGCCCGCGGATCACGCAGATCAACGCAGATCATTCCACCAATTCATCTGCGCTCGTCTGCGTGATCTGCGGGCAACCCCTTGCCGGAGAGAAAAATGTCATGCCCACGACCCAACGGGTTTCGCCCGTGACGCTCCTCGGAATGACAGGCGGGAATTGATGCTTCCGGCAAGCCACGTTGCGGGGCGCCCATACCCGGCGCGCTCTCGTCTTCACGCACACGTTCTCAGCTCTCTCGGCCGGATTGCAAATCCGGCCCACTCCCGATAATCTCGCGGTACAGGGCGGCGACCTGCCCGCCCACCACCTCGGGCCGGCAGACCTCTTCATAGCGCAACCTGGCCCTCCGCCGGAACGCCGTCATCTCTTCCTCGGAACGCTCCGCAAACCACGCCATCGCTTCGGCAATCGCAGCCGCGTTGCCCGGCGGAACGATCCTGCCTTCAACGCCGTCGCGAACGAGCTCGGGGCAGCCACCGACCCCGGTGGCGATGGTCGGCTTGCCGCACATCAGTGCTTCGACCATCGCAACCGGCATGGCCTCGTTCAAACTGGGGTGCACAAACACGTCCACGTCATTCAAGGCGTCTACCGGACCCGTGACCGGAATCACGCGGACCCCTTCCAGGCCGTGCTCCGCCGCAAACGACTTGATCGTCTCTTCCATCGCCCCTGCTCCCGCAAACGTAAAATCCACCCGTCCGCACCGGTCACGATACACCCGCAGCGCATCCAGCAAGAACGCGATCCCCTTTTCCGCCTCCAGCCGCGACAGCAGGCCGAAACGCAAGTCCCGGCCGCGGCGCAATCCGGCAGTCCCCCCTTCAAGCAACTCCCCGCGACGCGGCGCCGGCAACTCATCGGGCGCCATCGTGTAGACGATGTCCATCTCGCGCTCGACGCCAAACTCCGTTTTGAACGTCTCGGCAATGGGCGTCGCCTGAACTGCCACACGGCAGACGCGTGTGGCGAACGTCCGAAACGCTTCGAGCTCGTGCGCGTCCCACGATCCGTCAACCGAGCCGACCAGCGCATGCTGGTACAGCGTCCTCCGGCCGGGAAACACGCGAAAGGCCTCATATACGATGCGCCCTTTGACGTGCAGGAGCTCCGGACGCTCGTGACGTATCTTGTTCGCCAGCAGGCGCACGGCGCACATCTTCCTTTCGTAGTAGGCAACTTTCGCGAATGGCAGCGTGTGTTCTCTCAAACGCAGCCACGGATACTTGACGAGCGCCCTCAACCGCGCCCGCCGGCCACACTGCTCATACAGCGACTCGATGGGGATGCCGCGTTCCCGCAAGGCGACCAGGTACCGGTGCGGCGGCGAGGGCAGTTCATCGAACACCACGATTCGCGGCGCAAACCCATGCCGCCGAATCTCGGTGGCGTAGTGCAGCAGATACGCTTCCGAACCGGCCGGCAGGTTGAAGCCGGCGGCGACATACCAGACCGACTGCTGACGACGTCCCTGCGCTGAAATCATATGTCTGCCTGCCTGCCTAGAACGGATAGCTCCGCACGCCGTCCAACACGATCTCCTGTTCCGCCTCGCCGAGACTCGTGTAGAACGGCAATCTGAGCAGGCGTCCCGCAACATCCTCGGTGACGGGACAATCCCCTGCCCTGCCCCCGAATCGGCGCCCCATGGGTGATATGTGCAACGGCTGGTAGTGGAACACCGC
>CAZKRK010000361.1:0-7928 GCA_964555035.1 uncultured Victivallales bacterium | reverse complement strand
CGGGATGACAGGTCGTCTGTGGATACGGCTGCCCCCCATCGGCGAGAGCGCAGGGGAAGGGACCTTCTGTGCAGTCGAGGCGGCGTTTCTGTTGGGTAGTGGAGAGTGGGGCAGCCCTTGAATTAAAAGTTTGCGCCGGTCGGTGGGAGTGTGGCATGGTTCGAGTATGGCCAGACATCTGCGAGTGGAATTTCCGGGGGCGATCTACCATGTTTCGTGCCGCATGATCGGCGACTGGCGGACCGAGGAGACGTATCTTTTCGAGGACGATCGTGATCGAGAGCGTTTTCTTGACCGCTTGGCTGATCGCGTCGAGAGCTTCGACATTCGCCTCTATCTGTTCGTTTGCATGACGAACCACTTTCACCTGGTGTTCGAGACTCCTGAAGCGAACTGCTCCAAGTTCATGCATTCGCTGCTGACGTCCTATACGGTTTACTACAACCGTCGGCATCAACGTCACGGCCATCTTCTTGACGGTCGCTACAAGGCCAAGTTGGTTGAGGGCGACGACTATCTCCTGGCCCTTTCCCGCTACGTACACCTCAATCCTGTCCAGGTAGCGCTCATGAAGTCCAAACCGCTTCCGGAGCGCATTCGGTACTTGAGGCGCTATGCGTGGAGTAGCTATCCGAGCTACATCGGCCGACGCAAGGCGCTGGAGTTCGTAGACTACGCTCCGATGCTGAGCGAGATGAAGGCGAAGCGGCGCGAGCAGCCGCGTCGCTATCGCGAATACGTTGAGAGCGGTCTGGTCGAACCTGACGAGGACATCCGCGAGGCGCTGAAGGAATCGCCCCGCAGCATCGGTGGCGAGGGATTTCGCGCGTGGGTCGACGAACTCTACGATAAGCTGGTCGACGGCCACCGGCGTCCGGAAGACGCTTCGTTCCGGCGCGTGGTGACCCCGCTACTCTCCGATACCGTGCTGGCGGTAGTGGCAGAGGTGTGCAAGGTAGAGCTCAACGAGTTCCGCCGCCGAAAGCGCAACTCATACCTCCGCGCCGTGGCGGCCCGTTGTCTGTGTCGCTATGCCGGGTCTACACAGCGGGAGGCCGCCGATGTGCTGAACATCGGCAGCGGCGCAGCAATCAGCCACCAGCTCATCAAACTCGCCGCCGAACTGCCGAGCAACCGGCGCCTTCGCGGTATCCTCAGACAGGCCGAAGTGCGATTGCAGGAGCTCAAACGCTGCAACCATTAAGTTTTAATTCAAGGGCTGACCCCAAGAGCCCCAAGAGCCCCGAGCCCAAGAGCCACCAAGAGCCACAAGAGCCAACAAGAGCCAAGAGCCCGCAAGAGCCCGGGCTGACCCTAAGAGCCCAAGAGCCCTCAAGAGCCCTGGCGAAATCCCGCCAACGACCCGCGCCGCCCTGCGCCCAAATCCCCTCACAAGCTCAGAAAGCCGACCCCGCCCCGAAACCGGCAATTTTGCTCCGCACCGTTGCGGGTAGCTTTCCCGAATTGTCTTTTCCGGAAAAAAGTGAAACTACTTGCCTGTCCCCGGTTCCCCCCGGTTCCCCGGTTCCACCGGTTCCAGCAGTTGACTACATCCAGATGCCTTTGTTTTGACAAAGAGCCGTCTTGCCGTACCATAGTCATATGGAAACGGAAACTGTCTATATCGATACCACCGTTCCGAGTGCGTATTTCGACGAGAGAACACCGGATCGACAAAGACTAACGCGCCAGTTCTGGACAGAGCGTTTGCCGGGATTGAGTGCCTTCGTGTCAGATGTCGTCATAGCAGAGATTGCACTGACTCCGGACGAAGCACGACGGCAAGACATGCTCAAGCTGGTCCGGGGCATCCGGGCACTCCAGGTTTCTGAAGAAGCGCAGAGACTTGCTCAGGAGTATGTGGACCGGACTGTGTTTCCTGCGAAATACCTGTCCGATGCAATGCACGTGGCATTGGCAACGGCCAGCGGAATACGTAACCTTGTGAGTTGGAACTTCCATCATCTCGTCAAGCTCCGTACACGCCGCGAGGTAAACCTCGTAAATGCGTTGAAAGGATACATGCCGATCGAAATCCTGGCGCCGCCGGAGCTATAGGAGCCGACAATGAAGATTCTTACAGAGCAAGACAGGAAGCGACTCTGGGACGAAGTGCGCGGCGAGTTCCCCGACGACCGCACAATGCAGGAAGTGCATTTCGCCCGACTCGTCCATCGCGAAATGCTTAGGGGCGAGACGCCCCAGGCTTGCGCAGCTTTCTACCACAGAGAAGCCGAAGAGGCCGTTTCGCAGTCCGCCTCTCGCAGGCAAGAAGTATCGGCGTAGCAGTCCCGGACAACGCGACGAGCATGCATCTGCCGCGCCCTCACCCCCAGGAGACGTTGCCTGTCATGCGGCGCAGTGGGTTTCTGCCCGCGGGAAGTGCCTCAGCATCACGCCCACCCTTCAGTCTTGTTTCGGGAGCGGGCGGGAGCGGCCGGAGCGGCGGGAGCGGGGACAGGCGGACTATCGGGCGAGCTGTCGGTAGACGGTGCAGGAATACAGTGCTGAGCCCAACTGACGGGGGATTCTTTGATCAGCTACCGTTTGGGGTGGGGTTGAGAGGCGTTTGAGGCGATAGTGCCGCCGTTGTGCATGGAACGGGGCAGACCCCAGGTGTGATCTTGATGCCGTCGCGGTTCACTGATGGAGGTTTCTGGTAGACTCGGCAGGTCATGACGCGGAGTTGCTTGTAGCAGCAGAGCGGAACGGCATCACACGGCGCTGAACGGTTTCGGCGAAGGGATGCTTGCCCGTGTGGCCGACCATTCGCCGAACGAACAGAAGCGATAGTCAGCCGGATTGGCGACGATTCCGGCACGGACGGGGTTCATTTCCACGTACTTCCAGCAGTTCCAGACGGCCAGACCCGCTTCCAGAACGGTGTTCTTGTAGCGACCGCCCCACAGGGCGCCGCGCCTGCGAACGGGGCGGGTGCGGTTGAACCAGGTCGCGAACCCCTGTTGGAGATCGCCCATGAATTCGCTGACATCGCGCAGTTTCGCGGCCACTTTGGCACAGCGCTCTGTATTTGGCGTAAGCTTGCGTTTGCCGTCGTAGTGTGCCTCATAGCGCCGGCAGGTCTCTTCGGGAGTGGGGCAGTCCTGTGGCGCATGACTGGAGAATGGCCTGACCTTGGTCCGTTCATTCACGACAACATGCTCGACTCTCTCTCGGCCGGATTGCAAATCCGGCCCACTGAGAGGCCGCTCACTCCTTGCTCGCGGCGGGTGTCCCGCCGACTATCGATCTGAACAACTCCAGCTCGTCGCCCGAAAGCACGCTTAGAGCTCTCTCTTTCAAGCGCTCGAATGCCTGCTTGTGAAGCTCGCGTACCACGGGGTGATGTCGGGCGTACTCCGGTGAATCCGGCTTGCCCCTCTTCTGTATGGCAACTCTGCGCCGCTCGAGCTCGTCCGGCGTCCAGCACGAGTCGTACAGTTTGCGCAGTTCCTGCTTGGAGAGATTGCTCAACTTCAAATCGGCAAACCTGACCGGCAAGGGGATGGAAGCCCCGCCGCTCTTCTCCAGTTTCCAGGACCTGGCCACTTCAGCCTCGACAGGCAGGGCTATGGCGGGCGGGGCGGGGCGAAGCGCACCTGCGCGCCAGGCGGGCTTCCCATACTCGTATGCGCCAACGTCCGGCGCTTTGCCGGTGTAACCGTCGGTCAGTCCCTCCACCACTCTGCCCTTGTCGACGACGACCGAGTTCTCGCGTGGCCGGGCGTCCGGCAGGCCCGACTTCAACGCCGGCGCACTCACCTTGACCAAGGCGTCGACATACGGCGTCTTGCCGTCATAGGCGAGGTTGTGAGAGATGCCCCGGTTCCGGGGTATCGGTTTGTGGCGGTACACGATGCCCTCGAAGTAGTTGTTGAAGAAGAGGCTGTTCTGGTTCTGTACCGGCAGGATCGGGTGCGGCGTCCACCATTTCTTGGGTTCCTGCCGGGTGGGGATGGTCAACCTGCCGTGGCCGTCCCGGCCCAGGATCGTGTTGTGGTAGACCTTGTTGCGGTCGCCCTTGACGATGATGCCCTGGTCGCAGTCCCAGACCAGGTTGTGATGGACGGTCAGCTCCCGGGTCTGATCGTCGCCGCGCATGGCAAGCCCCATGCTGTGGTGGACCCAATTGTAGCGGGCGATGCTGCCGGCTGTCGCGGGGCTGCCGGTATGGATGGCGGCGATGTCGTGACAGGCCAACCCGGTGTGATGGACGTGACAGTGCTCCACAACGTTGGAACCTCCCCGGTATAAGATGCCGATGTTCCCGACGTTGTAGACCGTGCAGCGGCTCACCGTGCTCAACGCCGCTTTGCACCTGTAGGGCCTGATCGAAATCCCGGCGTGGTTGATCGTGCCGTTCCAGCACGCGTCGTGCACGATGCAGTCGTCCACGCGGTTGCTGCAGCCCGCCGCCTGGATGCCGGGACCGCCGGCGTAGGCCACGTAGAGTCCTTTGAAGACGTTTTCTCTGCCGGTCACGGACGTGGCCGGCGTCTGGAACCATCCCTTTCCCCTGGGCATCGTTTCGCCCACCATCATGGTGTACGCAGGGAAGCGGAAGTCGCAGTTTTCGACGATCGTGCGAGTGGCGTCTCTGAGTTGCAGGGTGCAGCCGAAGAAGTGAAGACCTCCGATGTGGACATCCGCAATCCTGGAGCCGACGATCCCGTAGTTGCGCCGCTTGACGCGGATCGATCCGGGGTTGGGAGTGGCGCCGTCGTCGGTTGCCAGGTAGAAGACCCCGGAATCGGCATCGTGAAAGAACTCGCCCGGCGCGTCGAGCGCCTTGAGCGTGCCGGTTATGTAGAACCGGTCGTTCCACCAGCTCTTGCCGTCATCCTTGCCGTCGCCCAGGCGCTCGTCCAAGGCGTAGGTGAACGAGCGTTTGCCCCTGCCGTGCGTGAGGATCTCCCGGGTCCACGTCTTGTACTGGTGCCCCACGTTCAGGACGGCGATGGCCCCGGTCCAGTCGACTCCCGTCCTGGCCAGGGCGTCGCATATCATCAGGTCCTTTTTGGAGCCCTCGGCGGACCGGGCCCACTTGGAGCGGATCCAGGTGTCCCGGAAACGGGCGTTGGGCCACCTGGCCGGCGATAGCGGCACGCCGCCGGTAAAGGCCTGTTCCACCGCCGGTTCGGGCAGGCCGGTCCGCACGATGTTGCCCGCGTGCGCTTTCCACGGTCCGGCAAGCGAGTCGGTACCGTCCACGAAGACCTCGCCCGCGGCGCGGACCACAATCGGCTTGCCCGGGAGACCGCTTTTCGACAGCCGGACCGTTTCGCGATACCTGCCGGCGAGAACCACGCATTCGTCCCCCGGACCGCACCTGTCGACGGCCTCCTGTATCGTGGCAAACGGCTGCTCCTTCGTGCCGGGGTTCCCTCGCGCGCCGTCCGGACCGGCGAAGAATGTCGCGGCAGGCGCCCGCGACAAGACGGCCACGACAGTGACGGCGACTATGGGGAGAGTGGTTCTTTTCACGGCAGGATAATATGCAGGACGAGCGATCGGATCGCCAGCAAAACCGGTCCACAGCCATCTCAGCCTCGCGGAGCCGTTAGACCCGGGACATGGTACTCCGCCCCCTCACCACAGATGACAGGTCGTCTGCTTTGTCCGTTAATGGCTCCACAGTCACCGGGGGAGCCGAGATTCCGATGGCCCGCCCCAGTCCCTGCGTCCCCGGGGTCACGGTAACGTAAGCAAAGACGGTCACCCGCAACGGTTCTACGGAAGGCCGCGAGGAGTCGACTTTCCGGTCAGCTTTCACTTCACCCGCCGCAGAACCACCGAGCGCAGGTTCATGACGGCCAGGCCGGGTTTGCTGACGGCGCGGACGGACAAGGTTGTCTTCCCCGGGGCATCGATCGTGAGCTGACCGATCGTTTTCGTGGTGAAGTCCTCCCACGCTTTGGTTCCATCAACCTTGGCGGTAATGGAGGCGTTGCCCAGCGACACCTTGTACTCGCTGCCGGCGCTGGTGGGGAGACAGGCGAAGGTGACGGCCACGTCGTAAGTACCTTGCTTTGCAGCCTGGAAGTCCCAGCTTACCCAGCTCGCCCGGTCAGTCCAGTAGCCGACGCAGTCCTTTGCATCTTCGTACTTCGCGGAACCATGAATCGCGGCCTCGGCAGCGACGAACTCCATGTGGTCGGGATTCAGCTTCCGTGCCGCCACTTCCGGCGTGCCTTCGATCTCGAGCGCCACGACTGAGGCGATGGCGTCCGGTGCACTCTCGGGAAGGGTGACCACGACCACGCCCTCTTCGCGAGCGACTCCAAGCGCGTTGCTCTTGTCGGCAAGGAGGTATGCCTTCTTCACCTCGTTGTTCAGCGGCACGGTCAGTTTGCCGTCCGGCGGCCAATTGAACACATGCAGAAACACGCGACCCGGCTTGGTCGTGCAGCGGCCCCACGGTGTCTTCTTGAACGGGCCGGCGGTCGTGCCGTAGATCGCCTCGCCGTTCACGCGCAGCCATTCGCCCATCTTCTTGAGTCGCTCGACGCTGGGGGCCGGGATGAGGCCCTCGGCCGTCGGGCCTACGTTCAGCAGGAAGTTGCCGCCCTTGCCGGCGATATCGATCAGGTTCCGGATCAGTTTCTCGTTGGACTTCCAGTTGTGGTCGTTCTTTTTGAAACCCCAGGTGTTGTTCATGGTCATGCAGGATTCCCAATCCACGCCCGGCATGCCCGTGTGCGGGATCTCCTGTTCCGGCGTGCCGAAGTCGCCCGCGTAATCGGGGCTCTTGCTCATGCCCTGCATGCCCTTGCGTCCCTTGCCGACGCGGTTGTTGACGATCAGGTCCGGCTTGAGCTCGCGCAGCAGCTTGTACAGCGCCTTGCCCTGCGGCTCCGTCCATTCCTTGATCCACTCGCCGTCGAACCAGAGCACGCCGATGTCGCCGTAGCCGGCGAGGAGCTCCTTGAGTTGGGGGACCATGTACTCTTCACGGTACCTGGCGAAATTCGCACCCTTGGCGTCGGGGTGGTGCCAGTCCATGATGGAGTGGTAGAAGCAGAGTCGAACGCCCCTCTTCTCGCACGCATCGGCCAGCTCCTTCAGGATGTCCCGTTTGAACGGGGCGAAATCCATGATGTCGTAGTCCGACACCTTGGAATCCCACAGGCAGAATCCATCGTGGTGCTTCGAGGTGATGACGATGTATTTCATGCCGGCATCGGCCGCGATCCGCGCCCACTCGTCGGCATTGAATTTCACGGGATTGAACTGCTGGGCATACTTCTCGTATTCCGGGATCGGGATTTTGCCCTTGTGCATGATCCATTCGCCGATGCCGCCGACCGGCTTGCCGTTGTGGATGCCGGCGGGGACGGCGTAGACGCCCCAGTGAATGAACATGCCGAAACGCGCTTCGCGCCACCACGCCATCCGCTTGTTGTAGTCCGCCAAGGCCTCCGGCGCGATCTGCGCCGCCCGGGCAGCAAGTGCGGTGGCCAGCATGGCCGTCGTGATACAGACTGTCGATCGGATCGTCGCTTTCACTCTTTGTCCTCCTTCTGCCGTTCCGTAGGACGGTGCTCCTGCGCCGTCCCCGAGACAGTCGAGACGGCAGTTGAAGAGAGAGTTGAGGAGCTTCGCTCGGATCCTCTCTCCTGTTCGCGTCCCCTCTGTCTCGGGACGGCGCGGGAGCACCGTCCTACGGAGCTTCGCGTGTCTACCGACCTCTTCGAACAACATCCAGTTAGCAGAAAACACTATGGCGCACGCACGACCAAATCTCCAGAAAAACCCGTGTCAGAAGCGCATCCTTCGATTCGGTAGTTGAACGGCTGTGACGCGGGTGATTGACTGGCAACCTGAACGGACGATTCCTTAATATTTGTCTCCTATGAAGGCCTCAAGTCTCTACATAGACCCCATCCGAAAAGGGTCTACGTTCGCGAAACGCCCGCCAATTCAACCTG
>CAZKRK010000360.1:0-7937 GCA_964555035.1 uncultured Victivallales bacterium | reverse complement strand
ACCCCACAGAAACACCGTGACTACCGCACAGAAGGTCTGTCCCTTCCCGGCCTCACAGTTCTGCGACACGCCAGGAAGGGCAACCACCCCACAGAAACACCGTGACTACCGCACAGAAGGTCTGTCCCTTCCCGGCCTCAGTGTCGCAAGTGTGTGGGTAGCCTGTCGCCAATCCGTCATTCGCATCCAACGGGAAGGGCGTCTATGATGCGCGCGTGCAGATAGTGTGGGATGCGTTGCGAGAACGTAGACGGCGGGCCGTCGGTTACGGTTCCGGAAAACAAGCACGAGGAGCAATGACGATGAGCTGGAGACAATCCCTGAAGTCGCGAATGTATGCGAAGGCATTGGTTCTTTCCGTGTGTGTCTGGGCATTCGGCTGCCCGGGCATTGCCGCCGCCGCGGCGGCTCCCGCCGAGGGCGAGGGACCACGCGTGCCGGCCATCGAGCTGGCGGCGAAGATTACCGCACCGAAAGGGATCGAGGGCAAGAGCCTGGCCTATCCAACGAAGGAATGGCTGAAGATCGACCACGACAGGAAGAGCCGCCGGGACGTGGTCGGCGAAGAGCTTGGCGCCTTTCTCGATGCCGCGGTCAAGGCGGTGTATCCGTAGGGCGCGAACAGAATCGAGTGATTCGAGGGAGTCGACGGAATCGATTCGTTGGACAGGACAGCAACGAGAACGGAGAACCGCTCATGAGCCACTATGATGTTGCCGCCTATATCTGGCCGGCCTGCCACTACGAACCGCGCGTCGAGCACTTCTGGCCGGAGAAGGACGGTGAATGGCACACGGTGCGGCGGGGGACGCCGCGCTTTCCCGGCCACGACATGCCGCGCATCCCGCTCCTGGGCTACCAGGACGAGGCCGACCCGGCCGTCATGCGCCAGCACGTGGAGCTGGCCCTGGCGCACGGGGTCAATGTCTTCATCGTGGACTGGTACTGGTACGAGAACGCGCCCTGCTTCGAACGGCAGCTGAACGAAGGGTTGATCCCGGCGCTTGAAGGCACGGGCTGCAAGTTCTACCTGATGTGGGCCAACCACGATGTGGATACGCTCTGGAATATGGACGAGGACACCCATTGGGACCGGCCGCGCAAGACGCTCTGGAGCGGCCGGGTCACGCGGGAGGTCCTCGAGCCCATGTTCGAGCGGATTGTGGAGAAGTATCTCGGCCTCGAGAGCTACTACCGCATCGAGGGCAAACCGGTCTTCTCGATCTTTGACTACCCCAACCTCGTCGCCGGACTGGGCGGGGCGGAGGAAACGGCGGATGCCTTTGCCTGGATGCGGGGGTGTTGCGAAGCGTCTGGCCTGGGCGGGCTGGACCTTCAGGCCATTGCCCGCCTATCCGCCGGCGTCGAGGCCGGCGCCAGGCTCGAGAAAGGCACCGAGGCCGCGACCGCCGGCGTCCTCGCATTTGACAGCGCCACCAGCTATCAGTTCTTCCAGGATGCCGGAGGGACCGGTGACTACATGGTTTGGAGTGACAAGGCCATCGGTGGCTGGCCGATTCACGAAGCGACCTACAAGATCTACTACCCGCACGTTTCGGTCGGGTGGGACAATACGCCCCGTAACCCGTCCTTCGGGGAAAGGCATGTCGTCAGCAATGCCACGCCCGATGCCTTCGAAGCCTGCCTGTGGAAGGCCAAAGCCTGGCTCGACGCCCGTCCGCGGCAGGCGCCGCTGGTGACCATCAACAGCTGGAACGAGTGGACCGAGGGCAGCTACCTCCTGCCCGACATGCGCTGGGGCTATCGCTACCTTCAGGCCGTGCGCAACGTCCTTGGACAAGCGTGAGTGTGGGAAACGTAGGTCCGATTTGCAATCGGACCCCATTCCGGTCGGGTCTGGTCGCCCGTGGCGTGATCTGAGGCAACCGGCGGGGGGTCGGGTCCGATTGCAAATCGGACCTACGTATTCAAGGGGCCCCACAATCGCGTCGCAAACCCGGGTTCCGTCTGTCGCAAAGCAACTCTGGTTGCGTGGGGCGTGGGGCGGTATGATGCTGGTTTTGGTGTGGAGTGGGATGGATTGGAGTGACCGAGAAAAAGGAGGAGTACCGAATGAACACACGCGTTTCCAACCTGTTGCTGATGCTATGCCTTGCGTCTTTGTGCCTGCCGGTCAATTCCGCGGATGTGCCGGGCGTACTGCCGCGGCCTGACAAGAAAGCGCCGGCGGCCGGCAAGCCGGTCAAGGTGTACATCCTCGCGGGGCAGTCCAACATGGTCGGCTTCGGCACCCTTCAGGGCGCCAAGCCCGCATATCCCAGTATCTTTCTTTCGGCCGATCCGGGCATCCGGCCCATGCGCATGCCGGTGGGACCTTCGGCGCTGCTCCCGCACGGGGTGTATCAGGCTGCCGACAAGAGTGCGCCGGCCGGTGCGAAGGTTGCCGTCTACCGGGGAGCCTACAGCCCCGATGCCGACTACGCGGCGATGAAGCCGGTCAAGGAGACGACCGTCGCCCTCGGTACCGTGTCCGCGCAGTTGCCGGCCATCGAGGGACCGCACACGGTGGTGGTCGAGGCCTTTATCGAGGTGCCGATGACCGGGACTCACGAGATCCACGCCGGGTTCGAAGATAGTACCCACGCCGTGGTCACGCTTGAGGGCAAGGAGGTCTACCGCAAAGACGTCGGCGCCGAGGCGGTTGTGACCACGGTCACCCTTGAGCAGGGCAAACGCTACCCCGTTACGATCACCTATCGGAAGAGCGGTTCGGCCGCGCTCTGGCTCAAGCACATCGACCTCAAGGGCAAGGGCGATCTGACCACGCTGACCCAGGCGGGCAAGTTCCCCTGGTTCGTCGATGACGCGGGCGAGTGGACTGTCCGCAACGACGCGACCTACTGGGAAACTCGCTGCACCAAGGTCGAAGGTGGCAGCGGCGGCCCCCTGACCACCACCTCCAACGGTCGGTTTATCGGCCCCGAGGTGCCCTTCGGCTACGTGATGGGCACCTATCACGACGAGCCCGTACTGCTGATTGAGTCATCCATGGGCAACCGTGCGTTGAGCTTCGATTTCCGACCGCCCTCCAGCGGCAAGACCGAGGAGGAGAAGGCGAACAAGTTCTGCGGTTACGAGTATGACGCCATGGTCAAGGGCGTCCACGGCACCCTCGCGAACATCGACAAGGTCGTTCCCGACTACAAGGGACAGGGCTACGAGATCGTCGGCTTCGCCTGGTTCCAGGGACACAAGGACAGGGGACAGACAAAGGAGCAGTACGAGCAGCATCTCGTGAACCTGATCCAGGATCTGCGCAAGGAGTTCAAGGCGCCGGATATGCGTGCCGTCATCGCGAGCGTGGGCTTCGGCGGACACAAGATGGGCGAGGAAGACTACCTGCCGATCCTGCGCGCGCAGATGGCCGTCGGCGATCCGAAACAGCATCCCGAGTTCGCCGGCAAGGTGGCGAGTGTCGACACGCGCGGCTTCTGGCGCTCCCAGGGCGATTCGCCCACCGGCGTCGGTTATCACTACAACCACAATGCCGAGACCTACGTGTTGACGGGCGATGCGCTGGGACGCGCCATGGTGGAGCTCCTTGGCGGCAAGGCGGAGAAACTGGCGCTGCCTCCCGAACCCGCGCGGCACCCGGACGTGGAACGGGTCTACTCGGACGAAGTGGTCGCGACCTATGACAGGCGAACCGGCACCAGTCGAATCCCTGAAGAGGCCCGGGATATGGGGCAGGCCCTCGGACCGATCATCATGGAAGAGGTCGTTCCCGGTTTCATCGAGACCGCCTTCGGTCCGGATAGCCGGCGTCTGCGCGGGCTGGAGTTGAAGGCAATTGTCAGCGGCGAGAAGCCCGCGCGGATGCCTGAGAGTATCGCGAGCCAGGTCGATACATTGATGCTCTACTACGAGGTTGCCGGCATCGGCGACTATAGCTGGAAGCCGTTCGCTCCCGAAATGAAGAAGGCCAAGTGGTCCTACTTCAGTTTCGATCCGCCGGAGAAGCAGGAATTGGACAGGAGCGGTCGCTACCGCAAGATCACGTTCCCAAAGGGGATGGAGAACTGGTTCGCCCCCGACTTTGACCCGGTCAAGGCCGGCTGGAAGGAAGGGGAGGCGCCCTTCGGCCAGATGGGGGGCAAGCTTGCCGCCCGACGCCCAAGCTGCAACGGGCCTCACTGTGGCTGCTGCAAGACTCCGGCCACCCTTTGGGAAAAAGAGGTGCTGTTGATGCGGCAGACTTTCGACATGCCCCCGGTCAAGGAGGGGCACGTCTACCGCCTCATCCTCGGCGGCGCAGGCTGTGACCGCTCCGGCGAGGGATTTGCGATCTACGTCAACGGCAAGCTCCTCACCCAGGCCAACGGTGGTTTCTTCAGGCATTCCGGTATCCGCGGCGCGTACCTCTACAAGGACACGCTGGCGGAATTCAAGGGCGGCAAGGTCACGATCGCGATCGTCAACTTCCTGCGATACACCCACTTCAGAAACAAGACCACCTATTTTGGTCCCCATCCCGATTACTACGCCAAACCCGTCCCGCCCAACGGCCACGTGAGCCTGTGGATGGAGGAGGCAAAGCTATCCCCCGCCGTCCTGCAGGCCGCGGGGAAATGAGGGGCCGGTGCGGGGTAGGTGGGTAGATGAAGTCAGTTCACACTTGCTTAGTTAGAGCCTGTCCGAAAAGCCCCTGGAGACGGCGGTCCTCCGCCGTTACGAGCAAATGTGAGTGCACGTGGTGAAACAAAGGAGGAACTTCGTTCATTTCTGTTTCCGTCTGTGCTCGATTCTTGCTCGTAACGGCGGAGGACCGCCGTCTCCAGGTTCAAATGACGGGCGTTTCGCAAACGTAGGCCCTTTTCGGATGGGGTCAATTTAACGGGACAGGGGACCGGGGAGAACAACACAGGAGTAATGGCAATGAGTTGGAGACAAGTCACGAGGTCGCGAATTCGTACGTGGGCATGGGTCTTTTCCGTGGGTGTTTGGGCAATCGTGGGGGGAGGCGTTTCCTGCGCTGCTGCGCCGGCCGAGGCGGCTTCGCCCGGCGTGCCGGCGATCGAAATGGGGGCGCCCTTCCGCGATAACGCGATTCTGCAAAGGGACATGAAGGTGCCGGTCTGGGGGTGGAGCAAGCCGGGGACGACAATCAGCGTTGAGTTTGCCGGTCAGAAGAAGACCGCAAAGGCCGGCAAGGACGGCAAGTGGGTGGTGGCGCTCGACAAGCTCAAGGCCAGCTTCGAGCCGAGGGAAATGGTCATCGGCGACAGCGCGGGCAAGAAGGTCACGCTCAAGAATATTCTGGTCGGCGAAGTCTGGATGGCCTCCGGGCAGTCGAACATGCAGTGGAAGGTGACGAAGAGCAGCTGCAACAAGCTGACTGTTGCCGCCGTGGACGGTGTGAACCCGATTCGTGAGTTTGAGGTCACCAATTGCACGGCCCAGTTGCATCCCATCGAGAAGGCCGACGGCTCCTGGAAGGACGGCGGCTATGGTAACTACAGCGCGATCGCGTTCGCGTTTGCGCACAAACTGTACGGCGAGCTGAATGTGCCGATCGGGATTCTAAACTGCTCATGGAGCCAGACCGCGATCCAGGCCTGGGTGCCGCGCGAGGGGTATGCGACCGCCGGGGACGATTACAGCAAGGCGATTCACCTGAAGTGCCTGCAGACCGATCCCGCGACGCCTGAACACAAGGCAGCGTGGAGTGCGTTCTACGAATCGTTGGAAGACCAGATTGCGGCGAACGAGGCCCGCATCAAGAAGGGGCAGAAGGCCAGGGAGATCAAGGAAAAGGCACCCGGCAACATGAGCGGGAACCGCGATGCGAACTGGCTGTTCAACGGGCGGCTGAACCCGGTTGTGCCCTACGCCATTCGTGGCGCGATCTGGAACCAGGGCTACGCCAACATGGGGGAGGGGCTTCCGTACTACAACAACCTGCACAGCATGGTTCGCGGCTGGCGCATCGTCTGGGACAAGCCGGACCTGCCGGTCTACTTCCACCAGTTCTATAGCGCCGGAATGCGGCACGTCGGCAAAGAGGTCAACAAGCCCAGCATTGGCGCATGCGCCGAGATGCGCCTCGGAACCTGGCTGGCCCGCGACATTCCTGACGCCGGAATGGCAAGCCAGATCGACGTCAGCGGCGGCATTCACTACTCTCACAAGGCCGTGCCCGGTCAGCGCCTCGCCCTGCATGCGCTGAAGAACCAGTATGCGAAGAAGGTCGTGATCGACGGCCCGATGTTCAAATCCTACAAGGTCAAAGGAAACAAGCTCATCATCGAGTTCGATCATGCGGACGGTGGGCTGGTCGTGGCCGGCACGGCGTACAATGCCGTGGGCAGACACGAGGACAGCACCGGGTTCGCGGATCCGAAGATCATCGAGAACGGCGAAGACCAGGTGAAGCTCTTTTTCCTGGCCGACGAAGACCGCGTCTGGCATCCGGCCGACGTGAAGATCGATGGCGAGACTGCGATTGTCACATCGCCCGGGGTCAAGCAGCCGCGCGGTGTGTCCTATGCAACCGGCGAGGTCGGTTTTCAGCCCAATCTCTACAACAGGGCATTGCTGCCGATGACGCCGTTCATCCATTACGACAACGAGATGGTGACCAGCAAGACCTGGCCTGACGAGAAACTGAAGATTGCGGGCGAGACCATCGATCCGAGCACCGTCGGCAAGCTCTATGCATGGCGCAAGATGCCCATCTTGAGCGTGCAGTTCCGCGACAATGCCGTGTTACAGGCCGACAAACCCGTGACCATCTGGGGCTCCACGCAGCAGTATGGCGAATGGGGTGGGGCGGCAGAAGGCGAGGGCGTGATCCATTTCGAGTTTGATGGCATCGAGAAGACCGTTCCCGTGACCGAGGGCATGGAGGGGTGGGAGGTAACGTTGCCGCCGATGAAGGCCGGACCGAAGCCGCACACGTTGAAAGTGCGCTTCACGCTCGACGGCGAGCTGGCCCACGAGCGGGTGGCAACCAACATCGTGTTCGGCGATGTTTGGTACGTCGGTGCGCCGGCCGGAAAACTCAACGTGCCGCGGGTGAAACCGTCGGGGCAGATCGTGCGCATGATCCAGAACCAGTCCAAGCGGGGCGGGTCGTCCAATCTGAGCCGCTACAGCGTTTGTGTCTCGAGGACACCGTTGAACCGGTTTGCTTCCTACTGGAAGGAGCCGTCCGGCCTGGCCGCCGCGATTGGCCACGGCATCGCCGCGAAGTCGGGCAGGCCGGTCGGCGTCGTCTTCATGCAGGCCAAGGCCGGCAAAGGACAGCCGAGTCCGCCGATCGAGAACTGGGTCGGCCCCGATTCCCTCAAGGACGCCCCGCGCCTGATGGAGGACTACAAGACCGTCGGCAGCAAGTATCCGAACAACCCGTACTACAATGCCAACGTCAGACGCTACATCACGGACTGGAAGCGGTACTGGGGTGAGTATATCCCCGCGATGATGCAGACCAAGGCTGTGCCGGACGGCGGTTCGTGGGGTTGGTTCCCGTCGCCTGCGCCGACGGTCGGCGATTCGAAGGCGACCTGGACGTACAACATCTACGTGTATCCCTTTGCGCCCGCGGCATTGAGCGGAGTTGTGTTCCTGTCGAGCGAGTCGATGGTCGAGGATGACCAGGGGGCCAACTTCGGACCTGAGATGTCCGCCCTGGCGAATTGCTTCAAGAGCGAGTTCGGCGACGAGGACGTCAACATCGTCTACACCATCCCGGGCAAGGCGCTGGCCCCGAAGATCACGGTGCCGAAGAAGATCAAGGGACCGAGCACGGCCGTTGAAATCGGGGACTGGTCGGAAACTGCCAGGGCGATCGAGGCGGCGGTGAAGTAGAGGGGACGATTCTCGTAGTCTTCAATCCTGTACGGTAGGGAGAAGGAGGGGACACCGCAGGCCTGCCCCTCACCCGCCTCCGCTGCGCTGCGGCGACCTCTCCCCCG
>CAZKRK010000359.1:0-8018 GCA_964555035.1 uncultured Victivallales bacterium | reverse complement strand
GCAGGCTCGCGGTGTGTCTACCCATGACCCCTGTACTATGAAGACCATCTCAAGCGACAACCAGAAGGTGTCAAACGGAAATCAGGACGTAACATCCTTTCAGGATGACTTGGGCCTGCAGTTCTGAGCGGATTGGCGACCCACCCCCCTCACCCGGTCCTCCTGCGTCGGACCGACCTCTCCCCCGAGGGGAGAGGTGGGAGTGCGCCATTCGGGGGTTGTGTCAAAAGGTGACACAAGAAAGAGGGTCGGCGTCCGTAGCGCGGGAATCCGTCCTGTCCCGCCGTAGCTCGGCGGCGGCGGGATGGTGTCGCCGGAATCCCCAAGCTGTTGTCTGAGTCTCAGTCGCGGCGCTTGTACCCGGACAGGGCTTTGTGGTAGGAGAATGTAACCGTTTGGCCCTTCCAAACTGAAAGGACATGACCATGTTTCGATCTCGTTTACCTTTGTTGGCTCTCTGTACGTTGACGGCCTGCCGTGCCCTCGCCGCAGAGCCGCAGGGAGTGAAAAGCGGCCTGATTGTTCACATTGGACCGGGAGAATCCGCGGTGGACTTGTGCGCCGGCGATGCCTGCCGCGTACATGCGCTATCTACCGATCCGGCCGATGCGCGGGCAACACGCGAGCTGGCCAGGTCGCGGGGACTTTCCGGGAAGGTCACCGCCGACACCTTCGACGGCAAGACGTTGCCGTTCATCGAAAACGTGGTCAACCTCATCATAGTGGAGAGTGGCGAGTGTCAAGTGGAGAAGGAGGAGATCGGCCGCGTTCTCGTACCGGGCGGCGTGGCAGACGTCAACGGCAAGAAGACGGTCAAGCCGCGCCCGGGCGACATCGACACGTGGACACACTACCTCCACGACCCGTCGAACAACGCTGTCGCCCACGACGAGGTTGTCGGCCCGCCGCGCCGCCTGCAGTGGCAGTGCGGGCCGCGCTGGAGCCGCCATCACGACCACATGGCCAGCGTATCCGCCATGGTCTCGTCTGGGGACCGCGTCTTCTACATTGTCGACGAAGGGTCGCGCATGTCGCCCCAGCTCCCATCCGACTGGCAGCTCGTCGCGCGCGACGCATTCAACGGAGTCCTGTTGTGGAAGCGTCCGATCGCCAAGTGGTTCAATGAGCTTTGGCCGCTGAAGAGCGGCCCGGCCGGCCTGCCGCGGCGGCTGGTGGCGGTGGGCGGCGAAGTCTACGTCACACTGGGCATCGATGCCCCTGTGACCGCGCTCGACGCGGCCGGCGGCAAAACGCTGCGTGAGTACCCCGGTACGGCCGGGACCGAGGAGATCATTGTCCAGGACGGCGTTCTGCTTGCGGTAGTCAACCGCACGGCGGTCGATCTCGAAACCGACCTGAAAGTGGACCACGAGCAGGGCAAAACGCGCGACAGCCGCACGACCTACTCGCCGACGATGAAAACGATCTGGGCCGGCGTCCGCTCCCCGCGCTGGTCAAACAGCGACCGCGTCGTAAAGGCGTTCGACGCGGCCGCGGGCAAGCCGGTGTGGGAAGAAGAGACCAAGGTGATTCCCCTCACGCTCGGCGCTGACGACGGCGGCGTCTACTACCATGACGGCGATCGCGTGGTCGCGCTTGAGCTGCGCTCCGGGGCGGCCCGCTGGGAGTCGGAGCCCGTTCCGGTGTGGAAGGGACTCCAGGGGCAGGGACTGCAGTCGTGGTTCGCGCCGACCCTGGTGGTTCACGGCGACAAGGTCCTGTTTGCGGGGGGCGAGAAGACACACATGTCCTACATGGGGTGGGGGTCGAAGGACATCGGGCAGGACACGTTCACAGCGCTCTCGGCGAAGACCGGCAAGAAACTGTGGACTTCACCGCATCCATACGCCGGCTACAACTCGCCGGAAGACCTGTTCGTGGCCGACGGCAAGGTCTGGACGGGCAAGACCGCCAAGGGTGGTGACGGACGGTACTACGGACGCGACCTGGAGAGCGGCGAGCAGGTGGCCGACCTCCCGCCGACCGTCAAGACGTACTGGTTCCATCACCGTTGCTACCGGGCCAAGGCCACCGACAAGTACATTCTCTGTTCGCGCACGGGCATCGAGTTCGTTGACCTGAAGAGCGGCGACTGGGACATCAATCACTGGGTCCGGGGCGGTTGCCTGTACGGCATCATGCCCTGCAACGGATTGGTCTACTCACCCCCGGACCCGTGTGCCTGCTACCCCGAGGCGAAGCTGTACGGTTTCGTCGCCCTCGCGCCGGAGGGAGGGCAAGGAACGAGTGCGAGTGACAAGGGAGAGCGCCTGGAGAAGGGTCCGGCCTACAGCCAACTCACCAGTGCCGACTCCCAAACTACAAGTTCAAAGCCGACGGACTGGCCGACCTATCGTTGCGATGCGGCGCGAAGCGGAACGGGTTCCGGGACGGTTCCGGCGAAGCCGCGGACGGTCTGGAAGACGAGACTGGGCGGACGCCTGACGCCGCCGACCGCCGCGGGAGGCAGCGTGTACGTTGCCGACAAGGACCGGCACACGGTCTACGCGCTGGACATGTCCTCCGGCAAGACGCTCTGGCACTTTGTTGCGGGCGGGCGTGTGGATTCTCCGCCTACCATTGACGGCGGACGCGTGCTTTTCGGTTGCGGTGACGGTTACGTCTACTGTCTGCGTGCAGGTGACGGCGAGCTGGCCTGGCGTTGTCGTGTGGCCCCGGCGAACCGGCGCATGGTGGCGTTTGAACAGGTGGAGTCGGTCTGGCCCGTGCACGGCAGCGTCCTGGTCCAGGACGGCGTGGTGACCTGTGTGGCCGGCCGGTCCATGTTCCTTGACGGCGGGCTGCGCGTGTGCCGCGTCAGTGCGGCAACGGGCGAGTTCCTGGGCGAGAGTGTTTTGGACGGCGAAGTGCCCGAGACTGAACGGGGGCTACAGGCACACGTCAAGGGGCTGAACATGCCGGTCGCCCTGCCCGACATACTGTCAAGCGACGGCGAGCATCTCTACATGCGTTCCCTGGCCATGGACAAAGAGGGGCGGCGTCTGAAGGTCAACACCGGCAAGACGGGTGGTGTGCACCTCTTTGCGCCGTACGGTTTCACGGACGACTCCTGGTTCCATCGCACGTACTGGCTTTTCGGGGACAGCTTCAGCGGCGGCATCGGCGGGTTCGGCAACGCGAAGAAGAACCCGGCCGGACATATCATGGTCAACGACGACAAGACCGTCTACGCCTACAGCCGCAAGCCGGAGTTCTACCGCTGGTGCTCGGTGGCCGACCATCAGCTCTTTGCGGCCCATCGGCCCGGTGGGGACGTGGGCGGCATGGTCGGCCTGACATTCGACAAGAGCGCGTCGCTGAATCCCGCCGGCAAGCCGCTGACGATTGCGGCCTGGGTCAAGACGGACAAGCGCGACGGGACGGTCCTTGTGCGCGGCGCCCAGGCGATTGGGTTTGCCCTGGTTCTGACGGACGGCAAGCCGCGCATGCTGGTACGCGTGAAGGAGAAGACGCACGAGGCCCGCGCGGCAGAGGCGATCGGCACGGATTGGACGCACGTGGCCGGCGTGCTCAACGAGGGGGGCGAGCTGCAGGTGTTCGTAAACGGTGAGGGCGGTCCGGCAACCAGGGGCGTGCCGCATCTGACCGGCGATCCGATGATCGGGATGAAAGTCGGTTTCGACGATGTACAGCAGCTTCTGCCCAAACCGCTGGCGCCCTTCAACGGCGCCCTCGACGAGGTCATGTTGTTCCACCGGGCGCTCACTCCCCAGGAGCTCAAGGCCGCGGCAAGCGGAAGAGCAAAGGCTAACGGCGCGGTCCTTCACCTGTCATTCAGAGGCGGCAAGACCCGGGACGCGTCCGCGGGCAAGAACCACGGCAAGCTGACGAGCGGCAAGGCCCAAGTCGTGCGGGGCCCCTCTGGGGACGCGCTGGTGTTCAAGCAGCCGAAGCACGTCGTCGTGGCGCCCGGCGGCGGCAGCGGCAAACGGCGGGGTGGGGGGGTAGCGCATAGGTGGACGCAGGACGTGCCCATAACCGTGCGGGCCATGGCGCTCGCCGGAAATCGGCTTGTCGTAGCCGGACCGCCCGACGTGCTGGACGAGGTCGGCGCGTTCGAGTCGCTCGCCACCGAGGAGGCGCAGAAGAGTATTGTCGGGCAGAACAAGGCGCTGAAGGGCGAACTCGGCGGCGCCGTGCGGGTGGTAGACGGCGACAGCGGAGAGACGTTGTTCGAGAGCAAGATCGACTCGCCGCCCGTATTCGACGGTTTGATTGTCGCCCGCGGCCGGGTGTACATGTCTACAGTGGATGGCTGCGTGGCCTGTATGGGGGAGTGAGTTTGTGAGGATGTAACGTGGAGTGTGATATGAACGGTCGAGTGAAGTTGGCATTGGCTTTGGTGGTTATTGCTGCCACGTGTTGGAACGTACGGCAGGCATTCGGTCAGTCGAGCGGTACGAACGACATGGCTGACGCGGGGCGGATTGTGGCCAAATCCGGTGTCGCCGGGGGGCTGGTCGTCTGTATTGGGTGCGGTGATGCCGAGTTCGTGGCGGGGCTGCGCGCGAACGAACGTTACGTCGTTCACGCCCTGGATGACGATCCTGTCAAAGTGAGTAGCCTGCGTGAGTCGCTGGCGGACGCGAAGGCTTACGGTCCCGTATCGGCGGACGTGTTCGATGGCGACAGCCTGCCATACGCCGACAACCTGGCAAATGCGATCGTGGTGTCCGGGGTTGCCTGCCGGGTGCCGGAAGACGAGGTCCTGCGGGTGTTGGCGCCGGGGGGGGTGGCGCTGTTGCTCGACGAGAAACGCGCTATCCACGACACGATCCGCAAGCCTTGGCCAGGGAACATCGACGAATGGACCCACCTTCTGCACGGTCCCGACAACAATGCGGTGGCGAAAGACGCCGTAGTCGGCCCGCCTTCGCGTCTGCAGTGGATCGCGGACCCGGTGCACCTGCGCAGCCATGAGCACTTGAACAGCATATCCGCGGTTGTCTCGGCGAGGGGGCGCATCTTCACGATCATCGATGAAGGCTCGGTCTCGACCGTGACGGCGCCGCCCGAGTGGCGGCTGGTGGCGCGGGACGCGTTCAACGGTCTCTTGCTGTGGAAGCAGGAGCTCGGGCCGTGGGAGGGGCACTTCCGCCTGTTCCGCAGCGGGCCGGCGGAGATCGGGCGGCGCCTGGTGGCGGTCGGCGACCGAGTCTATGCAACGCTGGGGTACGGCAAGCGCGTGGCGGCGTTTGACGCCGCGACCGGCAAGCTTGTGCGGGAGTACGACGGGACGGACGGCGCTGTTGAGATTGTGTGCGCGGACGGGAACCTGTATGTCGTGGTGGGGGAGGTTGACCTGACGCCGAACGAGGATCCGGCCAAGCGGTACTATCCCATTCCCGCCCCGCGTCGCAAAGGCATCGTGGCGCTTGACGCGGCTACCGGGAAGACGCAATGGAGCCGCCGCGACGCCGACACGGCCGAACTGATGCCGACCGCCCTGGCGGTGGCCGGCGGCAGGGTCTTCTTTCAAAACACACGGCAGGTTCTCTGTCTGAACGCGGCTACGGGCGACGAAGCGTGGCGCGTCGATCGCCCCGTCTACACGAAGCGATTGTCGTGGTCGGCGCCGACGCTGGTTGTGGCGCAGGGGATTGTGCTCTCGGCCGACGGGTCCAGTGGCGGTCTCAAGGGCGGGGCTCCGAAGGGCGGCGGGCGGGTGGAATGGATCATGAGCGATACCGACATTCGCACGCATCCCATGGGCGACCTGGTAGCCCTGGACGCGAAGAGCGGCGAGAAACTCTGGACAAGCGAGAGTCTGCAGGGGTTCTGCAATCCCGGCGACGTGCTCGTCATCGGCGACCGCGTGTGGTCCGGCGCCAACGTAGCCCCGCGGCAGGTCGAGTTGGACGCGGCGCTGGACCTGAAGACGGGCGAAGTGAAGAGCCGGCTCAAGAGCAAGGGGTTGCCCATCGGCGGGCACACGCGCTGCTACCGCGACAAAGCTACTGAGCGTTTCCTGATTCTGGGCGGCACGGGAGTTGAGTTCGTCAAGACGGATGACTGGAGTTGGAACGGCAACTACTGGGTGCGCGGCACGTGCCAGTACGGTGTGATGCCATGCAACGGGCTGTTGTACGTACCGCCGGATTCTTGCGCATGCCGGCCGGAGATGCGTCTTCACGGCTACGCCGCGATGGCGGCGGAAGCGGGTGGAGGCGAGCGGCGAGGGAGGAGCGGGGTCGGGAGACGGCTCGTAAAGGGTCCGGCATACGGGCAGCTCTCCAGCATCGCGGCATTTCAGCATCTCAGCGTTCCAGCACTTCAAGACTGGCCTACCTATCGTGCGGATACTGAGCGCAGCGGGGCGTCGCCGGCGTCGGTGCCGGCCGAGCTGAAGAAGGCCTGGTCGACGAAGATCGGGGGCCGGCTCACGAGTATGACCGCCGCGGCGGGGAAGGTGTTTGTGTGTTGCGTGGATACGCACACGGTGTACGCGCTCGACTCGGCATCGGGCAAAGTGGCCTGGAAACGGACCGTTGGCGGAGTCGTGGATTCGCCGCCGACGATACACGGCGGGGTCGTGGTATTCGGCGCGCACGACGGCAAAGTGTACTGTCTGCGGGCATCGGACGGCGAGCTTGCATGGAGTTTTCGAGCGTCGCCCGGGGAACGGCTCATAGTCGCGCATGAACGCGTCGAGTCGGCCTGGCCCGTGCATGGCAGCGTGCTCGTGCGGGAGGGGCTCGCCTGGTTCATGGCCGGGCGTTCGCCCTATCTCGACGGGGGGACGCGCCTGTGTGCCGTGGAGGTCAAATCCGGGAAGGCCGTCGTAGACCGCCGGTTCGATGGGCTGGGCCCTCAGGAGTTCTGCGTGGCCAAGCCGCGGAAGGCGCGGACGTCGGCGCCGGTCCAGCCGGACATTCTCTCCGCCTCTGGCGGACGGGTGTACTCGCGGTGGAACGGGTTTGACGCACAAGGCAGTCTCATCCAGACGAAGCAGGCCCACCTTTTCAGTGCTACGGGGTTCCTGGACGACACATGGTGGCATCGCACCTACTGGCAGTACGGGACGTGGATGCGGGGCGGTTTCGGAGGTTGGCCGCAGGCGGGGCGTGCCGTACCGTCTGGCCGCATCATGGTCCTCGGCGAGGGGCTTCTCCTCGGCTACGGGCGTCTCAAGTACGATCCCGGCAACCCGAAGGACGTGCACGCGGGGCACGTAGGCGTCGTGAAGGACGGCTACCAGGACGAGGGACGCATTGCTCTCGGACGCAATCCCTACGGGCTGTTCGCTTTTCCGCGGCCGCCGGCCGGGGCCAAACCCAAGCGCGGACCGGAATCCTGGCGCATGCCGATGCCGATTATCGTCCGCGCCATGGTGCTGGCGGACAAGACGCTGTTCGTGGCGGGGCCGCCGGCCGATCCCGAGCATCGTCGCCTGGCCGAGCTCGGCGCCAACCAGCCCGGCGTCCTGCAGGCGGTCAATGCCGAAGATGGAACCGTGCTGGGCGAATGCGCATTGGACGCGGCGCCCATTCTCGACGGCATAATTGCTCTCCCGGGCCGCGTGCTTGTTTCCGGGGTGAACGGGAACGTGGTGTGTTTGGAGTAAGTATCAAGGTTGACATGCGCATCGGTTTCCGGCATTATTTCGCGCTTTTCGGAACCGCAAGCAGGTATGACGGGGTTAAGGCCCGTTTCGAGAGGAGTGGAAAGTCATGTCACAGCATCGCAGCTTGAAATCGGCGAGCAAGATCGCGGTAAGGCGGAACGTTCTCAAGCGTTTTGAGCGGATAGACTTGCTCAAGGAGCGTGGGAAGTGGAAAGAGGGAGACCGCGGCATGGGGCTTCCAAAGACGAAGCCCGGCGAGTAATCGGCAGCGCGGGGCGGACTGTTTCTTTGTGAAGGGCGCGGACGGCAAGTCCCGCGCCCTTCTTGCGTGGTGGCACGCAGCAATTCTCATTATGGCCACGCCCCCTGCGACCTTGTGTCGCAGGGGGCGTGGCCATAATGAGAATTGCTGGGTGGCACGAGTAGGCGCTTG
>CAZKRK010000358.1:0-8019 GCA_964555035.1 uncultured Victivallales bacterium | reverse complement strand
TCGCAGTGAGCGGAGCGAACGGAGTGCCGTGGACCGGTCGGAGCGCAACGGAACTCCTGACGTTTTGATACAGCCCCGTCGCCGCAGCGTAGCGGAGGCGGATGAGAGGCCGACCGTTGGCGTCCTGCGTTCAACATCTGCCCGTAACGGCGGAGGACCGCCGTCTCCAGGGCTGTTCTATCTGTCCGATTCGGTGGAAGTCTGATGTGTCTACGCCTGCTTGGCGAGCATTGACAACCAACCAGTCAACTAGTATGTTAGCGCCATGAAGACGATTGGCATTTTTGAGGCCAAGACACGCCTGTCCGAAGTATGTGAGCAGGTTGCCGCAACGCACGAACCCGTGACCGTGACGAAACGCGGCAAACCACTTGTGCGTATCGACCCGATTGACTCTGCTGCGATGACGGTCAGGGAGCGGCGTGAACAGTACATGGCCACCTATGGCCACGACGAGAAAGACGATCCCGAGGATTTCGCCCCCCCAGCGCGCTCGAAAGACGTCTCCGAATTCCGATTGGGAGAGTGACGATGTCTCTGACTCACCTTCTGGACACGAGCGTGTTCTCCCAGCCGATCAAGGACTCACCTTCTCAATCCGTCATGGACCGATGGAGCGCCCTTGGCGATGCATCTGTCTGTACATCCGCCATCTGTATAGCGGAAGTCCTGCAGGGATTGGAGGAACGGCAATCCGAGAAGTACTGGAGACGCTATCGGGAATTGCTGGAGAACCGCTACGTGGCTCTGCCGTTCGACCAGACGGTGGCGGCTACCTTCGGGCAGTTGGCCGCTGCGCTGCGCGAAGCGAGCCGGCCCAAACCCACCGTGGACCTGCTGATCGCGGCAACGGCGAAACGGCACAGCCTTGTGGTCGCCACGCTCAACACGAAACACTTCGCCGACATCCCCGGCGTACTGGCCGAAGACTGGTCAGGAATCTGACGACAGCGATCCGGTGCGTTTTTCCACGGCGTCGTCTACGGTCATCAGTTGCGCGTGTCCATAGGGGGCTGCATTGACGATCTGGAGACGATTGCCAAAGCGGCTGACCCGGAGGATGTAGTCAACCAAGTGCTCTTCCTGCCGCTCTGACTGGCCAACCCGATTACGCTCCGCGGGGCTGGCCGGACACCGGCCCTACAGACGCCCCACGGCCGTCCGTATGTCTGCCACGCGCTGCTCGCCCGCTTCGCGCTCGATCGCAAGGGCGCCGGCAAAGCCGATCTCTTCGAGCACGCCCAGGAAGGCTTCGCTGCCGACCTGACCGTCGCCCCACGGCACTTCGGCGCCCCACTCGCCGGGCACGGTCGTGCGCACGGCATCCTTGACGTGCACATGCTTGATCCACGGCGCGAGAATGCGCACGGCATCGATCGGGTTGTCCTTGTCGTAGAGGATCATGTTGGCGGGATCGAAGTTGATCGCGAGCGCGGAATGGTCCATTTCCTCCATGAACCGGCGCAGGTCCGCCGCGCTTTCCTGCCCCGTCTCCAGCAACAACATCACACCCTTGTCCGCGCAGGCGTCGGCCATGCAACGAATGCGGTCGTAGAACTTGCGGGCATAGGCTTCGTCACTATGGTCCAGGAAGCCCGCGTGCATCGAAAGCTGCGCCACGCCGAGCGCCACGGTGGCGTCGAGTGCCTTCATAAACAGATCGCGATTGCTCTCCCACGAATCGTCGGGCGCAATCCCGCCCGTTTCCTTGATCCTGTCGAGGGTCGCGTAGTCCTCCTGCGGGAACCCAATCATGGTGCTCGTAACCGTCCAGTCCTGGACGCGGCAGGCTTCCAGATAAGCATCCCCGCCTTCCTCCGCCGCCGGACCGACCGCCAGGTGAACATGCTCGAGCCCAAGCTCCTTCATCGCCCCCACCACACCGTCTACATCGCACTGAAGCGACCAACTGCAAACACCGACCGGCCATCTACCACGTGACAACATCTTTCCCTCCTCCTTCTATCCAGCTTCAATCTCTCCCCCTGGAGCCGGCCGCTTGTCCCGCCGTAGCCACCGGGCAAAGGCGCCCCCCCCCGGCCGGTCCGCAACGGCGGAGACCGCCGTCTCCAACCAATTGACCAACTACCAATCAACCAATTCTACAGCGCAACAGCGCTACGCGTATCCGCCGACTCCACCTCCGCAAACACCAGCCGCATCGTCTCGCGCGACTGCTGGGGCGTGACTACGTTGAGTTCATCCTCGCCGTTCACTACGCGCAGGAAGTGCGCGATCTCCCGCGAGTATCCGTCGCCCTGTGCCAGCTCGGGCGTAAAGGCCTCGCCGTCCGCCGGGCAAACCCGGAACGCGGGATCACGCGACGGATCGAACACGAGCACGGCCCGTTCGAGACAGATGTCGAAGCTCATCTCGAACCCGAACGACTCGGTCATCATCCAGCTTGCCTCGGCCGTGACGACCTTGTTGTCGCCATAGTCGTAGTCCGCGACCAGGTGAGACGCCATGCCGTTCGGCAGGCGCGCCGCGCGCGCGGTGACCCTGGCAGGCATGCCAAAGAGATAGTGTACGTAGTCAGCGTCGTGGACATGCAGATCCACGGGCATCCCGCCACTCTTGGACTTGTCGAAGAACCAGTTGCCCGCGGCCCAGGTCGGCGCCGCCCCCATGCGGCGGAACGTGGCGGCGCGCACCTCGCCATACTCGCCGCTGTCGATGATCTCCTTCGCCTTCGCATACTCGGGCCAGAACCGGATGCAGTGGGCAATCATCAGCGCCTTGCCGTTGGCGTCGGCTGCCGCCGCCATGCGGTCACATTCCTCCAGCGACAGAGCCATGGGCTTCTCGCACAGGACGTGAATCCCCTTCTCCAGGGCCTTGACCGCGAAGTCCGAGTGCAGGAACGACGGCAACGTGATCGAAACCGCATCGATATCGGCCTCGGCCAGCATTTTGTCGTAGTCGTCGTACACCGAGATGCCTGTCAGGTCGATTTCGTCCGCCGCACCCTCGATGTTGCCGGCCGGCCTGGTGGCGTTCGCAACCACTTCCGGATCGGCTTCGCAAATTGCCGTAACCTCCGCGCCCTCGACGTCCCGCCAGCACCTGAAATGCATGCGCCCCATGAAACCGAAACCTACTACCGCGATCTTCGTCATGCTCTGTCCTCCTTCAGTTAGACCCATCCGAAAAGGGCCTGCATTCGCGAAACAGCCGTCAGTCAAACCTGGAGACGGCGGTCCTCCGCCGTTACGAGCAAGAGCTGAGCACAAATGGAAACAGAAATGAACGAAGTTCTCTCTCTGTTTCGGCAAGTGCGCTCACGTTTGCTCGTAACGGCGGAGGACCGCCGTCTCCAGGGCTCTTTCCAGACGACGTCTATCCATCCGGTGCAAACACCTGGAGCTCCAACAGGTGCACCGCCTCGTTGGCGCTGTTCTTCAAAATGTTGATGCGGACGTGGCGCGTACTCACCGGCTTGAACCTGTGCTCCGTCCCCTCTGCCGTGCACGGCTCGGTTGTCTTGCTGCTGTCCACTACCTGCTCCCACCGTTTGCCGTTGGACGACACTTCAATCGTGTACTGGTAGTAGCGCCCATCGCCATTGTAGAAGACGACCCGCGCCTTGCCGATCGTGGTCGTCTTGCCCAGGTCGACCGCCAGCCAGCAGGGGTGCCGCACACCCCACCAACCGGAAGTCAGCCCGGAGTCGCCGTCGACGGCATCCGCCGGCACGTGATTGCCCTGGTGACCGCAGGAGGTCTTGACCGGACGCCGCAAGGCCAGGTTGGGATCGTTAGGGTCGGGCAAACCCACAATCGTACGCGCAAGCTTCTTCCTGAGATCGCCTTTCGGCAACAGCCGCACGGCCTTCTTCAGCCTGGGAACATCTTCCCGCGTCACCTTCACGTGCAGCTCACCGGTAACCAACGTCGCCACGGCAACTGCCGCTTCCGCCCGGATGGCTTCATCGTCGAGATAGCCGGTTGCCATGTCGAGCGCTTCCGGCAGAGTCACACCCGCGAGGGCGGCGATCGCCAGACGCTTCTCGTCCGCTCGTTCGGCGACACCAATCGTTCGTTTCAGAATGCTGAGACGCCCTTCGTCCGACATCCGGGCCTCACGCGCGATTCGAATGCAACCGCGCAGGGCCAACACCTTGTGCTTGAGGTCCTTGCTCGTACGGGCAATGTCCAGCAACGGTTTCACGGCCGCATCCTCCGACCACTCGGACAGAGCGCGAACAGCCGCATCGCGCAGGTCGGCGTCCGCGACAACCGACGTAACCAGCTCCAGCGCCCCGGAACCGCCAAGCCCCGGCAGCACTTCCAGCAACACCGCGCGCTGTGCGCCGCCGCTCGTCTTCCAGGCGCCGGCCGCCGCCGCACAGCGTCTGCCTGCATCCGGCACGCGCTGCCCGACGCTGACGACCGCCCGTACCGCGGCCCGGCGCTCGGCGGCGTCTTCCGTCTTCACCAGGTAGGCAACAAGCACGCTCATGTCCTTCTCAGTGCCCAAGGCCCGCAGCGCGTCCAGGGCGCCGACACGCACGTCCGCATCGCCGTCCTTCAGGGCGGCCAACGCCACGTCCACCTGGTCGACGGCACGCCGCGCCGCCAGCGTCCGCAACAGGACGACCCTTGTGCCGGCACCGGCCTTTGCCGCCCTACCCGCGATGCGCGCGTTCAGTCCGTCGCCCGTCATTTTGCCGAGTGCCCGCTCGATTGCGGCGCTCAGGGCGCGGTCGGCGTTGGCGAGGACGCCGATCAACGCATCAACTGCCGCGTCGCCGCCCAGCCCGGCGCAGGCCTGCACGGCCGCCGTAGAAACGCCCGCGTCAGCGTCACGTAGAGCGGTTGTGAGAGCCGGAAGCGCCGCGGCATCGCCGCGCGCACCCAGGACCTCGACTATGGCCCGTCGCGTCTGCGCCGCCTTTGCGCGCGACAGGCGTCCGGCAATCATCTCCGTAGCGGCCTTGCCCTCGATACCGCTGAGTGCGCGCAATGCGGTGGCGCGCACATCGGCGGCGGGATCCTCGAACGCCGCCACCAGCTCGCCGGCAGCGGCCGCACCGGCCGTCCCGGCCAGGACGTTCAGCGCCGCGCAACGCACATTCGATTTCAGCGCGTCGGATTGCAGCGCCAGGAGCTCGCGGCACATGCCGGCAGCATCGTCACGTTTTCCACTCTCCGCCAGCCGGTGGGCGAGCATCAGGTAGTGCGAAACCGTCTGCGACCGTTCGTACCAGGTTCCAGCCGTGATGCGACTCTTGAGCAGCTCGCGCGAACCGGCGTCGCCGATGCTGGCCAGGGCGAACTGTGCCACCAGCCGGATATCGCGGTCCTCGGAGTGGGCCCACTTGCCGACCGCCGGCAGCGCTTTCGAACTGCGCAGCTTGCCGGCCGCTCGCAAAAGCGTGGCGGCAACCTTCGCGTCAGCCGACGTCAGCGCCGACGCGACGGTCTCCTCAACCCCCGTCGCTCTGCTCGACAGCAGCGAGAAGACCGCGGCCTCACACAGCTCGGGTGTCCTGAGATACGGCGCCAACGCCTGGGCCGACGCGTCTCCGCCACACCATCTCAGTTGCCTGATAAAGAAGGCCCTGACTTCCCGATCGTCAGCCTTGGCCAGTGCCGCGAGCAGCACCCGCTCGACCAACGCGCGTTCCTTTTCGGCGCCGGCGCGATTGACGTGAAAGGCCACGCCGCTCATGAGAAAACGAGCGTTGGCGTCGTTGCCCGTCCCCGGGGGCACAATCATGTCGCATACCTGGCCGATGCCGCTCGAACCCATCTTCAGCAACTCAACGTAGGCCTCGCCGGCCGTGGGGATATCACCGGCAGGCATACTGTCCACGAGGCGCTGAACCGCGGGACTCGCGGCGTGCGAAAAGGCGGCGGCCATCACAATCGCCCCAACCAGAGAACTCACAGACAAAGGTATTCTCATTTCGAGACCTTTCAACGAGCAGCCACGACTACACGCACCACGGGGCACGCATGGGTTGATCTACGAGGCGATTGGCTTCTTCGTCCCCGATGATTCTCTGGGCGACGGGATCGAAGCGAATCACGCGCCCGAGCCGTATTGCAATCTTGCCCAGGTTCACGATCGTACACGAACGGTGCGCGTTCATATCGTTCAAGGCGAAGATCTTCCGCTGCCTGACGCACTCCCCGAAATCGGTGTTCTGCGGCTCCGGGTCCGGCAGCGATGCCAGCTTCTCGCGGAGGTTCGGGATTGTTGACTTGAAGCCCCTGTAGAGCTTGCCTTCCGGTCCCTCCAGGAACGCGGCGTCCTTGTCGCGATTGTCGCCGTCCAGGATCAGCTCGCAGCCGTCGGCATATTTCATGCGCACCCGCTGCCAGATGCCGACGGCATCCGGGTGTTGCATGGGGGCCTCGGCCTCGATCTCGATCGGACTGGTATGGTCCTTTCCGAGGATGTACTGGACGGGGTCGAGATAATGCTGCCCCATGTCGCCCAGGCCGCCGCCGTCGTAGTCCCAGTAGCCGCGGAAACGCGCGTGTACGCGCGCCGCGTTATAAGGTTTGCAGGGCGCCGGGCCGAGCCACATGTCGTAGTCGAGATGCTCCGGGACCGGCTGGGGCGGCAGGTTGGGCTGTCCGCGCCAACCGTGCTTCCAGTTAAAGCCGGTCACACCGCTGACGGTTGCCTTGAGCGGCCAGCCCAGCAGGCCGTTTTCCACGACCTTGCGGATCGGCTCGACCGTGGAGCCGAAACCGTAAAAACCTGACTGGAAGCGAAACCAGGTGTTGACGCGGAAAATGCGGCCGTTACGGCGTACGGCTTCGACGACGCGCTTGCCTTCGCCGATGGTACGCGTCATCGGTTTCTCGCACCAGATGTCCTTGCCCGCCTCCGCCGCCAGGATCGACATCGGTCCGTGCCAGTGCGGGGGCGTGCAGATGTGCACGGTATCAATGTCGGGACGCGCCAGTATTTCGCGGAAGTCACGATAGCAGTCCACTTCGCCGGGCACGCCTTTCCTGCGTGTGGCCATGCGTTGCGCATCGACGTCGCAGACGGCCACGATCCGAGCGTAGTCCATGCCCAGGTGGCTTTTCGAAATCCCGCCGCAACCGATGATACCGCGTGCAAGCTGCTCGCTCGGCGGCGTCTGCCCCGGACCGCCGAGCACGTGCCGAGGGACAATGTGGAATGCTGCCCCCGCCCCCAGGACAGTCTTCAGGAATCCGCGTCGAGGCACCGACGCCGAAGAACGTTGTGTCATATGCGTTACCTCCAGAGAGATGCCGATATTAGGGCAACGCCAGCCACGGAGCAAGGGTTTAGCGACTTGTGCAACCGCCAACAATTCGTTGACTGCAAAAGCTATTATGCCTTATATACTCTTGTTAGTGGGAGGCACGTTCATGCTGCTCTACGTAGTCAGACACGGCATTGCGGTCGACATCGGACAGAACGGTGTCCAGAGAGATGAAGATCGCATGCTGACAGCCATAGGCAAGAGCCGTATGACCACGATTGCCCGCGGTCTCAAGGCACTGCGATGCGAACCGGACCTGGTCGCATCATCGCCGCTGGTGCGCGCCCGCGAAACGGCCGGGATTCTCGCCAACGAACTGACCGCCGACGGAAAGGTGGCAATCTCAGACGAGCTCGGGCCACACGGCACGCTCGCGGGGACAGTCAGGTGGCTACGGAGCCTCGGCCACAACTCCATCATGTTGGTCGGCCACATGCCCGGAGTCGCCGAACTGACCGCCGATCTCATCGGCGGAAACCACGACACCGACATACACTTCAAGAAAGCCGGCGTCGCCTGCGTTTCGTGCGAGGGGAAACCCATCGCCGGCGCCGGCACGCTCGAATGGCTCCTGCAACCCAAAGCCCTGCGGCGACTGGGTGAAGCCAACGGCTGACCGGGATTCGCAAATCGGCAATCGGCAATCTTGATGTGACACCGCGGGCCAGCCCGTCACCCGTCTCCGCTACGCCGCGGCGATGGGGCTGTATCGAAAGGTCAGAAGTTCCGTTGCGCTCCGACCGGTCCACGGCACTCCGTTCGCTCCG
>CAZKRK010000357.1:0-8029 GCA_964555035.1 uncultured Victivallales bacterium | reverse complement strand
ACCAGTTCGGATCCCGTTCGGGAGGTGATGAGGTAGTTGGCCGTGGCACAGCTCATGTGGCAGCGCGAGTTCATCATGTAGACATCGGATTCGGTGAAGAAGTCGGCCACGACCTTCCCGTCGTCCAGGCTGTAGCCGGTGACTCTGCCGCTCTTGAGATTGGCGGTGGACGGCACCCCCGGCAACGTCATGCTGGAACCCATGGTAGCCGCTGTCCACGCCGTGCCGTCGATCAGAAACAGGTCCCTCGGCGAGTGTCTGCCTGACTGATACTGGGCGGCCTGCCACACGATCGTCCCGTCTTTGGCAGACAGGGCAACCATGTTCTTGCCCACGCCACTGCCCAGCATGATTCGTTCTTCCCCGCAGACAAGACTGCACCCGGCGGCGGTCGAGAAGTGCATCTTTGCCTTAGCGAATTTGGGCGAGCTCCAGTTCACCTGGCCGCTGTCCGCCTTCAGACTCAGCACCTGTTCGCCGTCAAAGAGGTACAGATTTCCATCGCGTGCTCCGAGCCCGAACGGTGCGACCGGTGTTTCTTTCCCCCAAAGCCGTCTAGTCGTAGCCAAAGCAAACGCCGCCACCAGTTGCCGACCTGCCGCAGCGTTCCAGCTGAAATCCCTGGTCATCCTTGCGGCGGTGCCGCCGCTGGTGACCTTGGTCTTCGCATTGTACTTGTCGGCCTCGGCCAGCCATTGCCTCGTCACGACGAACAGCCGTTCACCGTCGACAACAAGCTCCTCCGCGCCTTCAGTTCCCGGAAGCTCGTGCAGCAAAGCTCCGGTGTTTGCGTCGAGCACGGAAACCCCGCCGCCCATCTCCAGCGCGGCGAACAGTCGATCGCCTTTCACAACCAGCCGGCGGGTGACCACAAGGGGGCCGGACTTGAAAGGCCACATGTGATTGAACCAATGCTCGAGTTTCTTCCTCCAGAGCTCGATCCCGTTGAAGGCGTCCCGCGCCACCAGGTTCCAGTCCGAGGGTAGAAGCACCGTGTCTTTCAGTCCCTCGTCGATAATGTAGAACACCTTTCCCCGGGCAGAGACCATTGCCTGGAAGCTGCTCATGTGTTCATGGTGCCGGGTGTAGCGAGGGGCCGTGGTCCACTGCAGGTGCGATAGCGGCGGCGTCAGCCGCGTGTCCCGTGAAACGCGGTTGTTGTCCGGCCCGTGCATGTGGTGGGTCCATTCGTCGATGTCAGCCGGAACGGCCTTGCGGGTGATGCGATCGGCCAGATCCGTCGGATCCGACGGATCGGCCAGATCAACCAGCATCCCCCGCGGCGCCAGCACTCGCTCGATCTCTCCCGCTGATTTCTGACTTCTGCCCTCTGACCTCTGGTCCACCACCACGTTCACACAACTGTCGATGAACGGCAGGTTCCGTCCATCGTACCACCTGAAGGTGATGCGTTTGCCGTACTCCTTGCGTAGGGCCGGGTTGCGGCGGGCGGTCTCAACGTTTTCGCGGCTGGTGTCCAGCCCCTGCACGACCAGGCCATCCAGCTTCAGCAGTTCAGCCGTCTGCTTTCCGTCACCACAGTTCAGATGAACCACGAACGGCCCCGGGGGATCGGCGACCCTGCCGAGCAGTTCGTCCGGGTTGATCTCGGGAGTTGCCGCCACTGCGAATGGCGGAAGCAACGACAATCCCAGGAATACGACTATGGTCCTATGCATTTGTGCCTTCTCGTTGTTGTTGAGATGTCCATTCCCTACGCTCTCTGAGATAGTAGGGCGTTGGCGTGCCGGACAGCAATGACATGTGACAAGAAATTACGTTATCTGATTTCGGGGCACCCCACGACCTGTTCATCCCCGTGCCACATCCCGCCCGGTACACCCGCCTGCCGCTGTGTCTCCTGGCGGATGACGGCTGTGTCGCATACCTGAACGGGCGGGTGGGTGGCAAGGGACTCTCGAGAGTCGGACAACAAGTATCAGGGACTGCCTTTGCACAGCCCACCCTTTCGGCGCGATGGTCTTGCGTCAAAGCGCGTACAGCTCTGCAAGCGAGTGCCAGGTGATGGAACCCGATTGGGACGCAGCGCGAGGCGGCTTTCGTGCGAAAACGCGCAGTCGGATTGTTGCATTGCGGCGGTTGGGATAGAGCGTCTTCTTGCGCTCCAGTTCGCTTCCCAGTGCAGTCGCGGAGCGTATCGCTCCCCATTTGCATTCGCAGAGGTCCGTGCGGTTGTCCGTGCGCAGCCCGACCACGTCGATCTGAACGTTCTTATCCCAGTATTCGCCAATCTCAAAGGCTGCGCCGATCTCCTCGGCTTCGTACAATACGGGCAGAGCGTCCCTGCAGAGAGTCTCAAAGCAACGTCCCCAGTAGCTGCCCAGCCACGGCTTGATCAGCTCCTGGTACGATCGCTCAGGCCCCATTTGTGATATGAAGCTCATGTTCGGATAGACAAACCTGAACCAGAAGCGGAACAGCGCGTCCCGGATCTCGAAGCGGGTCGCTCGTAACGGGCCTTCGTCGGCCAGCGGATAGCGTTTGGCCACATAACGCAACCCAATAAGATGTTCCAGGTAGTAGTAGAGACTTCGCTCGGCAATCCCCGTCAAGGTCGCCATCTCCTGGGACGACTTTGATCCGGTAGCCAGTGCTGTCAGAATGGCGTGGTACTTGTTCAACTCCTTGAGTTCCTCGCGTAGGAGGAAGTCGACTTCCCTGTGCAAGGCGGCAAACTCATTCAGGAAGTTATCACGGATGTTCATGCCGACGGACTTCTTCTGTTCGAAGAAGCGCAGATAGAAGGGGATCCCCCCGCACAGGAAGTGCAGCATAGCCTGGTCCGACTCCGACAGAGCCGGGTGAAATCCGGCCGCTTCCCGGTACGAAAACGGCTGGAGTAGGATCTGGCCGGTGCGCCTGCCGTATAGGGGACTCTTCTCTCCCAGGACTTCACGCTCCATGAACCCCATGTACGACCCGCACAGAATGAGCATCAGGTCATTGTCTCCGCGGGCATTGGCGTCGCAAATGCCCTGCAGAAGAGACGGCAATTCAGGGCTGGCCTTCGCTGTCCACTGGAACTCGTCCATCACGAGTACGAACTTGTGTGCCCGCGGTTTGTGCTTGAGCACCAGGTCCAGTGCCCTGCGCCAGTTCGGCACCGCCGCCTCCGCCAACAGCGGCTGATCCAGAACTGTAGCCGCGATCTCCATAAACTCCTCTATCTGCAATTGCGGCGTTGCCTTCTTCCCCAGGAAGTAAAGCCCCGGTTTGCCGTCGAGGAAATGGAGCAGCAGCTCGCTCTTTCCGACCCTGCGGCGCCCATACACGGGAAGGAACTCCGTCCGTCGCGACCCATACGCCAGCTCCAGCGCTTCCAGTTCCCTGGCTCTACCGATGAACGTCCTCATACCTGCCTCCATGGTTGACCGCAGACTACACAGCCACACTTGTCTGGTCAAGACTTGACTAGTGTAGGCTAGATACGCCGTACGGCTCCCTGGAAGGAGCCGTTGTCCATGTTCCCGGTCTCTCGACTGGATTGAGATACACGAGATACAGGGGGCTGAAAACTGACGGCGCCATATGCCACGCAATGGCGCAGCCCTGATTCTGACAACTACTTCTCCAAGGTTATGGAACCCAGGAGATAGCGTCGTTGCCCGTCGCCATCCTTAAGCGGCAGGGCGATGGTGGGAGTGCCATCCCTTTGACCGACTGAAACATATAGCTTGTAGGTGCCCGGCCGAGTCGTGGGGGCATACAGGCCTGTGATGAACTCGCTCTTATGTTCCGCAACGGGCGCCTTGCCCGGGGGACCGACCTTCAGGTCGCGCATGTCGATCGTCTCATCGACAAGCACGGAGACAATGCCGCCCTTGTCGTCCTTGAGGGTCAGTGTCGGATGCCCGCCGGGATAACAGGGCGCTACCCCCTTGTTGATCCATGACCACTGTACTGTGAAGCGTTTGCCGGGGTTGCCGTTCTTCGTAACGTCGTTGCTGTCGGTGAACGCTTGCTGCGTGGTTGCGATCGGTACGGTTTGGGGCCAGGTCACACGGACCGGTTGGAGTCGATAACCCATCCGCAGGTTGATCCGATCGATGACCTCGCGGTTCTCGGTCAATATCTGCCGTGGCCAGCCATGGATGGACATGAAACTGGCATGATAGTCTTCAACAGATTTCAACAACAAATCCGGCTTCCACGCACCTCGGTGCTTGGACCCGCCATAGTGCTCGTGTTCGAGGATTACCGGCAACCGGGGCCAGAAGACCTGCGCCATCTCGGCGTGGTACCAGGAGCGTGGCGGCGGCTGAACCACGATGCTATCGTCACGGATGGTCACCCCCTTGCTCAGCGCGTAGTCGGTGATCGGGAAGTGCTTGCCCGGTTTATCATGGCCGGCATAGTCGTCCGAGATGCAGAGCAACGTCTTCTTGAAGTGCTTCAGGTGCAGGTCAATGTGGAGTTTCTTCAACTCGATCTTGTCCTGCCTGCTGCTGGCCTGGGTGTGGCCCTCGCCCCACAGACCGTAGGTCCCTACATCCACGAACTCGACGTTCGGATTGCCGTCGTAGCGCTTGGCATAGACGGCCAGGAAAGCATCCAGCTTTTCGACAAACACCGGATCGTCAAAGAACGGGTCCCAGGCGCCGCCCTTGTCCCGCCGTCCTTTGCCGTACTCATAGAAGGTTCCCTTGGCGCCGGCATGTTTGACCCATTGCGGCGTTGCATAGGTCATCCAATTCTCGGAACAGGTGAGACGCAGGGCGATGCGCTTGCCTTTCGCGATCCATCTTTGCGCGGGCGTGTCGAGAACAGCCCAGTTGTACCGGCCCTCCTCCGGCTCGAGGTAGGCCCAGGGCAAGCGAAGATAGACCGTCGTGACACCGGGGAAATCGTCAAGCGTGTCCGAGGGTCCAAGCTTCGAACCATAGTTGCGCGTCACGTTGGAGTAGAAGTGCATGGTCCACCCCATGCCGGGGTTGACCAACGCCCTTTCCGTGTCCTCGGGTGTGACGGTAACCGTCTCTCCCGCCGGCAACGCCACGGTAGTGCCCAGGAGCACAAAGCCGCATAGGATCGACCTCACGATTTCCATTCTGGTTTGTCTCCTCCGCTCTACCAACGATCGGCATGATCGCCTTGACAGAACATGCCGCAAAACGGCTCGGGTTGGCAAATACGTGTTGATGTCGTCGTTGGGAATCCGTTCATCTGCCTGGGCTCACCGTTCTTTGCTTCTTCTTTCGCTTCTTTCTGTCAAAGGCCGGACTCCTTTCGGGTTTGGCGGGCGTCTGACCGATTTCCGGAATAGTCGCGTCGTGCTTTTCGAGCACCGCGTCGAGCTGCGCTTTCATCGCGGACGTTTTCTCTGGCATCGTGTCAACCAGGTTCTCTTCTTCACCAATGTCGTCCTTCAGATTGTAGAGTTCGCTCCGTCCATCTTCGTAGAAGTGAAGATATTTCCAATCACCATCCCGTATGACACTGCCCGGCCGGGAATGAGCAATATGCGGAACTCCTACCGGATAGTGCCAGACCAACGGACCGCGCTCGAAATCGCTTCTCCCTTTCAACAGCGGTAGCAGGTTTACACTGTCCTGATGATTCTCAGGCTGTGGCGGCAGGCCCGCCATCGCAAGCATCGTTGCATAGAAGTCGACCCCGTGGATTGGTGTGTCACAAACAGAGCGGGGCATTATGACGCCGGGCCAGTCGACGATACACGGTACGCGAATACCGCCTTCATACAAGTCGCCCTTGTAGCTGCGCAGGGGGCGATTTTCCGTCGCCCTCACCATGCCGCCGTTGTCGGAGGTGAAGATGACGATCGTGTTCTCTCGCAGCCCCTTTCCGTCCAGCCAATCAAGCATCCGCCCGACATTCTCGTCCAGCGACTCGACCATTCCGGCATAGGCTGCATTCTTGAGCTTCACCTTCGCCCGGCGAGCCTTCTCCGCATATTTCCTGGTCTTCTCCGCCTTTGAGTGGAACGGTCCATGTACGGTGTAGTAGCTCATGTAGAGCAACCAGGGCTTCTCCTTCCGGGAGAAGTCATCCATGACCCGGATAGCTTCCGTGGTCAGCCGATCCGTCAGGTATTCGCCCTCAGGTCCATTCTCGAGGGCAAACATGTCGTATGGGCTGAAGTAGCCGGTCCGACCACGGGGATGCCCCCACCATCCACCCGCCACATTGACATCAAAGCCCTGATCGGTCGGCAGGCGGGATTCGTTACTGCCACTCAAATGCCATTTTCCGACAAAACCGGTCTGGTAGCCACCCGCCTTGAACGTTTCCGCGAGGGTGACTTCCTTCAGCTCCATAAACTGCCGATCCCCGGAACGCACCAATCTGCCATTCTTCATCGTACTGATATAGTTATCGACAAACCCCGTATTCGACGGGAGCTTCCCGGTCATGATGGCGGCGCGCGAGGGCCCGCAAATCGGACAGGCGGCGTAGGCATCGGTGAACCGCATACCCCCGGCAGCGAGAGAATCAATGTTGGGCGTTTCGTGAATCTCGTGTCCGTAGCACCCCAGATCCCGCCAGCCCATGTCGTCGACGAGGATGAACAGGATGTTGGGCCGGTCGGTCGCAGTGGCCTTCTGAATCGACAGAAAGGGCAGCAACAGTGCCGCAAGCAGAAGTGACGTTGTTCGGTTCATGGTGATTCTCGGCTATCAGTTTTCAGTTGTCGGCTTGGTTCCCGCTTGTCACCTTCCTGGCGGCATCAAGATCCCCCGGGCTTGTCCTGTCTTTTATACACAAAAGTCATCATCTGCCCCGCCGAAACACCCCTGGAGACGGCGGTCCTCCGCCGTTACGAGCAAGAATTGAGCACAAACGGAAACAGAAGTGAACGAAGTACTCGTTTGTTCCGCCAAGTGCACTCACATTTGCTCGTAACGGCGGAGGACCGCCGTCTCCAGTGGCGGCTTGACGAGGGGCGTAGTCACTTTTTGTGTAGAAAAGTCAGGGCTTGTCCCGGGGGATTCCCTCCCAATTGGTGTCGACCTCTATCAGGCCGACGCCACTTATCGCTAGTCCACGTTCTCCATCACAAACACCCAGTAGCACGGTGACGCCAGACGCTCAACGTTCAGATTGTGCCCAGTCAGGTAGCGGGCAACAAGTCCTCCTTCGGCACCGATCACTGCGTCTTTCTCACAACCACGTTGTCGATCGCACCTCTGAAACGCCCGTCTGTCTTGTCCCCGGCGGGACCGATACGAAGACGGACCGGACCGGATCCGTCTCCTTTGTACTCGAAGTCGGCAGCGCCCAACTCCGTCTTGCCTTTCCATGCGCCCGGCGCGTGCGTGAAACTCTTCAGCAGACTGCCGTCTCTGCGCAGGACTTCGATGAGCAGGGCGTCGCCCGTCTGCGTGGCCTGAGACGCCTGGGCATAGACGGCGGGACTCGCTTCGAAGGCCACGCGATAGTTCTCTCCGGCCGTGTTCGCGTCGAGCTCGGCGGACGTAATCACGTTGTCCTCGAAGATCATGATCGCCCAGTCGGACGGGGTCACCTCTCCGCCGCCAAAGGAGCGATCGACGGCATGGACGGCGCCTCTGCCGGAATGAGTCCAGCCCGGGACTTTGCCGTTGTATGCCACCTTCAGCCCCGTCTTGATCTGCTTCTCATTCTGCGTCCCCTTGTAGCCGCCGAACGACTCCATGAACACTTCGCCCCCTGCGCCGAGAACGGTGATCGTCAGTTGAACCAGGGTCTCGGTATCACCCGGCTTTCTTACCGACAACAGGAATGAGTTCTGCCCAGCGTTGGTATCACCGGGCGTGCCCGAATAACTCCCGTCCGGCTTGATCGTCAGCCACTTGGCGCCGCTCTTCACGGTAAACACGGCATCTGCCGGATCCAACTTGCCGGAACACGGCTCGCCCACTTTGATTTCGGGCAGTGTGACGGTTTCGCCCTGCTTCTGGGCCTGCATCACCAGCACCCAGTCCTGGGGTGACGGTACGTTCGGCGACTTCCATGTGCCGGACAGGGTGTGTACGCCAAGGTCATAGCGTCGTCCGGACACCGGGTCGAA
>CAZKRK010000356.1:0-8065 GCA_964555035.1 uncultured Victivallales bacterium | reverse complement strand
AGTGAGCGGAGCGAACGGAGTGCCGTGGACCGGTCGGAGCGCAACTGAACTTCCGACCTTTTGATACGGCCCCGTGGGCGCGCGCGATTCACGCGGTTGTATCAAGAGGTGCCACAGGAAAGCGCTACGGTCGCCGACGTCTCGCTTTCGAGGCAATTCGAGGTGAAACTCAAGCTTCGGAGAACGGGTCTCCAGACCCGTTCCGAACGGCTCTGGAGAGCCGTTCTCCTGGTTGTGTGCGCAACCGCAATTGGAGTCAGGTTTCCGGTCAGCCAAGCCGCTGCAACCCCAGGGCAAAGGCGGCTATCCAGGGGAGGGTCTTGATTTCGCCGTTCGCTATGGCTGCCTTGATCTGCCCGGGCGGAATCAGCAGCATTTCCATCTCTTCCAGGTCGTCGGCATCGGGTTCGGCGACTTTGCGCGCGCCTTCGGCGATAAAGAAGTAGGCGGTGCCGCAACCGCGGTTGCCGTCGATGGCATAGGCGCCGATGTCTTTCCAGCGTGGAGCTTCGTAGCCGGTCTCTTCGAGGAGCTCTCGTTTTGCGGCCGCGAGTGGGTTCTCGCCGGGGTCGATGTAGCCTCCGACCGGCGCCAGTGATACGCCCTCGACGGCGTACTTGGTCTGGCGGAAGCAGATGATGTCGCCTTCCCCCGTGACGGGGATGACGTTTACGAAGTCGGGCGTGATGACCCAGGGCCAGTCCGGGATCGTCGATCCGTCCGGCAATTCGATTTCATGCTCTTCCACGCGCAAGAAGCGGCCGTGGTCGAGGACCGTCTTTCTGGAGAGCGTGCGAAACTGTTTCATGGTGCCGGAGGGTAGGGGATAGGCGGGTGGATGTCGATTGATGATTCTCGATTGATGATTGCCGATTTGTGAACCACCCGGTCTATGGACAGCGCGCATGTCTTCTGCTACAGTTCGCGCGTGAACCGTAACTGTAACTCCGGAAGTGCCTGAGATGCGTCGAATCGTCCTGTTTGTCGTTGTTGCCTCCCTCTGCGCCGGCTGCGTGCGGCGCGTGGAGGAGTACACCGAGGATGGGCGCCTGGTCATTCGCTACTGGGAGAAGTGGACGGGGTTCGAGGGGGAGGCGATGCAGGCGGTGGTGGACGACTACAATGCCGGCCAGGATCGCGTTTTCGTCGAGAAGCTGACCGTCAGCCAGATGGACCAGAAGTTGATGCTGGCCACGGCGGGCGGCAATCCGCCGGACGTGGCCGGCCTGTGGTCGGCGTACATCCCGGACTACGCGGAAAAGGGTGCGATTCTGCCGATCAGCGGGGCGCTGGAGAAGGCGGGGATCACCAGGGACGACTACATAGGCGTCTACTGGGACATCTGTTCTCACCGCGGGTTCACGTGGGCTCTGCCGACTACTCCCGCCACGTTGGCGTTGCATTGGAACAAGCGTATGTTCCGCGATGCGGGGCTCGATCCGGACAAGCCGCCGCGGAGCATCGCCGAGCTTGACCGCATGGCCGAGCAGTTGACGATCGTGGAGGTCGAACGCGAGGGCAGGAAGGTTCGCATCCGTTTCCCGGACCTGACTCCCGAGGAGCGCGAGCAGAAGAGCTTCTCGATTGTGCAGATAGGGCATATGCCGCAGGAGCCAGGTTGGTGGGCCCAAATGTGGGGATACTGGTTCGGCGGGCGGCTCTGGGACGGCGAAAGGGTCATAACTGCCGACAGTCCGGAGAACGTGGCTGCATTCGACTGGGTGCGGGGCCATAGCGAGAAGTACGGCGTCGACAACCTGCGCAGCTTCGGTGCGCAGTTCGGCAACATGTTCTCTTCACCGCAGAATGCCTTTCTTTCCGGGCGCGTGGCGATGGAAATCCAGGGTGTGTGGATGTACAATTTCATCGAGAAGTACGCGCCGCACCTGGACTGGGGAGCGGCGCCGTTTCCGTCGGTGGATCCCGACAAGTATCCGAACGTTACGATTGCCGAGTGCGATGTGCTTGTGATCCCCCGCGGCTCTCCGCATCCGCGCGAAGCGTTCGAGTTCATCCGCTACGTCAATTCGCAACCGGCCATGGAGAAGCTCAACCACGGGCAGCGCAAGTTCAGTCCGCTGGCCAAGTGCAGCGAGGAGTTCCTCCGCGACCACCGCAACCCGGCTATCGCGACGTTCATTGAGTTGGCCAGGAGTCCCAACGCATTGCAGGTGCCGCGGCTCTCGTTCTGGTTCGAGTACCGCGACGAGATGTCGGCGGCGGATGAGCGCGTACGCAGTCTGGTTCCGGCGAGCGAGGCGTTGCAGTATGTCCAGAAGCGCCTGACTTGGAAGGGCGAGCGCGTCTGGCGGCGCTGGGACAGGATCGGCCGGGAACGGCAGGAGGAGTGGCGGACGTATGACGCGTGGTGAGCGGCACAAGTTGCTTCTCGGTCTGATGTTTATCGGCCCCTGGATTGTCGGGTTCCTCGGCTTCACGCTGTACCCGGTGTGCGCGTCGATCTTCTACTCGTTCTGCGACTACGACGTCTTGACCAAGCCGGTGTGGGTGGGAGCGCTCAACTATCGCGACATGTTCACCGATGCCATTTTCTGGAAATCGCTCTACAACACGCTTTTCTTCGCCGCGCTGGCTCTGCCGCTGGGACTGGTCGCGTCCCTTACGGTGGCGATTCTTCTGAACCAGTCGGTCAAGGGGCGGTCGGTCTTTCGGGCGGTTTACTTCCTGCCGTCGCTCGTGCCGTTGGTCGCCGGTGCGATGATCTGGCTGTGGATACTCAACGGGAATTTCGGGCTTCTCAATCACGGGTTGAAACTGATCGGAATTGCGAATCCGCCCCAGTGGCTGACCGATCCGAACTGGACCAAGCCTGCCGTGGTGCTGATGGCAGTATGGGGCGTGGGGCACTCGATGGTGATCTACCTGGCGGCGTTGCAGGACGTGCCGCGTTCCCTCTACGAATCGGCCGATCTGGACGGCGCCTCGGCCCGGGCCAAACTGCGCCACGTCACATTGCCCATGATCTCGCCGGTGATCTACTTCAACCTGATCATGGGGATCATCGGCTCTTTGCAGGTGTTCGTCCGGCCCTACGTGATGCTGGGACGCACCGGCGGACCGAACCGCTCGGCCCTCTTCTACGCGATCTACCTGTTCCAGAACGCGTTCGAGTACAGGCAGATGGGCTATGCGTGTGCGATGGCCTGGGTCCTGTTTCTGATCATACTTCTTCTGACATGGGTGGCGACGCGCTCGACTCGCCGCCTGATCTATTACGCTGGAGAGTAGTGCCATGCACCGCATCAAAAGGATCGTGATCTATGCCGTTCTCATTGGCGGCGCGGTGCTGTTCATGCTGCCGCTGCTGTGGATGATCTCGACCGGACTCAAGCCCCTGGACCAGACCATGAGCATGCCCCCGGTCTGGTTGCCTTATCGGTTCTACGTCGAGAAGGACGGCGAACGGGTCGAGGTGAAACAGCGCCAGACGATCGACTACGCGGCCGTAGAGCTTGCGTTGGCAGAGGGCGACGAGCGTGCGATTGCCCCGGTGGAGGACGTGCGCGACGGGCAGTGGCATCGACCGGCCGGGAAGCCGGTTGCGGCCGGGGTCGTGCGCCGCATTCCCGCATCGAAGAGTGAGCCCTGGTGCGTGGTCAAGCCCGTCGAAGGCTCGGAAGACGACTGGTGGGTTGTGGCGGTTGCGTCCGTTGACAAGACCGTTTCGCCGCGGTGGAGCAACTTCAAGAACGCCCTCAAGGCGATGAAGTACTTTCCCATGTACCTGAAGAACACGCTCGTGCTTTGCCTCCTGACGGTGGTGGGTACGGTGTTTTCCAGCGCGATGGCGGCCTATGGCTTTTCGCGCATCGACTGGCGCGGGCGCAACAAGGTATTCGTGGTGGCGCTGGCCACGATGATGGTGCCGTTCCCGGTTGTCATGGTCCCGTTGTACTGCCTGTTCCGCACCCTGGGTTGGATTGGGACGCTGCGGCCGTTGTGGGTTGGGTCGTTCTTCGCGGGCGCGTTCAACGTGTTCCTGCTGCGGCAGTTTTTCATGACCATTCCCAAGGACCTCTCCGACGCCGCGCGCGTTGACGGCTGCAGCGAGTTCCGCATCTTCTGGCAGGTCATCCTGCCGTTGTCGCGTCCGGCCCTGATGGTGGTGGGACTGTTCCAGTTCATGTTCACGTGGAACGATTTCCTGGGACCGCTGATCTACCTCACCGACCAGCGGGACTTCACCCTCGCACTGGGCCTGCAGTTTTTCCAGAGCCAGCACGGCGGTACCGAGTGGCACTACCTCATGGCCGCCAGCTCGGTGGTCGCGCTGCCCATTATCGTGCTGTTCTTCTTCACGCAGCGCACCTTCATCGAAGGGATTTCGATGACGGGACTGAAGGGGTAGAAGCTGAAATGCTGAAAGGCTGAAAAGCTGAAAAGCTGAAAAGCTGAAATGCTGAAAGGCTGAAAGGCTGAAAGGCTGAAAGGCTGAAAAGCTGAAATGCTGGAATGCTGAAATGCTGGAAAGCTGAAATGCTGGAATGCTGGAATTGTGGGATTGTGGGATGGTGGAGAGATGGAGAGATGGAGTGTTGGGGTGTTGGGGTGGTGGGGTGATGTGGTCGGTCGGTTTTGGGCTTGTTCCTTGCGGTCTTGCGCTGTCCTGTCATCCCGAGAGCTTCAATCGCGTCCGGCGTGGTTTCAGTTCCCGAGATCCCTCGACTCCGCTCCGCTGCGCTCGGGATGACAGGTCGCCTGCTCCGCACCCCGTACCGAGTGTGGCCAAGCTCGAAAGATGATGGGTCGAAAGATGCCGGATGCAATACACACGTTTTTCGATCGCCGCCACTCACCCGAGATCTGCGTGGCGTTCGAGTAGACACCTTGCTTGGCGGACTCGCCGCAGGTGAGAGGCGGGGCGTGTCCGGCCTGCGCCCTCCGCGGCGGTATCAAAAGGCGCACCGAAGCAAGACGTCGGCTGACGACCCTCTTTCCTGTAGCACCTTTTGATACGGCCGCTACGGATGCTCTACGAAGGGTGTGCCTCTCCGTACTCGGCGGGTGGCGTCGCCACCGTTCCCGCGGGCTCTTCTTCTTCTTCTTCTTCTTCTTCTGCTGCTGTTGCTGCGGGTGTCTTCACCATGGCATGCGTGAGCAGCCAGTCGACCACGACCAGGGCGGCGGCGGTGTCGAGCAGGATGCGGAGCTCGTAGCCGACGAAGAACCGCACCAATTCGAGCACGAAGGTGACGATTCCGAGCAGGCTGAGGAGCAGGGACAGGCGGAAGAACCTCGAGTTGGCCGACGGCGGCGTGAGTATGGTAGCGATCTGGCTGACGACGTAACCGAAGACGGTTGTCCGCAGCACCACGCTTTCGGCGTACTGGGTCACGCTGATGTCCATACTGATGTTGAGGAGGAAGAAGCTTCCGGCTTGCTCGGCCATGCTCCGCCGGAGCGCGTAGCCTACTCCGACGAGTAGAACCGTCTCGAGAACTCTGAGGGCGATGACGATTTTTCTGCGCATGGTTTACACTGTCGGCAACGTAAACGTGAAACAGGCCCCCTTGTCACGCTCGCTTTCAACGCGTATTTCGCCCCGATGGTTCTCGACGATTGCCTTGACGATTGCCAGGCCGAGACCGCTGCCGTAAGGCTTGCGCTCTCCCTTCGGTTCCGTCGTGAAGAAGCGGTCGAAGACGCGGTCGATATTGGTCGGCGCGATGCCCTGTCCGGTGTCCTGAACGGAAGTGGTGACGGCGCCGTCGGGGCCGGGGGTGACCGTGACGGCGATTGTTCCGTCGGGCGGTGTGTAGCGGACGGCGTTTTCGATGAGGTTGGCCAGCACCTGGTCGATCCGGGGTGGGGACGCGTAGACCCGGGCGGGCGCGTCCGGTTCGGTCAACTCGATGCGCGCGTGGGGCGTCGAGAGGGTCGGTTCCAGGCGTTCGATCGCCTCTTCGACGTAGGCGCCGTAGTCAATCAGTTCGCGTGTTGCCTGCACGTTTTCCGTGTCGAGCTTGGTCAATTCGTGCAGATCGTCGACCATGCCGGACATGCGCTCGGTCGCGATGAGGATGTTGTCGGTGAATTTGCGTTCGGCTTCGGGTGAATCGGCTTCTCCGTCGCGCAGCACTTCGGCAGCGCCCTTGATGATGGTGAGAGGGGTGCGCAGTTCGTGCGTGGTGGTGTTGATGAAGTCTTTGTTGTAGGCGTTGCGTTTTTCGATTTCGCCGGCCATGAACGTGACTGCGTGCGACAGTTCGCCGATTTCGTCGTGGCCGCGCAACGAGAGGTCGAGCGGCGCCTGTCCCCGGGCGTAGTCGCGGGCGGCCCTGGTCAGTCGGCGCAGGCGGCGCGTGAGAGTCTGTGCCACTACGGCAGAGATAATCAACCCGCCGACCAGGGCGAGCGACATGGCCCACTTCTGGTCCCTCTCGATTGCCACGATGGCCTTGTGAATCTGTCCCGTGTGCTGCGTGACGTAGGCGATGCCGAGGACCGCGCCGGAGTCGTCCCGAACCGGCAATGCGATGTAGTACACGACACGCTTGCGGTCGGGTGTCATTGCCCAACGCGCGCCGTAGCGACCTGTCATGGCCTTGGCAATCTCGGGCAGTTCCGAGATGTTCTCCCCGACGAGTGACTCCTTCTCGGAATCGACCAGGACCCTGCCGGCAGGCGAGACGACCGCAAGGTGCGTCTGAAGCTGCGTTCCGGCGCGGCGCACAAGCCTGGCGAAGCCGGGCGTGATCGGCGCGCGTTCCTTTGTCGGACGGCTTGCGAGAATGAGGCGATACTGTTCGCCGAGCAGGCGCGCGTGACCAATCATCTCTTCCTCGAGCGCTTTGCGCGTGAATTCGTCGAAGGTTCTTACCGAGTAGCGGTTGAGCAGGTAGATCGGCACGTAAACCACGAGAAAGGTGGCGAGCATGATCTTGATACGGATGCTTCTCATGGTTCGCCCCGGATGTTCCGGTTGAGTCTGTAGCCGAAGGTGTGAACGGTTTCGATCGGGTTGGTCCCCGGCCGGATGTCTGCGAATTTCTTTCTGAGTCGCTTGACGTATGCGTCGATGCTGCGGTCCGTGACGGCGTGAAACTCGTCTTCGTAGATGTGCCTGATGATTTGACTGCGATCGAATGTCTGCCTCGGACTACGAATGAGGAGTACCATCAGGTTGAGCTCGGTACGTGTCAGGGGCACGGGTTCGCCGAAGTACATCAGGGAACTTGTCTTCAGGTTGAGGATGAAAGGTCCTTCGCGGACGGTTTCGTCGGTCGGAGCGGCCGGCGTCGACGTGCGACGCAGTACGTTCTTGGCCCGCGCGGCGAGCTCGCGTCCGCTGAAGGGTTTGGTTACGTAATCGTCCGCGCCGAGCTCCAGTCCCAGCACGCGGTCGACCTCGTCCTTGCGGGCCGTCAGCATGATGACGGGGACGTCTTCCCGCAGGCGGCGCATCTCCTTGAAGAGCTCCAGCCCGTCGAGTCCCGGCAGGCCCAGGTCGAGGATGACCAGGTCGGGTTTGCCGCTTTTGAACTGCTCGAGCCCCCTGTCGCCATCCATGGCGATGTCGACCTCGAAGGGCTGCTTGAGATAGACGAGGACAAAGTCGACGATCTGCTGTTCGTCTTCTACGATGAGTATCTTGGGCATGGTGGGACTAGGATCGAAGAGATCGGCATCTTCTTCAATCAAAATCGGACCGGCTCTGCGCATACTCCCGTGAAAGCCGTGCGGCAAATCGCAGATGCGGCATCCTGTAGCTCGTTTCCTAGTTGAGCTCGGCGGAAGTAACGTAACATCGCTTCGTCTCGACCGAAGTCCCGGACATGATTGATGATTAGCGACTGATGATTGTTGATTTCTGAAGTCGTGTTGTCGGATTCTCGAAGAAGTCGGTTGGTGTCGGACGCTGTCGGAATCCTGACAATCCCGGTACGGTAGGCGGTACTTCACAAATCGCTAATCATCAATCGCTAATCATCAATCAAACTGTTTGAGTCGATCAACCACTCACGTTCACCCATTGCGAGACTGCTACGCTATTTAGTGACTCACCCTCCCAAAGCTGTCGAAAAAAACAAGAAAAACCGGCGCT
>CAZKRK010000355.1:0-8084 GCA_964555035.1 uncultured Victivallales bacterium | reverse complement strand
TCGGCCCGACCTCTCCCCCGAGGGGAGAGGTGGAAGCGCGCCAATCACCTCTCCCCCCGGGGGAGAGGTCGGGCCGACGCAGGAGGACCGGGCGAGGGGACGGCCGTGGGCGGTCGCCGGCCTGCCCGGGATGGCAATCGTGCCCTGTCCACCCACGAATCGCCCAAGGCGCCGCGCACCTCACGGACCCCGCTTACCCCGCCACAACCGTCGCCCGACGTACGGCATCGAACTCTTCAAAAGCCGCTTTGTAGCGCGCGTAGGCCGCGCGCGTTTCGAACACCTGGCTGTCGTCCCACAGCACGCGCCAGTCGCCGGCTGCCTCGGGCCAGAGGAAGACCTGTCCCCAGATCAGGCGATTGTTGGCATCGATTCCCGGATGCTCCGGCGTGCCGTCGCCGGAAATCCGCGGGAGCTGTTCGGGCGTCAGCAGGTCCTCGGTCGCGACCTTGAGGTTGTCGCGAATCCAATCCGACCGCGTGGCCATGGCCACGAACCCGCCGCTCTTGTTTTCACGCTGCACGGCCCACGCCAGGCAGACCTTGGCAGGCGTTGCGCCCAGCTCTGCCGCCACGGCCTGGATCACCGCATCCTGCATGTCAGCGCGGTGTTCCTTAAAGGTGTCGCGCGTGGGGCGTTTCGGAGAACCCAGCGACATATACCCTGTGCAAACGACCCCTTCCGACTCGAAGTAGCGCCGCAGTTCGGTCTGCTGCATGAGCGGATGCATCTCCATCTGGTTCAGAACGGGGCGCTCGTCTTCGCCAACGTCCCGCAGCAAGAGCTTCATCGTCGCGGCCGTGTGGTTCGACGTACCGATGTGCACGATCTTGCCGGCCTGTTTGAGTTTCACAATCTCGCCCCACGTCTCCATGAACTGCTCATGGATGTATGGGACAGCGTCGGGATTGCGGTGATCGCCGGCGCAGCCGGGCGTGTGCACGTTGGGCCAGGGCCAGTGGTTGAGGTACATGTCGATCTTCTCGACACCCAGCGCCCGCAACGTGTCGTCGAGGGCCGGGGCCACGTCCTTCGGATCCATGTGGCCGTTCCACAGCTTGCCGGTGATGAACAGCTCGTCGGTCGACGAAATGTAGCCTTTGCCGACGGCTTCGCGGAGGGCCTCGCCCACGACGTCCTCATTCTCGTAGGCGCGCGCCGTGTCGATGTGACGCCATCCCAGCCGGATCGCCTCAACCGTGGCATCTTTCATGTAATCCTGCGCCCAGTCCGAGTGAAACGTGCCGAACGCCGCCACCGGCATCGTCACGCCACTGGCCAACCGCACCTGCCGTACCGCCGCCGGATCGATCCCCTCGATACTCGCATCGAAACACACCTGTTCTATCGCATCCGCCATCTCTATCAACCTCCCGTCATCTACACTCAATCACCCCACACGCGACACCCTACACGTCAATCATCACCTTCATCGACCGCTCGCCTTCTTCCTCAATAAAGGCGTAGGCCTCGGAGTACTCCTCAAATGCGAAGTGCTTCGACACCAACGGCTCGGTCTTCACTCCGCCCGAGGCAATCCACTCAACCGCCTGTTCCCAGTCTTCGTGCCGGTACATCATCGAACCTTTGACGTCCAGCTCGTGCTCGCACACGACCGACATGTCGACCCGCGGCTTGTCGCCGTAAACGCCGACTACCAGGAGCGTACCGCCCTTGCCGATCTCCGCTACCAGGGCGGAGAGACTCTCCTCCACGCCGGCCACTTCGACCGCCAGGTCGAATCCATCCTGCCCGAATTCGCGTCTGACCGCTTCGCCCAGGGACTCCTTTGCGACGTTGCAGGTTGCGCCGATGCCCACTTGTCGCGCCACGTCGAGCCGGAAATCGCTGATATCCGTGATCAGGACGCGGGCGGCCCCGCGGCACGCGCAGGCCTGCGCCACGAAGTTGCCGATGGGCCCGGCCCCGGCTACGACTACGTTTCTCCCGGCCATATCGCCGGCCCGGCCCGTCGAGTGCGCTGCCACCGCGACCGGCTCCACAAACGCGCCTTGCTCGAACGAAAAAGTCTCCGGCAGCTTCACGAGCTTGTCGGCTTCCGTCACGAAGAAGTCCTGGGCGCAACCGGGCGCCTGGAAACCCCGCACCTTCAGTTCCTCGCATGCATTGTACTGCCCTCGCCGGCAGGGCGAACATGCGCCACACACTTCCTGCGGAGTCGCGGTGACCCGAGCACCGATCGCGACGCCTTCTACCCCTTCGCCTACCGCCTCGATCACACCCGCAAACTCGTGCCCCTGGATCAACGGATAGGTCACAAAAGGGTGCTTGCCGTGAAAAACGTGAATGTCGGAGCCGCACACGCCAATGCGCCGTACGCGTATGCGAATCTGCCCGTGTCCGGGAACGGGAACGTCAACGTCACCGAACGAAATCTCGCCCGGAGCTCTCATTACGGCCTGTCTCATGAAACACCTCCTCTGTAGGCCGGAATATTGCCCTATCGAAGCGGCGGAGGAAACCAAAAAAGGGGCCAGGCAAACGCACGAGAGCCGATTGCGCGACAGCGCAATCGGCAAGAGTGGTGTGGGAGTATTGGAATAGTGGGGAAGGGGGAAAGATCGGCGTGTAGGAGTACGTGTACGAGTACGGTCGTCGAGGATAGAACCGCGTCGACTCCCGGCACGCTCTTACACCTACTCGTACGCGCAGGTCTCTTGTTCCGAGCATCGGTGGTGTAGAGAATCATGGCGCCCCATACACACCGCAACCGATCCACGCGTCAATACCTCTGTGGTCGAAAAGGGCAAAAAGTGGAGGTCGACAAAGCGGGTCGTTTAGGTGTAACCAAGTAAGTGTGAGACGAAGTGTGGGAGTAAGTGTGAGATGAAGTGTTGGGATGCATCGCGGCAATGCTCACATCACTGTCAAAGGTCGCAGCCCATGACTCTTAGTCCCACACTTCATCGCACACTTGCTCCCCATCTTACTCGGTTACACTTGAACCACCTGCTTAATCGATGACCACGGCCGATCGAGTAAGCGAGTCGAGTAAGCGTAACCGGTTAAGAGTGGGGCCTAAGAGTGGGATTAAGTGTCGAGAAAACGTGGGAGAACGGCAGATCCGCCGGAACCCATTGACAAACAGAGGAATTGAAGTGTCGGGAGCCTAGAAACTCCTGACAGTACGCAGATTCTGCTGAGGAGGCTCTATGAAGATCACGCGCGTCTATGCCACCCCCATCCGCATTCCCCTGCGGCGGTTCTTCTACAACTCCGAGGGTGCGGGAACCAAGCGCGAATGGGGCGGCAGACTCAGCCGCGTGACACCGAAACGCCCCTCCCCCATGCTGGAGTACGTGCTCGTTCACATCGAGACCGACAGGGGACTGACCGGACTCGGTGAAGCCCCCGCCGACATCGGCTTCTTCGGCCAGACCATCGAGAACATCCGGTTCGCAATCGACGACTATCTGGGCCCGCAGCTCGTGGGCAGGGAGCCGTTCGATATCGAGGCGCTGATGGACCTGATCGACTACCGCGAGAACTCCTGCGCCAAGTCCGGAATCGATCTGGCCCTGCACGACCTGGTCGGCAAGGAACGCCGTGAACCCGTCAGCAGACTGCTCGGAGGCGCCAAACGCGAACGCATCCCGGTGGCCATCGAGATTCGGGGCGGCTCGCCCGATGACATGGCCAACGAGTGCCTCAAGTACGTGAAGATGAACGTGCGCGCCTTCAAGCCCAAGATCGGCGGCATCCCCAGGGAAGACGCCGACCGTCTCTGGGCCATCCGTGAAGCCGTGGGGCCGGAGGTCTCCCTGCGAGCCGACGCCAATCGCGGCTACTCGCCCGAGGAGGCCATCGAACTCTGCCGGCTGGCGCAGGAGTACGATGTCGGCCTCGAGCTGCTGGAGCAGCCCGTCGAGGCGTACGATCTTCCGGGGCTGGCCAAGGTGCGCAACGCCGTTGACGTCCCGATCGAAGCCGACGAAAGCTGTTTCGGTCCGCACGACGCGCACGCGATCGTCCGCGCCAAGGCCGCCGACGTGCTCAACATCAAGATCGGCAAAGCCGGCGGGCTGTGCAACTCAATGAAGATCGCCGCCATCGCCGAAGAGGCCGGGCTGCAATGCGTGCTGGGAACGGCCTTCGGAACGGGAGTCAAGATCGCGGCGAAACTGCACCTGGCCGCCGCCATCCGCGACTTCACGGGTGCCGTGGAGTTCACCGAACTGGGGCTGCACGGTCCGCTCCTGAAAGGTGAGGCGAACCAGGCACTGTCCCTGCCGCTCGATCCCGATGGCTGCCTGCCGGTGCCGCGGGGCAGGGGTCTCGGCGTGGAGCTGGACGAGAAACAGGTGTCCGACATCACGTTGCGGGGGATTGGGGACAATCATGATTGACGATTTCTGAAATCACAAATCATCAATCGCCAATCATCAATCACCACCTCACCCCTCCGCCGCCCAATCACGCGGCTCTTTGCCCTTGCGCAGCTCGTTGGCGGCGGGGTCGTCGAGAAAGGCTTGCTTGTCGGGGTCCCATCTGAGTTTGCGGCCCAGCGCTATGGCGATGACGCCCATGTGCAGCGTGGCCGATGTCAGGTGCATGTCGGACGCCCGGTAGGTCGTAGGCTTGCGCGACTCGACGCAGTCCAGGAAATTGCGTTGTTCGCGCGGCGGCAACGGCCAGTGCTTCGAAGTACCCGGGGCATACTTGATGCGGAGGATTGCCGGGGCGCTGGCTTCGAGCCCGGCGGACCATGTCTTGCGGCGGATCCAACCCTTGTCGCCTTCGAACCGAATTGAGCAGCTGTTGGGGTGCCAGCCGCCGCCGGGACCGTTTTTCACGGACATCTCGACACCGTTGGCGTAGCGGTAGTTCAAATCGTACGTTATCGGAACGTCGGTCTCCATGTCCTTGGGGATCTCGCCCGTCCCTTCGACTTCAACCGGACATACGCCGGGGGCATCCGCTGCGAGCTGGGCCGTATCCACAAGGTGCGCGCCCATGTCCAGTATGGCCCCCTTGGCGTAGTCGCTTATGTTCCGCCAGTGCCACGCCCCGGTCCGCTTTCGCGTGTACTCGTGATAGGGCGCCGGCCCCTGCCATAGGTTCCAGTCCAGGTCCGCGGGCAGAGCTGACGACTTCTCTTTCGGAAAACTGACCCCCTTGGGCATGGTTATCGCGATCCGCCGCAAGGTCCCGATCGCGCCATTCTTCACCCACTCGACCATCTTGTGGAAGTGAATCAGGGAGCGGTCTTCGAGGCCGACCTGGAATACTGCCTTGTGTTTCCTGACGGCCTCCACCAGCGTCCGGCCTTCGTCAATGAAAAGCGTCGGCTTCTCGCAGAATACGTCCTTGCCCGCCTGCATGGCGATCAGCGACATGGGTACGTGCCAGTGGTCGGGCGTGGAAATCGCGACCGCGTCGATCGAGGGGTCTGCGATGATCTCGCGGAAGTCCTGGCAGGACTTGCAGCCGGTCGTGCCGTATCGCTTGTCGACCATCTGGCGCGCCCTGTCGGCCTTGCCGCGATAGGCATCGCAGGTCACAAGAACCTGGGCGTCCGCTTCGCCGAGAAAAGTGTTCAGGTTCGCGCCCACGCCCTGGCCGCCCATACCGATGCAGCCGAGTGCAATCCGTTTGGAGGGCGCGTTCTTGCCAAGAACGCTCGCAGGGATCAGCGCCGGAACGGCAACGGCCATGCCGGCCGCCCCCATACCCCTGAGAAAACCACGTCTGGTCGCTTGCATAGTGTAGACTCCTTTTGCGGAAAGTTCGTCTCGCGGCCCACTTATACGACCAATCGGCGACCGCAACAACCTCATATCGTGAAGGTTGGAACTTCAATCCCATCCGCTTTGACAAGAAGGCCCCCGGGGCGGCTCCAGCTCACTTCTCGAGAGCACGGGTGGCACCATCTATCGGGCAACGTAGGTCCGATTTGCAATCGGATCCAAGCCACGCCTGGTGTTTCAAATGACGGGGGAGGCCCTACCCCTGAACGGCGTTGGGTCCGATTGCAAATCGGACCTACGTTCCCCGCGGCTCTGCAACCGACAAACATGTACGGAATCAACAGTATGAATTGGCGAAGAGTGTGGTGAGCAAGCTGTTGATACGAAACGAATTGCCCCGCAAGCGCGGCGCTCCTGAAGAACGCCCCACTTGGTCCTTTGCCGGATCGCAGCGTTTCGGTATTGTCCGAGCAGTGCAGCGTCTGACGCGCAACGCCGCACGCACACATGGAGCCTCCAAAATGACGAACTGTGCCCTACTCCGATTCGTACCCCCTGCCCTGGCGGCAACCGCCGTTCTCCTGGGTCACGTGGCCACTCATGCCGCCGATTGCTACGTGGCGACGTCCGAGCCGGACTGGTCGCAGTGGCGGGGGCCGCGACGTGACGCGGTGCTGGATGAGACCGGGATTCTGGACTCCTGGCCGGAGGGAGGGCCGGAGCTACTGTGGAAAGTCAGCGGAATGGGCCGGGGATGGTGTTCGCCGATAATCGTCAAGGACACGATCTACATAACGGGCGACTTCGGAAAGAAGGAGCTCAGGATTATCGCCCTGGATATGGACGGGAAGACAAAGTGGGAAAAGGTCAACGGCCAGGCCTGGAAGAAGGCATTCCCCGGCAGTCGCGCCGCCTGCTGCTACAGCGACGGGAATATCTACAACATGAACGCGCACGGCAGGGTGGTCTGCCTCGACGCCTCCACGGGAAAGGAGGCGTGGGCCGTCAACGTCATGGAACGTTTTGGGGCCAAGGTGCCGCAGTTTGGAATGTCCGAGTGTCTGCTGATCGACGGCGACAACCTCATCGTCACGCCCGGAATCGGGGACGCGATGGTTGCCGCGCTGGACAAGAGGACAAGTGAAACGGTCTGGGTCGGAAAGGCCCCGGCGCAGGAAACCGAGATGGCGGGCTACTCGTCCCCCATCCTGGTCTCCATGGGCGGAAAGAAGCAGATCGTGAATTCGACCTCCTACAGGACCTTTGCCGCCGACGCGGCCACGGGCGAGGTGTTGTGGACGAACAAGCTGAAATACACCAAGAATGCCTGCAGCACGATACCGGTGCTCTGTGGCGACTCACTGGTCTTTGCATCGAACACCGACGTCAGCAAGCAGTCATCCTCCATGCTCGAGGTCGACACCTCCGGCACCAGGGCCGAGAAGATCTGGACCCTCGAGCTGAGAAACCTGAGCGGCAGCGGTCTCTACCAGGACGGCCATCTCTACATATCGGGCGCCAGGAAGCTCAAGGGGTTTCTCTGCCTGGATCCAAGAACCGGCGAAACCAGGGCCATGCTCCCCGAACCCGGCACGGCCGCGATCGTCTGGATCGACGGCAAGATCATCGCCCTGTCCGCCGATGGCAAGGTGTTCATGCTCAAGCGAACCGGCGACGGTTTCGAAACGCTCGGCGAGTTCGCGCTGGTCACGGGCCTGCGCACGAAAGACGCCTGGGCCCACCCGGTTGTCTTCAAAGGCCGGCTGTATCTCCGCTATCATGACACGCTCTTCTGCTACGATGTGAAGAAGTAGGTCGAGGATGTGCGAAGCTCCGTAGAACGGTGCTCCTGCGCCGTTCTACGGACGAAACCCACCGGATCTGAAGGATGAATCGAATGCCCCAAATCATCGCAGCCGTTGCGGGCTTGAGTGTCTCGGCGTCTGCCGGCAGGTTTGAGCCGGTTGGTTCGGGACTTGCACCGGACTGGCTCGTCTGGACCGACACGTGCAATGTATATGTCCTGCGCGACGGGGACGCAGCGCTCCTGATCGACCTGGGCGACGGCAGCGTGCTCGACCACCTGGGCGACATTGGTGTGAAACGCGTCGAATGGATCTTGTTCACGCACCATCACCGCGAGCAATGCCAGGGCGCGGCGCGGCTGAAAGAGATCGACGCCGTCATCGTCACCCACATGCACGGCGACCACTTCCTGCTGTTCGCCTGTTCCTTCTGTTCGGCCCCGCCCCAAGCCGCGCTGCGACTTGGACAATTCGGCAGGGAAACTGCAAACCCGCCCTGTCATCCCGAGCGCAGCAGAGCGGAGTCGAGGGATCTCGGGAATTGGCAACCACGCCGGACGTGCTTGGCAGT
>CAZKRK010000354.1:0-8111 GCA_964555035.1 uncultured Victivallales bacterium | reverse complement strand
CCAGGCGCATGATGTCGCCGATGTGCTCGTTGAGGCAGATGATGAACGCCTTGATGACGGGCTCCTCGATGCGGTCGATCTCCGTCTGGTCCGGCAGATTGGTCGGATTGTCGATTTCAATCGTCTCGCCCGACTTCGGAAAGATGCGATAGACGACCGCCGGGTGCGTGCCGATCAGTTCGAGATCGAATTCGCGGCGGAGTCGCTCCTGCACGACTTCCATGTGCAGCAGGCCGAGAAACCCACAACGGAAGCCGAAGCCGAGGGCCACGGAGGTTTCGGCATGGTACGTGAAGGAGGCGTCGTTGAGGCTCAACTTGTCCAGGCTCAAGCGGAGCTTCTCGTATTCCGCCGTATCCACGGGGTAGAGACCGCAGAACACCATCGGGTGCACATCCTGAAAGCCGGGCAGAGCGGCCGAGGCGGGCAGACGGGTTGAGGTTACGGTGTCCCCCACCCTGACGTCGCCGGGATCCTTGATCGTGCCGACCAGGTAGCCGACATTGCCCGGCTTCAACTTCTCCACCGGATGCGGCGACGGCGAGAAGATGCCGACCTCCTTCAGTTGTGTTTCCGTGCCGCTTCCCATCAGCCGAACCGAATCGCCCGGCCGCAGTTCGCCGTCAAAAACGCGCACGTGAATTACGACGCCCCTGTAGGCATCGAATGCCGAATCGAAAACGAGCGCACGCGGAGGGACTCCCCCGCGGCACTCCGCGGGCGATGCCGTCCGCGGGGGCGGGACGCGGCGAACTATGGCCTCGAGGACGGCCTCGGTCCCCTCCCCCGTCTTGGCACTCACGCGCAGATCGTCCGCGACCTCGATGGCGAGCACGTCTTCGATCTGGTGGTTGACGCCTTCGACGTCCGCGCTGGGAAGGTCAATCTTGTTCAACACGGGAACGATGGTCAGATCGCGGTCCATTGCCAGGTAGACGTTGGCCACGGTCTGGGCTTCGACCCCCTGGGCCGCATCGACGACCAGAATCGCCCCCTCGCAGGCGGCCATGCTGCGCGACACTTCATAGGTGAAGTCGACGTGCCCCGGCGTGTCGATCAGGTTGAGCTCGTACAATTCGCCGTCGGCGGCACGATACTGCATTGTGACCGGTCGCGACTTGATCGTGATGCCACGTTCACGCTCGAGTTCCATGTCGTCGAGCATCTGCTCCCGGAACTCGCGTTCGGAGATCGTGTCGGTCAACAGCAGCAGCCGGTCGGCAAGTGTCGACTTGCCGTGGTCGATGTGGGCGATGATGCAGAAATTGCGGACACGAGAGAGCGGAACGGACATGGCAATTCGGTACTCCTCAGAGGACGAGCGATTCGGCGGCCCTCTTACGTAGCAACGCTATCTCCGCGGCCATGTCACCGGCGCCGTAGAGAGACGTACCGGCCACGAAAGCATCGGCGCCGTGCGATGCGCAAATGGCGGCGGTTTTCGGGTCGATGCCGCCGTCCACCATGATCGACAAGTCATGAATCTCCCGTCCCGTGGCATAGTCTCTTATCGCGCGAACCTTGGGCAGCACATCGGAGATGAACGCCTGCCCGCCGTATCCCGGGTGTACGGTCATGCAGAGCACTTCGTCCACCTTGTCAAGCACGGGGAAGACCATCTGTGCGGGAGTTTCCGGGTTGAGGGTAATACCTGTCCGAACGCCCAATTCCCGGATATGGTCGAGGGTCTGGGGCACGTCGCACTCCGCCTCCACGTGTATCAGCAGAGAATCTGCCCCGGCATCGATAAAGCGAACGACATACTGGTCGGGTCGAGTCAACATCAGGTGCACGCTGAGTGGAATCGACACGGCCTGCTTGGACATCTTGACGACGGCAGGCCCGAAGCTGAGGTTCGGTACGAGGTGGCCGTCCATGATGTCCAGATGCAGCCAGTCCGCACCGCTTTCCTCGGCCAAACGCGCGCCTGCGCGCAGATTCCCGAAGTCCGCCGCGAGAAGTGATGGCAATACAGAGATATCCATAGGCGCAAGACTATGCCAGAAGCGAACGGGGTGTGCAAACGGATATGATATGTTTGATTGAAGCCCCGCTCCCTGAACGGGAGCTACATCTGAACGCGGCGAGAGGGGCGTTGCTCCCCTTCAGGGAGCCTGGGTGATTGGGTGTCTAACCGGTCAACAGATGAATCTCCAAAGCGCTGAGGTGAATTGCCCGCTTCATCACGCAAACGGCGATGCCGAAAATGCGGGTGACACCTCTGCCGGATGCATGCTCGACGCATGTGCGGCAAACGTAGGTCCGATTTGCAATCGGACCCAACTCCGGTCGGGTCTGGTCAACCGTGGCGTTGTCTGAGGCAACCAGCGGGGTCGGGTCCGATTGCAAATCGGACCTACGTTTGCCGCTCACGCACGTTCTGGCCCCCGGGGAGTCACGAAGCATCCGCTTCTTCCGCACGAAGGTCTACTATGTCGCCCCTGCGGGGCTTGCTGACTCCCTTACCGTTTCCCCGTACTTCACCTCCCACAAGAACAACCCCTGCGGCGGGGCGGTGGGAACGCGGGCCGTGCGAACGCGTGCGGCAAGTATCTCCTCCGCCCCGGCCGGGGGGTCGCCCCCCTCCCCTACCCTCATCAGGAAACCGGCCAGACTGCGAACCATCTTGTAGAGAAAGCCCTCGCCGCGTGCGACAATAGCGATCGATGCTCCCCTCTTCCTCACGCCGAGTTCATCCAGCCGTCGGACAGTGCTCTCCTGTTTCCGCCTGGGATTGGCGGAAAAGGCCGCGAAATCGTGAGTGCCGACAAGATGGCCTGCCGCTTCCCGCATCAACCCCACGTCCAACTTGCGGCGTACGTGCGCCTGGTAGAGGCGAAGATGGGGCGGCATGATTTCGGCATTATGAATGAAGTAACGATACTCTTTTCCGATCGCGCTCCGCCGCGCGTGGAACGTCGAGTCCACGGCCTCCACTCGCAAAACGCGAACGTCGTTCGGCAGGTTGCTGTTGAGGGCACGTTTGAGCGACGGCAGCGGCCAGTCCCGCTTCAGGTCGACGTGCGCCACCTGACCGCGGGCGTGCACGCCCTGGTCCGTGCGGCCGCTGCCGTGAACAACGGCGCGGCGTCCATCGAGATCCGCCAGGCAGTTCTGCAACACCTCCTGAACCGCCAGGCCGTTCGGCTGGATCTGCCAACCGGCGTAGGCCGTGCCGTCATACGCGATCGTGAGTTTGTGTCGGTTCACAGCAACTCTTCATACTTCCCGCGTTCCTTGAGATGCCCCACCATTCGTTTCACATCCTGCGCGGATTCCCTCGTACAGATCAGGGTGGCGTCTCTGGCCTGGACCACCACGACATCATGCACGCCGATCAGGGCGGTCAACCTCTCGTCGGACACGACTATGTTCCCGGTCGAGTCAAGCGATTCGCAGTGGCCGACCAGAACGTTGCTGTCGTCATCGGGCGGGAAATGCTCCTCGAGCGCCGGCCATGCGCCGACGTCCGACCAACGGAATGTGCCGCGCGCCATGACGATGTTGTCGGATTTCTCCATCACCGCATAGTCCACGGAGATCTTATCGAGCTTGCCGTATTCCTCTTCCAACGCCGCGTCAAATCCATCCGTCCGGTCCAGGGGCTGCATGCGTTTCGCCATGGCGAGAAGCTCGGGAGCGAACTTCGCGAGCGCCTTCTGGAACGCTGCCACCGACCACATGAACATGCCGGAGTTCCAGAAGTAGCGCCCCGTTGCCAGATACTCTTCCGCGCGCTCGCGTTCGGGCTTTTCCACGAAACGCAGAGCACGCCGGAATTCGACTTCGCCGTCTGTGTCAATCACGTCCGACGTCTCGATGTAGCCGTAACCCGTGCTGGGGAACGTGGGGTTGATGCCGATCGTCATCAGGATGTCCCGGTCGGCCGCAAGCGTGAGACCCCCGGCGATGGTCTGCCGGAAGATGTCCAGGTCGCCCATGATGTGGTCGGCCGTCAGAATGCAGAACACGCCTCCGGGACAACGCGCCTCGACTATGGCTGACGCCAACGCGCACGCGGCTGCCGTGTCGCGTCCAAAGGGTTCGCCGACGATATTCTCCGGCGGAAGGCGCGGCGCCGCTTCGGCCGTGACTCCCACGAGGTCGCCGCTGGTAATCACGATGACGCGTTCGGGCGGGATCACGCCCTCGACATGCTCGACGGCAATCTGAATCAGCGGTTTGCCGCCGATCAGAGACAGGACCTGCTTGGGACGTTTCGACGTACTGAGCGGCCAGAATCGTTCTCCTCTGCCGCCGGCCATAATCACTGCAAAAGCGTTGTCCAGCATAGCGTTCTCCGGTTGATCACAGATTCCATTGATAGATGCGTGCCAGCCCGCGAAGCGTCAAGTTGGGATCGAACTCGAACGGCAGGTCGATCCCCGTGAGTGCCCAACGGGCAAACCCCCCCGTCGCGCACAGCCTTGCATCGGGGATGTCCAGCCGGTCTTCGAGGTAGTTCACGATCTCACGCACCATGCCGCGATAGCCGACGTGGGCGCCGATGCGCATGGCGCCCGCCGTGCTTCGGCCGACATCGCCGTGTGTTCCGCCAAGGCGTATGTGCGGCAGAAGTGCCGTGCGCTCGGCCAGGTAGTCCGTCATCAGCGGCAAACCCGGCGCGATCACTCCTCCGATGTAGGCGGCCCCGCGTTGGACTATGTCGAACGTCAACGCCGTGCCGAAATCCGCCACGATCACGGGCGAACCGTAGCGTGCGACCGCGCCCACGGAGTTTGCCAGGCGGTCGGCGCCGATAGTCTCCGGCTTCGGGTAGTCGATCGTGATGCCGAGGGGAGTCCTGTGCGACACGACCAGGGGCGGCGCCCCCGTCGTGCCTTCAAGAAGCTCGACCCATGCAGGCGTGGAACCGGGAACCACCGAGGCAACCACGGCGCCCGTTGCCGAGTCGCCGCCAATCACGTCGCGCACTATCGTGCGGGCCCGTCGAACACCTCCGATACCGCCCTTCAGGTGTTTGACGCGCATGATTCGCCGTCCCGCTCCAAAACCGATGGTCGTGCTCGTGTTGCCGACGTCAACGAGTACGCAACCCTTCATGCTTCGTCGATCTCCAGCGACAGATCGACCGAAGGTGCGGAGTGGGTCAGGCATCCCAACGAAATGGCGTCTACGCCCGACGCTGCCGCGGCCTTGACCGTTTCCAGCGTTATGCCACCCGAAGCTTCAAGCTGGGCGCGTCCGGCTGTAATCTCGACACAGCGACGCATGTCTTCCGGCGGCATGTTGTCGAGCAGTATCCACTCCGGGTCACCAGCAAGGGCGCTCAGCAACTCTGCCTCGCTCTCGACCTCAACTTCGACCGGTATGTCGGGAAAGACTTCCCTGCAAGCCGCCACGGCTTCGTCCAACCGGTCCGCACCCCCTTTGCGCCACAAGTTACGGTGGTTGTCCTTGATCATCGCCCGATCGTGAAGCCCCATGCGGTGGTTCGTGCCGCCGCCGCACAACACCGCGTACTTCTCAATCAGGCGCAGTCCCGGCGTCGTCTTGCGAGTGTCGAGAATCATGGTCCCGTGCTCGGCTACGGCGTCGACGAATTGCCGCGTGACCGTGGCGATCCCGCTCATGCGCTGCATGAAGTTCAGGGCGATTCTCTCGCCGCTCAGTATCGCGCGGGCTCGTCCGCGCAGGCCGAGCACCCTGTCGCCGGGCGCGGCCCGTTCTCCATCAGGCACTTCAAGGCGAACATCGATTTCCTCGTCAAGCCGGCGGAACACGGCCGCCGCAATTTCGCACCCGGAGACGATGCATGCTTCGCGCGCCACGATCTTCGCGCCGATCTCGGCGCCGTCCGGCACCAGGGACAGCGTCGTCGCGTCGCCGCCGCCCACATCCTCGAGAAACGCGAGACCGATCAGGGCCTGAACGGGGCCTTCTTCGGCAATGTCGGGAAGGTCCATCAATGGTCGATCCTCCATGTTGTCGGTAGAAACGTTACGCCTTCGAAAGACTTGTCGGCCTCGACAGCTACGGGGAAACAGTGGTCCAGGCGGTGGTAGTTCGTGCGGTGGTCGCTGCTGTGCAGCGAAAACGAGAAAAGATAGGTACCCGCCGCCATGTTGAGACGGTCGAGCTGCAACGCGATCGATCCCTTCCCCTCGATAAACGGAATTGCCACCTTCTCAATCTGCGTGTTGTTGCCGTATATCAAGCGTCCGCCCTGGTCGGAAATGCCAAACCCGAAAACGGGGTCGTCAATGCGTTGGGAGGTCTCGAAGTGAACCCGCGCCATCAACGGACTACCCCAACGAAAAGTGTCCGTCTCGCGGCCCTCGGCGTCGAGGAACTCCACCCTGGTCAACCTGGCTTCGCCCGTGCCCCACTCCCGGTCGAGTCCGTTCGCGTCCTTTCGTCGTGATGCGGACTCGTACTGGCTGAGCACGCTGTCGGGGTCGCCAAGTCCCGTTACCTTGCCTTCGTCCAACAAAAGTATGCGATCGCTGATTGACTGAATCGTCGCCAGGTCGTGCGAAATGATCAGCATCGTTTTGCCGCGCCCCCGGAACTCGTTCATCTTCTCGATGCACTTTCGCTGAAAGGCGGCATCGCCCACCGCAAGCACTTCGTCGATCAGCAGAATGTCAGGGTCGACTTCGACGGCGACCGCGAAACCCAGGCGCACGTACATGCCGGAAGAGTAGTGCTTCACCGGCTGGTCGATGAACTCACCGATCCCGGCAAACTCGACGATTGCATCAAACCGGTCGACCATCTGGCGCCGGGTCAACCCCATGATGGCGCCGGCCAGGAACACGTTCTCGCGTCCCGTCAGGTCGGGGTGGAAACCGGCCCCCAGCTCCAGCAGGGACGAAATCGTGCCGTTGGTACAAATGCTGCCCTCCGTCGGCACTTTCGTGCCGGCCAGCAGTGACAACAGCGTGCTCTTGCCGGCGCCGTTGGCGCCGATCAAGCCCAGGGTCTCCCCCTTGCCTACGGAGAACGTCACGTTGCGCAGGGCCCAAAACGTGTTGCGGGGACGCGGGCCGTGGCGCACGAGCTCGACAACCGCGGACTTGAGCGTGCGCGTGCCGCCGTGACGCAGGCGGAACCGCTTCCCGACATCTTCCACGACTATGACACCATCCGCTGTCATCTTACAGTTCGTCTCCGAAGCGAGGTTGCGCGCGTTGGAAGACAACGAGCCCCAGGATGCAGATCAGCCAGGCCACCCCGAAAGAGAGGCACAGGTAGGTCAGAGGCGGTACGTCGACCGAGAGCAGCGCAATGCGGTAGGTCGTCACAAGACCGGTCATCGGGTTTGCGAAAAACGCGTAGCGTGTCCAGGCCGGCAGTCCGGCATCATGTCCCATCACCAGGGAAGACGGGTAGATGATCGGCGTAAGGAAGAACCAGGCCAGCATGATCACGCTCAGCACGTGTTCCGTGTCCCTGAAGAAGACGTTCGCGGCTGAAATGATCAAGCCGACACCGAGGCAGAGCGCAAACTGGGTCACGACCGCGACCGGCAGGAGCAGCAGCGGCCCGCAATCTGCCCCTACTGCCAGGAGGTAGATGCATAGCACGCAGAAGGAAAGCAGGAAGTTGACCAGGTTGGCGCCCACCATCGACAGCGGCAGAATCACGCGTGGAAACGCGGTCTTGGTCACCAGGTTGGCATTTCCGAGAACGGCATGCAGCGCATCCCCCAGGCACATCGCGTGAAACTGCCAGACGATGATGCCGGTCACCAGGACGGGGAGGTCGATGTTGAAGCGCATCACGCGCAGAAAAACGGCATAGATCAGGATCAGGAACAGCGGACTGAGCAACGACCAGAAGAACCCCAGGGTCGAGTTCTTGTACCGAATCTTGAGGTTACGACTGATGAGAATCAGCAGCAGCTCCCTGCGCGCATAGATATCCCTGACCAGCGTCGACATGGTCTTACAGTGTCGCTTGCGCGTCGGGTTTGTCAATTAATTCCGTGTGAGTGGAATTGACGGGGGCGCATCTGCGATTTCTTGCACTTGCCGGGGGCCACCGCCGGGCTTGTCCTGACTATTATCCACATTTCCGGGCATTTTGCCCGCTCTCCGCCCGCCCTTGCCCTTCCGCTCCGCTCCAGGGCTTGCGGGCGCACTACA
>CAZKRK010000353.1:0-8113 GCA_964555035.1 uncultured Victivallales bacterium | reverse complement strand
CGGAACCGCGAAGGGCCGGGCAACTTGGGTTGTGGGCCCCGGCCCGCCTTGTTGGGTGAAATGAAGGCAAAGTGTATGTTTTTCGAGTGTTTCGCGCCTCAGTTTATGTCGTATCAGGATAGTCTGGTGCTTTGGAGAGGGGAATGAACCACGGAGACACGGAGGGGAGAAGATCGCCCCGCTGGCGCAGGGCGGGGAGTGTTGCACGAATCTGCCGGCACCCGTCTGGCCGACCCTCCTGCGTCGGGTCCGGCCAGCCAACTGCCGGCAAATTCGTGCAACGGTGGCCTTCTGGAGAGCTCGGAGAATCGCTCGGTTTGGACTCCGTTTTCTCCAGAATGGCAGTCGTTGGCTGAATTTGACGCAGATCTCGCTGAGAGAATACCATGAATGCAGCAGCAACATTGTATCGAGATCTGTGGCAAATCCAGCCAACCTCTCTTGCCCCGCTTGCGGGGCATCCCTTCCCCTCCGTGTCTCCGTGTCTCCGTGGTTCAGTTCTTTCGGGGCACGCGCTGCTAACATCAACAACCCACAGATTCTGCGGAAGACCCCCTTTTTTATGTGCCGGCTGCCGGCGCATCCCCAAGCAACCATGCCGGAGTGGCTGGTCGAACCAACGGCTGGTGGCGCCGCATCTGGGCAGGAGTCAGGGGTACAGTCAGGGGTACAGTCAAAAATGGCAATCGCTGTGCTGCGTGCACTGGAGCTGGGGTCGGCGGGCAAGGCAAGCATTGCTAAGTCCTTGGGCAAGACTGGTAGAACGCGTTACCTCAGCGATCTCATGAAACGCTTGCTGAATGATCACTTCGTCGAATACACAATCCCGGAGAAGCCCAATAGCCGTCTTCAGAAATATCGGCTGACCTCAAAGGGACGCGAGGTGCTAGAATCGAATCCTAATTCAGGCAATGAATCGCCCGCCATTTAGGGTCTGTACCCGCCGTGCCCTGATTGCGAATACCTTCTTCCGCACGGGTGACATCGAAGCCTGGGGCCGCGGGATCGCAATGATCCGCGATGCTTGCCGGAAGAATGGAACCGACCTCCCGACGTTTGCATTCGGACCCACCAGCATGATGGTGGAGTTCAAGGGCACTGTACCGGGCACCGAGGAATCGCCGGGAAAGACGCTGGTAGAAACGCCGGAGAAAACGCCGGAGAAAATCCTGAAGGCGTTGCAGGAAGACCCTCAACGATCACTGGCCGAAGTGGCTACGATGATTGGCAAATCGGCCAGCGCCGTAGAACGAGCCAGCCGCAGGCTCCAAGAAACCGGAAAGCTACGCCGCGTTGGACCGGATAAGGGCGGGCATTGGGAAGTCTTGGAGTAGACGATCAGAATCCACAACACAGCGCGAAAGAGCCCGGAGCGTCAGTCACTCGATGAGACTGACGAGTTCCCTGTCTTGCTTGCCCTGATCGACTGAGATTGGCGTTCGCTCTGGTCTCGACCCAGATGGGCTCGCAGTCCGGTCCATTCCTGTCGGAACGGTTCCAGACGGGTGACGAGATACTCCTCGATCCAGGTGGGGGCGATCAGTCCCTCAAAACGGTCCCGCACGGTGTCGGCCAGACGGTCTGCCTCCTTGACGATGCCCTCCAGCTGCCCCAGTGGTTTCATCCCCAGAACGGGATTGCGGGCACTGGTGCGGCGCGAATCGGTCGTGGCGAGGGTGACCTGTTGCCGGGCGTGCATGACCGTGTTCCAGCCGCGCCGGCGTAGGTCGGTCAACTTGGCCATGACGTCGCGACAGGCTTCAAACCGATCCTTCTCGCCCCATTCCGCCAGGGCAGCCACGCAGGCCTCAACCCCACCGACCGGCGGGTGTCCATCATGCAGGCAGGTCGCGACCAGCATGACGGCGTCCAACGCCCCGTCGATGGGCACGCACTGGACCGTATCCACGGCCCATCGGCTCCAGGCCGTGGCGACCACGCCTTTCAGCTCTAACCTTTGCGTCACCTCGGCCCAAGCCAGCGCATTCTCCTCGCGCTCTGCCAGGTCGGGCAAGTCCGATGAATGCCGTTCGGGAGCGTTGCCCTCGCAGCCCTTGTAGGCGCTTGCGCCCCACAGGACCATGTCGTGATCCTTGAGCCGCTCGATGCATGCCGTGCTGTGCGTTCCCTCGGCATCATCCGGATGTCCGCAGTAGGCCCAGACCATGAGGTCGCATCGGGTGCTTAGCGCCCGCAGCGCATCGCTGTCCCAGTCGACCATCATGTCGTGCCAAAGGATGGGGCGGACGTTGCGGCTGTTGAGTGCGTCCAGGATGGGCCCGATGTGATGCAGGTAGAGCGCCCCTTTGCCGTTGGCCTCCACGTAGGCCCGCGTCTCCGGATTCTGCCCGAAGGTGCGCGCCTCGTCACCGCCCAGGTGGAAATGGCTCACGTCGGGCATGAGCTTCAAGACGTCGTCGACCATGCTCTGGATGAGTTCCCGCGCGCCGGGCGCGAGAGGATTCAGGCCCGATTCATTGTCCGGCAGCTCGCGAAGGTGCTCATAACCCGGCACACTGAGGGGCGTTTCCATGTGCCCGAGGCATTGCACCAGCGGAATCAGCTCAAGCCCCAGTGCCCAGGCCTTATCGCGGAACCGCACGATCTCCTCGGGGCTGTAGGCAGTGGGACTGCGGAAGCGTTCATCCGCCGTCCAGGGAAAGGCGTCCTCCCACTGCACCAGCACCGCGTTGTAGCGGGCCGCGGCAAAGAGCTCGAGCAACTCAAGCAGCCGATCGGCCGTGGGCGGCAGCCCCGTCAAGTCCAGTTGAATGCCACGCTTGGGGACGACGGGCGTGGCGGCGCTGAATAGTTCTGTTGTGCAATGGTCCATCTGTTAACCAATACTGATTCTCCCGGAGATTTGGGAGAAGAAACCGCCTGCCCCGCAGGTGAGGCGCAACGCCGCTCTCGCCAGTCTCTGCTGAGAACACGCAGCGCGTAGCCCGCTCGCGCCGCGAGCGAGGCCGCTTCGCACAGGCCAAGCGTCACTACCGCATGTTTCCGTTTCGCCTGACGGCTACGCCGAAATAGATCGGCATTCGGAAATCATCAATCGGCAATTCCCCACTTGTCCCGCCGTAGTTCGCGGAGCGAACGAAGGCGGATCATTTCCCGTAAATCAGCGTCCCGGGAGTGGCGGGAGGGTCGGCCACCTCCAGGGTCACGTCGTCGAAAAAGGGGTTCCCTCCCGTCTGCACAATGCGAATGTTGAGCTGGCTGCCTTCCACCACGCCTGCGCCGCTAAAGGTGCTCGCATCGACGTTCCAACTGAACAGGTGCCCGGTCCCGGTATAGGTATAGTTGGGAGCCCCCACCGTGCTGTCCACGTTCTGCGATGTGCTTTCCCACAGGACCGTACCATCAGCTTCGCGCAACTGGATGTTGAAAGCATCGCCACCAGCTGCTCCGGCATTCCACCCGGCTTCGTACGCGGTAATGCCAAGAACGTAGGTGTCGCTTGACGACCAGTTGTGGCTCAAGTCCTGGTTAACCGCACCGCCCGGATTGAAATACAGGTCGTTGTCGGCATCTGGCTTCCACGTTGTCCCCGAGATGATCCAGTCTGCAGCGGCGTTCTCTGACGTCCAGCCTGGTACGAATGTCCAATCCGCGCCGAGGGTTTCAAAGTCGCCGTTGGTAATTGCGATCGGCCCGGCGCAGGCCGGCCCGACCGTTCCCCCAAAAATCCCTATCGCCACCAGGGCGACCGTCAATGCGTTTGTGATCTGGTTTCTTGTCGTCATTTCCTCATCTCCTGATTCTGTTGATCATCCATCATGTCGAAACAATGTCCATTCCAGCCGCTCGCGGAAGCAAGCCGTCAGTCCGTCTTCGTCCCCGCCTGCGGCGGGAACTACGCCGCGACAAGTCCGTGCGGCACCGTCATACGTTCATGGGCATGGTCCTCCTTCCGGCAATTGGACCGAACAGGTGCCACTGTATAATGCGTGCAATCCCATACGGAATACTTGACGACCTATTATCCATATGCGATACCCCACCGGAATGAGCGAGACGATACTCAAGGGCCTGCGCCAGTCTTACGTCGCGGCAGAAGAGAATCCGCAACTGGCGGCCAGCGGCATTCACATGGTCGGGCATTCGCGAATATTCACCAGACCCCGCAAACGGGCCATGGATTCGGCGGGCCACTGGAATCTACATGTGAGCGTTTCCGGTGAGGCGCAGGGCCTCGTTAATGGGCGATGGGTTCGTCTGCCTGCCCGCACGGCGTATATCGTGCCGCCGGGATCCGACTGGACATGGTGCTACGAGGCCAAGACGAAGAGGCCCTGGGAGGTCTTATTCGTGGTCCTCAAGCCTGAGTTCAGAATCTCTACGCCTGTGCGGCACGATACGGCCTATATGCGCAGAGACTGCGACTCGACAGACTTGGTATGGTCCTTCCAGCGGCTCTACAAGGAGACACTGGCAAAGGGGCGTCCGGCCATCCTGACCGCACTCTCGGACATCATCGCATGCCTTTCCCGTGAGCTGCTTGACGAAGAAGAGCACCACTACCAACTGTCCGACCTGTGGATGACTGTTTCCCACGATCTTGCCCGCCCCTGGAGCATCGCTGCCCTGTGTGAGGAGGCGGCCATGTGCCCGGAGAAACTGCGGCTGCTGTGTCACAAAGAAACCGCGAGAAGTCCCATGGCACAAGTCACCTACCTGCGTATGCGCTACGCCGCCGACCTGCTGATCGAAGGCGACTTAAACGTGCAACAGATCGGTTTCCTGGTGGGCTACGAGAACCCCTTCAACTTCTCCCTGGCCTTCAAACGCCTCTACGGTCTCAGCCCCACTCATTTCCGAAAGAAGCATCATCCGGTAGCGTAGGAGACCTGTCCCGCCTGGACACCCACTTGTCTCGGCACAGCCGTCAGGCGAAGACGGAATGGCGCACAGATATTGGCGTCGAGATTCCTGCTCCCCAGCAGGGAAGAAGAGACGCTCCCGATCGAACCCGACGGGATAGACGTGGTAAGCCGGCAGCTTCCACGTGCCATGGCCCCAGCATCTTCAAGGAGCATTTTACCCCAAACTGACAGTTCAGCGATACTGACTGAGAATCTTCTCCGGCGCGCACGTACGTTGTCGATTGTGCGCAAAAGCGTAAGACATTCTCTGTGGAGTCATGTACATTGGTCGCCTGTTCTATTTCCACTTCAGAAGCAGGGAGAGACATGAAGAAGATCCTGATCTTTGTTCTGACAATCACTGGAGTCGCCTTGCCGGCCGGCGCGCTGGTCAACCCTTCCCTGCAGCCGATCCACCTGTATGAACGCTACAAGGTGGTGCTGGTGGGCAAGGTCGTGAATGCCGACCTGACGAACGAGGACGCGGATGTCGAGTCCGGGCGGATCACGCTCAAGGTGCGCACGGTCTGCAAAGGCGAGTTTGCGGGCGGCGAGGTTGCCATCAACGTGCCGCCCCAGGATGACCGGCCCGAACCGCAGCACGAGGCCAGCGAAGACTGGAACATCTGGGATGTTGCTTACAAGGACCGCACCTTCATCGCTCTTGTCGGGAAGAACCGTCGGCGTGGGGAGCATGAGATCCTGCTCTACTGCGGCGAGAGGCAATGGCATCACGCCCGGATCGCGGACAAGGCCACCCCATCGGCGTGGACGTACGAATCCGCCAGTGCGGATGTCATGGTCGGCACGTTTAACGGCGACGCCGGGCGACTGGCGGACATGCTGGTCGACACGCAGAAGGGAACAGCCTTCTTCCCGGCCATTCCGACCGTTCGTCTGAATCGCGACATCACGATCGGAAAACTCCCGAGCGGCGTTCGCGGCGTGGCCCTGTTCGACATTGATGCAGACAGCGATCTCGACGTTCTGGCCTGTTCCGAAAACGGAATCCGCCTGTACCTGGCGGAAGGCCCGATGAAGTTCGTCGATGCGACGGCAGCCCTGGGACTGAAAGGTGTCTCAGGTACAGGCTGCGCATTTGCGGACGTGAACGGAGATGGGCGGAGCGACCTGCTGATCGACGACCAACTGTTCATCAAGCAGGGGAGCGGGTTCGTGAAGGGGCCGGCGCCGGAAGCAGCAGACGACAAGCCGCTCAAGGTCGCGTCGTTTGTCCAGCTCAACGGCGACGGCCACGCGGACATTCTCCTGTCCCATGTCAGTGGGGGACTCACGGCATTCCTGAACGACGGCAAGGGAGGGTTCACGGACGCGACCGGCGAGCTTGGCCTGGCCGACGCGGCGTGCGGTGCGGACGGCAACGGGTATTTCGCACCGGGGGATTGGAACGGAGATGGACGCACCGACCTCTACTATGCGACCGGCAAGGGGTTGATCCTCGTCCAGGACGGGAAGGGACGGTTCAGTCCATTCAAACACACGCTGGCGTTCGACTACCGGTGCGCGCCGGACTATAAACCTGGCAAGACAGGCGCCGGTTGTTTCGGGGCGATATGGCGGCAGGAAGACCTGGACTTTGCCGCCCCGGGGGACAGCACGCTCGCGGTCGTCGCCAACATCGGCGGGACGGCTCGCGACGTCAGCATTGACGGCAATGAAATCGGGCTGTGCGCGGCCGGGCAGATCGCCACGCTTGTCGAGGATCTGAACATGGACGGCTATGCGGACCTCTACACGATCTCGCGCGACGAGAAACAGAAGAACCAGTTCCACACGAACCGCGGCTACGGCTCGTTCATGGACCCGACTCTCTATGATGCGACAGCTTTCGGTGCGGCGCACGATAAGGGCGCCTGGGGGGTGGCCACGGGGGATGTCAACGGCGACGGCATGAACGATCTCCTGCTCGGACACGTCGATGGCGAGCTCACCATCGTGCTCAGCGACGCATCGGAAGTCCGCAAGCCGACGGAGCACCCGACTTACCACGAGAAGAAACTGCAGCAAACGTGCGTCGTCTCCGTCACGCTCAAGGGGCTCGGCGTACTCGGGGCGGACGTTCGTCTGGTCGACGACAGTGGCAACACCGTACTCAGACGCACGGTTGGCACGCAAGTCCTGACCGGCTGCCGCGGACCCGACACGGTGAACCTGGCGGTCCGCGAACCGGGCGATTATACGCTCCGCGTGCGGTTTGCGGATGGTACCCTAAATGAGCAGACGCTTGCCGTGGATGCGAGCAGGCACGTGTCCCTAACGGTGAACAACAACACGGACCGGTGAGAATGAAAGGCGAAGCAACATGAACAGCAATCCGGTGTGTCGATCGAAACGTCTGTGGGGTCCCGCGATGGTGACGGCATTGGCAACGGTCATGGCGTCGTCTTCCTCCGCCAAAGCCGACAGAAAGCACCCCATCCCTCCCAGGGGATGGAACAGCTATACAGGCTACAGTATCGCCGTGACCCAGGAGGAGCTGCACAAGAACATCGATTTCCTGGCCGAGAACCTGCTCGAGTACGGTTACGATACCGTGACCGTCGACAACGGCTGGTTCCTTTCCGGGAAGGGTAAGGGCATCAGCATCGCCTTGGACGAATTCGGTCGGCCCGTCTCGCATCCGCATTTTTTTCCACGCGGCCTGCAGTACACGATCGACTACGCCCGCAAGAAGGGGGTCAAGTTCGGCATCTGGCTACTGCGGGGGATTAACCGCCGGGCCGTGGAAGAGAACATGCCGGTCGAAGGGACTGCCTACCGCATGCAGGACATCGTCAACAAGAAGTCCTATTGCGGTTGGGCCATCGCGCCGTGGTGGAACTACGGCGTGGACATGACCAAGCCGGGCGCACAGGAGTACTACGACGGACTGATCAAGAAGTATGCCGACATGGGCGTGGATTTCATCAAGTTCGACGACATGGTGCCCAGCCCGGCCGAGGTCGCGGCCGCGGCGAAAGCGATCAAGAAGCTGGAACGGCCCATGGTCTTGAGTCTCTCCCCCGGCGACCACATCAACGTGAAGCACAGCGACGCCTACAAGCAGGCGAACATGGTCCGCATCACCAGCGACATCTGGGACAACCGCGGCGCGCTCGCGACCACCTTTCGGCGATGGGAAGCCATGCAGGACTACACCGGTTCCGAGGTGGGCAGCTTTCTCGACATGGATATGGTCTGCTTCGGGCGGCTCTACGTCGTGAACGACAAGGGCGGCTGGGACTGCA
>CAZKRK010000352.1:0-8115 GCA_964555035.1 uncultured Victivallales bacterium | reverse complement strand
CACCGATTACTGATCACCGATTGCTGCTCACCGATTTCACAGATCGGAAATCACCAATCGATAATCACCAATCAAACCGTAGATCCGGCCTGCTGCCGCCACACTTGTGCCGTACGCGCGGGGAGGTAGGTGCGGATGCCGTGGCAGGGGTAGCCGTGCCGATCGATTGCCGCGGTGTCCTGTTCCTGCCCCGGCGCGACGCGGCCGTGGCCGCCGAATTCGGGGCGGTCGGTATTGAGGACGAGGCGCAAATGCCCGTCCGGCACTTCCAACGGGTAGTCGGGGTAGGATTCGGTTGGATGGAAGTTGAACAGGAACACGAATCCGCCCCGTTCGTAGCACAGCACTTGTCTCTCGTGGTCGGCATACAGAGAACGTGGAGCGAAGTCCGCGAGCGCGCGGCCGGCTGCGACGGCCGCGAGCATGGCACGGTCGAAGTCGGCGAGGAAGTGGTACTTCAGCGCGGTATTGTCGCGCAGGTCCCAGCGGCGGCGGGCGTAGTGGTAGGACCAGTTGTTGCCTTCACGGGGGAAGTCGACCCACTCGGGATGGCCGAATTCGTTGCCCATGAAGTTGAGGTAACCGTGACCGGCGGTGGTCAGCGTGGCCAGTCTCAGCATCTTGTGCAGCGCCAGGGCCCGGTCGACGTCGAGATTGCAGTCGTCGGCCGACATGTGATCGTACATGGCGGCGTCCGCGAGCTGGAAGATGACGGTCTTCCCGCCGACGATGGCCTGGTCGTGACATTCGACGTAGCTGATGGTCTTCTCGTCCGCCCGGCGGTTAGTGAGCTCGTGCCAGATGCCGCGCACGTCCCAGTCATCGTCGGAAACGTCCTGCATGAGATGGTACCAGTAGTCGGTGACGCCCATGGCCAGGCGAAAGTCGAATCCGCACCCGCCGCCGGACTGGGGCGTCGCCAGTCCCGGCATGCCGCTGACATCCTCGGCGACGGTGATGGCGCCGGGGCGGACATCGTGAATCAGCTCGTTTGCCAGCGAAAGGTAGACGTAGGCGTCCTCGTCGACGTAGTCGCCGAAATAGGCCTCGTACGAATCGAAGGCGGGGCCGAGACCGTGGTGGTGGTAGAGCATGCTCGTGATGCCGTCGAAGCGGAACCCGTCGAGATTGTACTCCTCCAGCCAGAAGCGGCAATTCGAGAGCAGGAAGTGCAGGACTTCAGGCTTGCGGTAATCGAAACAGCGTGAGTCCCAGGCGGTGTGGTAGCCGCGCGGGCCGTCATGGAAATACTGGTGGGGAGTGCCGTCGAAGCGCGACAGGCCTTCGTTCTCGTTCTTCACGGCGTGAGAGTGGACGAGGTCGATGATGACGGCCAGGCCCGCTTCGTGGGCATCGTCGACAAGCAGCTTGAGCTCATCCGGCGTGCCGAAGCGTGAGGAGACGGCGAAGAAATTCGAGACGTGGTAGCCGAATGAGCCGTAGTAGGGATGCTCCATGATCGCCATGAGCTGGATCGTATTGTAGCCGGCAGCGACGATGCGCGGCAGCGTGAGGCGGCGAAACTCCTCGAAGCTGCCCACGCCTTCTTCCTGCTGGGCCATGCCGACGTGGCATTCGTAGATTGTCGGCGCCGCGGGGGCGGGTTGGGCGTCGGGACAGCGCCACTCGTAGGGTGTTGGCGGTTGCCACACTTCGGCGGCGAACAGTTGCGTATGCGGGTCCTGCACAACGCGACGGGCATAGGCCGGAATGCGCTCGCCGGCCCCGCCGTCCCATTCGACGAGGAGTTTGTAGCGCTGACCGTGCCGGACCGCGTCGGCCGGTAGTGTGCTTTCCCACTCGCCGCCGTTGCCGGTCGGCGCGAGGGCGTAGGCGTCGTCGCGTTGCCAGCCGTTGAAGTCGCCGACGAGATGGATTGCGGTGGCATTGGGCGCCCACTCCGCGAACCGCCAGCCGTCTTCGGCGCGGTGCAGGCCGAAGTGCCTGTAGCCCTGGGCGAAATCGGCCAGAGAGGTCACGCCCTCTGTCAGCATTTCGCTCACTGCGATCGTGCGTTGGCGTCGACGGCGGATGACGGGCAAGTACGGTTTGAGGTACTGGTCATCCAGAAGCGACGCATGATGACGTCGTGCCATGGTCCGATCTCGTTAGAATGCGTTGACGAGGGGGCGGTCGAGCATCTCTTCGTAGATGTCGAAGTAGCGTTCGGCGGTCACCTCGTGCGAGAAGGTCTTGCGGCTTTCGAGCATGATGCGCTCGATCTCTTCCGCGCGGCGTTGTGCGGGCAGCGCATGGAACCTCATTGCCTCGTCTACTGCCCAGCGCAAGCCGGCAGAGTCGTGCGTTTCGAATACGAAACCGTTGCCGGTGTGTTCGGCCGCATTCAGGCGCACGACCGTGTCGTGCAGTCCGCCGGTGTCGTGGACGATCGGCAGCGTGCCGTAGATCGGGCTGATCATCTGGGGCAGGCCGCAGGGCTCGAACAGCGACGGCATCAGCATGAAGTCGGCCGCCGCGTAGGCGTGGTGCGAGAGCGAATCCCTGAAGTCGCAGACGGCGACCCGGTCCGAGAAATCGTGGTGGCGCACGATGTTGTGGAAGACGGGTTGATAGGAACCGTTGGCGACGAAGACGACCTGCAGCCCCCGTTCCCAGTAGTCCGAGACAATGCCGTACAGGATTTCCGCCAGGAGCTGGCAGCCCTTCTGAACGGGATCGAGGCGGGAAGGCCAGAAGAAGATGGGCGCATCGGGGTTCGTCTCCAGCCCGAGCCGCTCCTGCAGCTTGTGTTTGCACTCCGCCTTACCGGCAATATGGTCGTCGGGGCCGAACATAACCGGGAGGTCTTCGTCCGTTTCGGGCATGAACGTCGAGTCAGGCGCGTTGAGGATGCCCGCCGCGCAGCCGGTGGCGCGTTTGTTCGCGATCTCGCTTCGGATCACGGGCGGGATGAAATCGTGGCAGCCACGGCAGATTTCGTCCAGGAATGTCTGGCTGACGGTGTTGATGTAGTGACTGGCGAAGATGCCGCTGGCGAGGAGGTCTACGTCGTTATCATCGCGTGTTTCTTCGTAATTGCGGGGCGGATAGGCGAAGAACAGGTCGTGCCAGAACTCGGCGGCGTCAATGCCTGAATCCTCGACCTGCGAAAGGCGTACTTTCTGGGTGTGTATGTTGTGGACGGTAAACAGGCACGGGGTGCCCTGCCGCCGGGCCATAGCGGGAACGAGCCCGGTCATCCAGTCGTTGCAGTGAATCAGGTCCGGGTGCACGCGGGGGACGATGTTGTTGATCACCTCGCGCTGAAAGGCCATCGCGATACGGGGGTTTTCGCTGCCGTATGAGCTGTAGACTTCTTCGCGGTAGTAGAAGATGCGGTCTTCGGCCAGGTGAATGCGATCGCGCGGCAGTTTGCGTTTGTACTGGGTCAGCTCGCGGCTGATGAGGCGTCCTACGTCGATGTTGAACATGCGGCGATAGTGGGGCAGAGCGACGTGGACGTCCGCGCCCAGCTCGAACAGGGCCGAGACCAGCGAAGCGGAGACGTCGGCCAGGCCGCCGGCCTTGGCGGACATCCGGTTCGCCATGTTGCCCATGCCCGCGGGCAGATATGTGATCTCGGGGGTGACGATCAGTATGCGGGGCGTCTTCCTGCGTGTTCTGCGTGTGGCCACGGTCTAGTTGCCTTCCGCCCAGGTCATGAATCCGGGCATTTCGGTTTTCCAGTTGTCGCCGCGGGGAGTGACCCGCGCCGTAAAGCCGAAGCGACCGCTGCGGCTGCATGTTATCGTATGTTTGAAGCGGAACCTGCCTTCGCCCAGGTCGGCATCCACCGTCATGGTCTTGTGGCTCTGCTTGACGATTCGGTTCTGGTGGTCCACGCGGCCGTAGTAGACCTGCACGTCGACGTCGTCGGGAGTCAGTTTCCCGAGCTCGACTTCGCTCGTAAGTGTGAACTGATCGCCAACGTGCAGCGAGGCGATCTCCTTGTCCGAGAGCGGGAAAGGCATCTTGATCTTGTGCCACTGCGCCTTGAATCGTTTGCGCTGTTCGACGTGGCTGCGGGCGACCGCGCCACCGTCGGCCATCAGGCTCGCAAAGCCGGCGTGGGCCGGCTCGTAGAACTCCTTCCGGTATTCGCCGAGCATACGGTGGCTGGTGAAGAAGCCGATGGCCATCTTCATGGCTGCTTTCACCTTGAGTACCCACCGGGACGGAACGTCGCCGCCGGCCCGGTCGTAGAAGCAGGGGATGACGCCGTCTTCGAGCAGGTTGTATAGCGCCTGGGCCTCTACGGCGTCCTGGTAGCGATGGTCTTCGTACTCCTCGCCATTGCCGATAGCCCATCCGCAGTCGGCAGAGTAGCCTTCACACCACCAGCCGTCCAGGACGCTCACATTGAGGGCGCCGTTCAGAGCGGCCTTCATGCCCGAGGTCCCGCTGGCTTCCTGGGGACGGCGGGGGTTGTTGAGCCACACGTCTACGCCCTGCACCATGCGCCGCCCAAGCCGCATGTCGTAGTTCTCCAGGAAAACCACCTGCCGGCCCACGTCGTCGCGCCTCGCAAACTGGACAATCCGGCGAATGAAGTCCTTGCCGTAGTCATCCGCGGGATGCGCCTTGCCGGCAAAGACGATCTGGACGGGCCTCTCGGAGTTGGACAGCAGCGCCACCAGTCGCTCGACGTCGTGCAGCAGCAGGGTTGCCCGTTTGTACGTGGCGAAGCGCCGCGCGAACCCGACCGTGAGGGTTTCGTGGTCGAACATCGTGCGGGCCGCTGCCAGTTCCTGTTCGGTTGCATTGCGGGCCTTGAACTGGCGTTCGACGTGACGGCGAATGGTTCGAATCAGGCGTGAACGCCCTGTTTCGTGCGCATGCCAGAGTTCCTCGTCGGGAATCTGGTCAATGCGGTTCATGATGCCGGGATCGGAGGGGTGGCGCCGCCATCCCGGTCCAATGTAGTGGTTCAGAAGCGAAACAAGCTCGGGCGACAGCCACGACGGCACGTGCACGCCGTTGGTAACGTGCCCGATCGGGACCTCTTCCAGCGGGCGTTCGGGCCAGAGGTGCGACCACATCCGGCGGGCGACTTCGCCGTGCAGTTTGCTGACGCCGTTTGAAAACGCGGCCGTGCGTAGACCGAGCACCGTCATGCACGGTTCGTGGTCCGTCCCGTTGACATCCGGGCGGCTCCAGGCGATCACGTCGTCCGGTTTCAGCCCGAGCTCCGGCTCGAGGGCCTTCAAGTGCTTGCGCAGCAGAGGTTCCGGGAATGTCTCGTTGCCGGCCGGCACGGGAGTGTGGGTGGTGAAAACGTTGCTGCGGGAGACGACGTAGCCGGCAGTCTCCGCGTCAAGCCCGTGCTGTTGTTTCAGGTGAGCAATGCGCGCCAGGGTCAGGAACGCGGCGTGGCCCTCATTCATGTGGCAGACACGCGCCTCGATGCCCAGGGCCATCAGGGCGCGAATGCCGCCGATGCCGAGCAGCAGCTCCTGACGCAGCCGCATCTGCTTGTCGCCGCCGTAGAGCTGCGCGGTGACGTCCCTGAGCCAGGGCGGGTTGTCGGGAATGTTCGTGTCGAGGAGAAAGAGCGGGACCCGGCCGACGTCGAGGCGCCAGACGAGGGCCTTGAGCTCTCCCTCAGGCAGCGGCACGCCGATCTGAAGATGCTGCCCGTTGTGGTCGTTGCACTCGATCAGGGGCAGCAGATGGATCTGGTTGTCCGGGTAGGACTCCTGTTGCAGTCCGTCACGGTCGAGATACTGCTGGAAGTAGCCCTGGCAGTAGAGCAGTCCCACGCCGACCAGCGGGAGCTTGTCGTCCGAAGCCGCCTTGAGGTGGTCGCCCGCCAGTACGCCCAGACCGCCCGAGTAGATGCGCACGCTCTCGTGCAGACCGTATTCGAGCGAAAAGTAGCAGATGCACTCACCGTCGCCACTCTGGGAAGGATAGAATGAAGGCACGGCTTCGGCGTCAAAGCGCTGCTTGACCTCTTTGAGGTGCCTGAGAAACCCTTCGTCTCCCGCCAGGGCTCTGAGCGTGTCCTGCGGCACGTGCATCAGCAGTTGACGCGGGTTCAGGTGCGTATCCTGCCACAGCTCCGGGCTGATCCGTCGGAACAGCTCCTGCGCGTCCTGGTTCCAGCACCACCACATGTTGCGCGACAACGTGTCCAGAAAGCTGATCTCCGCGGGGATCAGCGGAGCAACATCGAAAACTTGAACATTCTGCATCGTAGTATCCCAAATTCCGGCCCTTTCCTGCGCCGCCTGCGCTTCGGGAACCTGTCCCTTCTTGTAATGAGCGGCAGGCAAGCTAGGGGATAGAGAGCACCGGTGCAAGCATCGAATCGGTTAGATTACGGTTCGCCCCCCGCTCTGTCTCCCGAGGGCGCCAACAGCCGCCCCCTCACCCGCCTCCGCTACGCTGCGGCGACGGGGCTGTATCAAAAGGCCATGGGCCGCCTGCGAGTGTCGGCGCGTAGTGCACTCCAACCGGTCCACGCCACTCCGCGCCGATCCGCGTTGCGTCTCGGGCTGCGTGGCTCACTACGAACAGGGAGCGCGTGCGTTGGGTTTGTAGTTAGGCTCGCAGTGAGCGGAGCGAACGGAGTGCCGTGGACCGGTCGGAGCGCAACGGAACTTCTGACCTTTCGATACAGCCCCGTCGCCAACACGCAGTCCGTTACCCTTCCGGCTGCATCTGCGGCAGCAGGACCGAGAACGTGCTGCCCCCACCCTCTTCGCAGGTCAACTCCAGCTCGCCCTTGTGGTCCTTGACAATCCCGCGCGAGATGGAAAGCCCAAGGCCGGTGCCCTTGCCCTTTTCCTTCGTGGTAAAGAACGAGCGGAAGACCTCTTCGCGCAACTCTGAGGGAATGCCGGGACCGGTGTCGCTGACGTCGATTCGCCAGTAGGGAGTCCCCTCCCGCAACTCCTCTACGACGCCGATCCGCAGCCGGCGTTCGTCGCCGGACAGCATGGCGTCACACGCATTTCCGATCAGGTTGACCAGCACCTGTTCAATGTGATTGACGCAGCCCTTGACGAAGTAGCCGCTCTCGGCAACGTCTTGCTCCACGGAAACGTGACACTTCTTGATCTTGTTATCGGTGATAAACAGGGCGTCGTTCAGGCTGTCCGCCAGGTCCACCATCTCCTTGCGCTCCACCATGCCACGCGAGAAGTTGCGCAGGTGGTCCGATATCTTCTGAATGGACGTCGTCGCCTTGGCGATATTGCGGGAATGCATGGCGACCCGTTCGCGGACGTCATTCGAATCGATGTCGGTGCGCTCAAGTTCCCTCTGAATCAACTCGTTCGCCAGTATCACGATTGTGAGGGGATTGTTGATGTCATGCGCCACACCCGAAGCAAGCTCTCCGATGGCCGCCAGACGCCCGGCATGGATAAGGCTGGCCTGGAGTTCCTTGATGGGGCGCGTGTCGCGCAGAATCGAGAACGTGCGCAGGAACTTGCCGTCGTCGTCGTAGATGCTGAACGAGCGGATCTCGACCGATATCAGCGTCCCGTCCTTGGCTTTCAACAGGCTGTCGTCGACGGTCTTGTCGCCCCTCTCCTTGAGGTCGGAGAAGCCGCGCTCAACCTCTTCCAGGATCTCATCCGCGTAGAGCTGGCGGATGTTCATCGTCAGCAGCTCTTCGCGGGAGTACCCGAGCAGTTTCTCGGCGGTCTTGTTGGTGTAGACGATGTTGCCGTCGTCGTCGATCGAGTGGATCATATCCGGAAAGCTGTCGAGGAGGATCTCGAAGATATCGGCATTCCGAATCTCGTTCTCGTTTATCCGCATTCTGCTCATGCCGGACCTCGTTTTTCGCATTCCTACCACCGGTGTCTTGCCGCTGTCAACGGTTTAAGCCGGATTTGCAGCAATTCTCATTATGGCCACGCCGAGGCGAGCAAAGCGCCAAAGCGGGTCCCGGTAGGCTTGGTCCTCTAGACCGAGGGTGTCCGAAAAAGGTCGGCGGTCGATTTTGCTCTGAAACGCCAGGAAAATGGGGACGCCGCAAAATTGGGGAGGGAGATTAAGTAGAAAGATCAGGTAGATAGATTAAGAGTCGATGGGCATACTTAATCTATCTAGAGGGTGTCCGAAAAGCCCCTGGAGACGGCGGTCCTCCGCCGTTACGAGCAA
>CAZKRK010000351.1:0-8168 GCA_964555035.1 uncultured Victivallales bacterium | reverse complement strand
CTGGAGCGCAGCGGAAGGGCAAGGGCGAGCAGAGAGTGAGCCGCTCGCAGCGCCCCGCAAACCCCTCGGCAGAGCACAGAGCAAGGGAGGGCTCCCCCACCGCTAAAACTCATCCCACCCCCGTCCATATTCCCCAACGGGGTACTCATTCCACCACTCCCTCAGCGTGTCTCTCCCCATCTCCGCCAGGTAGATGTCAAGGCTGCTCCACGGCCACTCACGTGAGTCCTTTACGTACCCGTGCTTCACCGGATTCGCATGAATGTAGTTGATCGTGGCGAAATAGTGCCGATCGTTGCGAATCCGGCGGTCCGAAAAGCCGTGCCATACCTTGCGCCCCGCCGTGCCGTCCTGGCGGTTCCAGACGGACGACTTGGCGTTGTTCAGGCGTCCCACGAGCGGACGCAGTGCCGGCAGTTCGACGCAGGCGAGCACGTGCCAGTGGTTCGGCAGGACGACCCAGGCGCGGACGTCCGCTTTGGCCTCGTCGAGGACGCACAGCAGCGCGTCCTGCCATTCGTCACGGCGGGCGGGTGTTGCCAGGATTGGCTTGTGTTCGTAGCAGGCGCCGGTCAGGATGTAGACATTGCGCTCCGTGCCGAAGTGCGGCGGGGCGTGCCACGGGAGACGAGTGTCCTGCCGTTCGCGAAGGGTCTCCTCGCGTTGGGCTGGGGTCATTTTGCGCCATTTGTACATCTCGCGCATGTTGCTCACTCTCTGCCCGCCCTTGCCCTTTCGCTGCGCTCCAGAGCTTGCGGGCGCACTACGAACGTTGCGCTCCCCATGCGCGTGCGCGGTGCTCATCTCCCCACGCATGCACGGCGTTTGTAGTGCGCCCGCAAGCCCTGGAGCGCAGCGAAAGGGCAAGGGCGAGCAGAGAGTGAGCGGCTACTTCCGGATACCCACCCGGTAGAACCGGTTCGACTGGTTCGTGTCCACGGTCTGCATGTGCGTCATGCCCTGGGTGGCTTCATGGGGCTCCGTGATCAACGACCAATGCCCCATGCCGAGGGATGATGCCCCCTCGGCGGCATACACGCGTCCCCCCGCCACCGGCCAGCGCAACAGGACACCGTTTGTCCCGAACACGAGGGGCTCCAGCGCGAGGACGCTGGCCTTGTTCGTCGGGTCTGTCCCCGCCATGTATTCGGTCCGGGTCGTGTGTCCGTCGCGGTCAGGATCACCGTCCGGGTCCGACGCGCCGTGGCCCGCTTCCCATGCGTCCGCAATGCGGTTGCTGTTGGCGTCGACCGGCGTCAGGCTGATCACGCCCAGGTCAACCGCGGCTCCTGGCGCCTGCCCGGTGACGGCGCCGGTCCGCGACCACACCCGGTGCGCCGCCGCGCTAACCGCCACATCCCAGTCCACCGCCGGCAGCAGCACATCGGCCGGGAATGCCCCGTCCGCCGCCGTCTGCCAGTTGGTCGCGTAGCTCGCGTGGTTCGGATAGCGCCGGTAGACCTGCCCCGCGATCACACCGTTGGTAGCCGTGAACAGGGGCGCTGCCCCCGCAATGCGCTCCCCGGTCCACGCATCCCGGACGACGGCGTCGACCTGCACCACGGGCACAAAACCGAAGTAGGCAAAAACAGGCTGCTCGCCAGTCACCGTACGCGCCTTGGGATTGCCGAAGAACTCGGACAACTCGTTCCGTACCTGGCCGGCGCGCTGCGCGTCCTCGTCGGGCAGGTAGCCGGTAGCCGCTCGCACCTCCACCGTGTGCACGCCGTCCGGCAGACCTGCGAACACGACCTTGCGTGCACCCTTGAACTCCTGCGTGTGCACGCCGTCCACGACCGCGACGGCTCCCGGCGGCGGCGCGTAGTCGGGGCTCAACACGTCCACCGCCATGGCCCACAGATCGCCTCCACCGCCAACGGGAGTCTCCATGCAGAGTTCGTAGCTGCTCTCGGCCCCCGTGAAGGCCGGGTCCTCCGGCTGCACGCGAACATAGTAGAAGCCCGGCTGCAGCTCTGAGTAGGTCTTCAGATCGATGTCCGTGGCCTCCACGACCTCGGAACCCTCGTCTTGGTCTGCCGCCGTCAGCCAGTCGATGTTCGTGATGATCCCGTCAGGTGTCCGGTAGAAGACCTCCAGCATCAAATTCACGTTTGTCCCAACCTGCCTGGCGCTGATCTGGATGGTCTCATCAGGCGGGACAAAGAGCTGCACCCAGTCTACGTCATTCGATGTATGCAGGTTGTGGAGCTGCGATCCGCCGACCATGAACGGGGACGCGTCCGCTGTCGTATCGTCCGGCTCATACGCATCGGTCACCTCGAGGGCCGACTGAACGGGGACGGACACCTCGCCGTTGACGTCTTCGGCCACGAATGTAAATGCATAGGCTCCCATCTGGCCGGCGTTGGCGTAAGGGGCCTCGTAGCGGAAAGATGCAACGTCCCAGGCCAGCGTCACGCAGGGCAGATCGCCGACGCCGTCGTAGTCCGGAGCAGTCACCAGGCACCATACATTTGAAATGCCGTCCACGTCGGTGATGCCGGAAGCCCAGAGCGTCACAGTGTCGGCCATGGCGTTCGTGCCGCCGGGCCCTACCTGCCCGATTACGGGCGCATCGTCCCCCGTCCTGAAGGCGGTACCGATGTAGAACTGCCGCGCAACCTGGCCGTCCAGTTTCCTGTCGTATTGCCCGTCGCCGTCATCGTCCAGCTCGGGGCGCTGGCGCAGTCGTCCCGACACGCGGCGCACGCGTGTCCTGACGCTGTCGAAGGCATCCCCCACGCTGGAACCGGAGAAGATCTCCGCCAACAGATAGCGGGAGAAACTCGCCCATCCGTTGTTGGCCCAGCAGCTTTGCTGGCCCTCCCGGCAACTCGCCAGACAGATGCGGGACTGCTCCCCCTCCGGTTTGAGGCGGTCCAGAAACGAGCCCGACTCGGGGGCTTCCAGCACGACGCACGCCTCGCAGTTGCTTGCCTGGAGCTGGTCCAGCCACCCGTCCAGAGTCGTCGCGGTCAAGATTTCGCCGCTGTTCAGAGTCAGGTTCTCCGCCGTGCCGTCGGCCAGGCAGTAGACCGTCACCTTGTCGGCCTTCGCGGCCCAGTCCGTGATCGCGCTGCCCACGTTCGCCAGCGTGCACGCCGCGTCCACGTCGTTGCTCCCGTCACTGTCGGTGTCCTGGAACGGCGCGTTGCTGAGGTACTGGACGTTTGTGGGATCGAACCATCGGCCCAGGAAAGTGTGGTACGCCGACCGCGCCATGTTGTCTATCGCGGCCCAGTCCTGGGCGTTGGTTTCACCACCCGCGACAAGAATGACGCGTTCGTTGAAGGCACTCTGAACAACGTAGCTCTGCCGCGGGGACGACACGCTGTTCCACGAATCGCGCGCGTAGTACACGACCTTGTAGGTTCCCTCCTGCGAAAAGCCGTCATAGAGGCCCTGGTAACGGCCTTCGCCAGTGTCGTACGCCAGGTCGATCTCCGGCACGTCGCTGACCGGATTGGCGGGGTTGGTCGGGTTGTGTCCCGGAGGCACGACCAGGCACCAGACACGCTCGATTTCGTAAAGCGACGCGATGTCGTCCGCCCACAGCGTCGCCTCCGTCCCCGATGTCAGCAACTGGTTGCCGCAGACCGTGCCGATCTGGGGAATGTCCTTGCCGGCCACGAAGGTGGCGCCGACATATTCGCCGTGGGCGGCGGCGCCGCCCTCATTGTCGTCATACATGGATTCCTGGTACGTCGACATGGCCGATTCCGCCGCCGCGTACGCCTGCCGCACGTCGTGTCCCTGCATGATGCCTCCGAAGAACGCGTCCGAGAAACTCACCAACCCGCCGGCGACGAAATAGGCCGGCTCGTTCGTGCCGCACGACGCCATCACGATCCGCGTGGCCGTGCCGGTGTACGCCAGCTCGTCGACAAAACTGCCCGCGTGGCAGCAGTCGATCACTACGGTCACTTCCGTGTTGTACGTGTCCTGGATGTTGTCCAGCCAGGCGTCAAGCTGGGCGGCAGGGAGCGTCTCGTTCTCATTGAGCCGAAAGTACCCGGCGCCGCCCGAGTCGCCGCCGTGGTCCACGCAGTACACAAAGAGCTTGTCCGCGTGACCGACCCGGGTGGTGAAGATGTGTTCCGTGTTGGTATAAGTAGTCGCCATGTCGACGTCGTCGGTGACGCCGTCTCCGTCGACGTCCTGACCGGTCTCGACGCTCAGATAGTGCACGTTGTCCTTAGAGTAGCCGCGATAGAGCAGCACGTTGTAGGCGCTGTCGGCGAGGTAGTCGGTTGTGGGCCAGAGCGGATCGGTCTTGCCCTTGGATCCCGCGAGGATTACGGCCTTGCCCGCCTCGGCCATGTCTTCCGCGTCAATGACGTTGAAATAGACGCGCCCGAAACTGTTGTACCCGTCCCAGGCCTCGATCACGTCCACGCGCGAGGAGGTTGAGCCGGCCGTATACATGACCGCATTGGACCCATCCGCGCTGATCCTGCCACCGCTGGGCATCTCCACCGCGAACCAGGTGATGTCATTCGTGGCGCCGGTGGCTGTGACACGGAGCTCCTCACCCGCCATCAACGTCTTGCGGCCGGGTGTGACGTGAAGCTGGGGGTGCAGAATCGTGACCGGGTTGGTAGCTCCGGACTGCCGCCCCATGTTGGCTTCGACCAACGCCATGTCGCTCGCGGCCATTTCCCATGGTCCCGCCACGAGTATGGAAGCGACAATACTTATGTGAACAGCAGTCTTCATATCCGCCATCGCTTTTGCAGGTTACAGAAATGACTCCCCACTATCAAAGTCGAAACTCAATCCCGTTTTCTTCCCGTGCTCACTGGGCCGATCCGCAAAGCTCTACGAACTTGTCCCGCACATACGGCGCGAGCTTCCCGGCGAATGCTCCATCCAGATTCCGCTCCGCAATCAGCCGCTGAACATCGGCCAGATCCTGGAGTCGGCCCGGTGCGGTCATACCGGAGGCAAGTTTCAACTCAATGAGCGTCTCCAGGTGCACAACTCTCAGTCCGCCACGTTCTTCGACGTCTTTCCCCGGGTGCGGGAATGCCACGGGCTTCGGTTCTCCATCACCGGGATACTGTCCAGCCACTACGAAATCAATCCGCACCCCGCTTTCGGTGTCGCGGATCGACTTGCTGTTGCCCGCTATCGACGTGTAACCCAACCCGACAAGCTCCTCGCGAATCATGGCCAACCCATCACTTGTCACGAGGAGATCGATATCCTCCGTGAAGCGCCTCAGGCCGTGTAGAAAGACGGCGTATCCGCCCACGAGGCAGTGGTCGACCCCGATGGCATCCAGCCGCGACGAGAGACGGTCGTACGTTTCCCGCAGTCGGCCTCGCCCTTCGTAGAACGATCCGGCTTCGCGCAGAACCATATCCGCCGACGCCGCCAAGTCCTTTTCATATATGCCGCTAGCTGCCATCCTGTCCCACTTTCCGCACATCCACCCACGTCACTTTGCCACGCCTCGTTGTTTCGGAGGCTCCAGTTCCTCAGTGTACTCATATTAGAACCCAAATCGATCGGGCTCTATCGATGCCCCCCGGACAGCTGGCTCACTCTCCGCACGCCCTTGTCCGCTGCCTCCGGCATCGGTTTCGCGGGCGCACTACAAGCACCTCTCACCCCTACTCTCCCCCCCGGTGGACGATTACGGGCGACGATTAGGGTGGACGATTGAGAGACGCCCCACCGTCAACCGTAATCGTCAATCCTCTCCACTTCACAAATCAAGAATCATCAATCGCCAATCATCAATCCCGCTCCCCCTCCCCACTCTCAGCCTTTCAGCCTTTCAGCATTTCAGCATTTCAGCATTTCAGCATTTTCCCCTAATCCTCCTCCGTCACCTCTCCATCCAGATTCGAATCCCCCACCAGGTACCCGGTCTTGCCCACCTGGTTGGAGACGATCGCCCGGTCCACCGCGGTCACCTTTCCGTCCCCATCGCAATCACCCGCGATCATGCCCCATACGCCGGGCGCCAGTTCCACGCACGCGTTCGTTCCGCCCATGACCTTGTCCGGGCCGGTGGTGAAGTCGACCGTGACGGTGCTGTTGCTGAAGGCCATCGGCTCGGCTGTCATCGCCGCGAGGTGGTTGCGGTGTTTGACGACGACGTGATAGCGGTGGCCGGGTACACACTCCAGGCGCGCCCCGTCTTTGCCGTCAGAACCGACAATCCTGCCGTCAGCGCACAGGAATGCGCTTTCGGCGGCGACGACCTGGGAATTGTCCGTCGTCAGCAACTGCAACAGCACCCAGTCAGTCGCGTTCGTCAAAACCTGGGCGACGGTTTCCACGGCGGCGGCGTACGGCGACCTGGCCGGCAGCCAATTGCCCGCCAGGTCCGACCGCATCGAACCGGCGCCGGCATCGTAGGCGCCCTGCAGCCAGGCGCCCGTGTGCGTTCTGATGGTGAACTCGTAGGCGCCGATATCCACTTTGTGGAATACGCGCGGTTCGCCGGCCAGGTCGAGACCTTCCCCGTCCGCCGGGTTCTCCAACAAGCCGCTGTCGATGCAGGGCGAGCTCGGCTGCAATCTAAAATCTCCCCCGGCGGCATTCATGAATCGCGGCGGACCGTCAATACTGCCTTCCCCGGAAGACGGCAACGTGCAGGACGCCAGAATCACGGGTGGCGCCGCTTCGTAGGAGTGGTTGGGGCCAATTCCCCACAGCACGTGGTTTCCGTAGACGATGGAACTCACGATGACGCAGTCGAACGCGCCGCCGCCATGCAGGTGCGCGGTGTTGCCGTACACCGTACAATTCGCAAGCACGCACCTCCAGGCCCCGCCTCCCCGACCCGAGTGTGCCGTGTTGCCGCGGATCAGGCTCGAGGACACGCGCGCAAGGCCGATAAGCCCTGTTGGAAAGCCTCCGGTCACGCCGCCACCGCTGCCCGCCCTGTTGCCGGTGACAATGCAGTTCTCCACCGTTCCAATATGGACATAGATCCCGCCCCCTTCCTCGCTGGCCTCGTTCCCGTCCACCGTGCAGTTGACCGCCGTCCCGCCTGCCATGAACAGGCCCCCGCCCACGGCGGTCTCGTTCCCGCCGATCGTGCAGCGTTCGACCCTTCCGCTCCACACGCAAATGCCACCCCCAACGCAGCTGACGCCCGGGGTGTAGTCCGGCGCTATGGCCCCGTCACGCGCCGCGCGTCCGCCAGGCCCCAGGAAAAACCCGTTGCGATTGTTGGAAACGACGCAATCCCGCATAACGCCTCCCGCGAGCACGGCGCCGCCGCCCGAACCGTTGACAGTCCAGTTGTCCCGGATCGTGCAGCCACGAACCAGTCCGTCCTCCAGCCCGACCCCGGAGCCGGAGAACCCCACTTCGCAGGATTCGATCACGCAATCGGCCACCTCTCCGGACGCGCAGTATACCCCCCCGTATTCCGGACCTCCGCCGTCACGGATCTGAAACCCTCCCAGGATCGCGCGCGGGTGACCGACCGTGAAGCAGCGAAATGTATGGTTACCCTGAACACGCGTTTCGGTGGAACCGTACGCGCTCTTGCATGTTACTCCCTTGTCGATGGTAACCGTCGCGGACAATGAGTATACGCCGCGTCCCACCAGCACAGTATCCCCCTCATCCGCCGCGTCCACCGCCTCCTGGATTGCGGTCGCCGCCGTAGCCCAGTTAGTGTAGGGCGGGACGGGTGCGGCACGGTTGACATCGACGTAGTGCGTGTCGGCGTGGAGAAGGATAAGGGACGAAAGATAGAGGATGAGGGCGGAGGGAAAACGCTGAAATGCTGAAATGCTGAAAAGCTGAAAGCGAGTGGCGGGAGAGGGCACGGTTCGACCGCGGGTCGCACCGGTGCCTTCTTGTGTCGCGCGTTTTGTCATCAGATTCCCACTATCATTGTCGAAACCCGTCCGGGTCTTCTTCCCCGCATCCATGTTCGTAGTGCGCCCTCTCCTACTCTCCCCCCCGGTGGACGATTGGGAGACGCCTCCATCGTCAACCGTAATCGTCGCCCCTAATCGTCAACCCTCTCCACTTCGCAAATCACCAATCCTCAATCGCCGATCATCAATCAATTTTGTGGGAGAGAGAAGGGTCGAAAGATGGGTTGGTCGAAAAATGTGTCTGTTGCATCCGGCATTTTTCGACCCCAAAAACACACTCGGCACAGGCTGCGGAGCATACGCCCTGTCATCATCCCG
>CAZKRK010000350.1:0-8173 GCA_964555035.1 uncultured Victivallales bacterium | reverse complement strand
AGCCCCGGAGGGGCGGCATAGGCGGCGCGAATCCGCATACCGCCACGCACCAGCCCCGCGGTCGAACCAAGCGCATATGTCGCCCCTCCGGGGCTCACCGGGTTTGCTGACTGACGGATCCTGGGGTTCCGCTACGCTTCACCCCAGGCTCTACTATGACGGCCCTCCGGGCCTACGCACGGCGCTGCACTTCGACCACCGGAATCGCCGGCAGATGCGTGCGAGGCTGTGACGAGGGCGAATGGGTGTCACTGGTAGTTCCGAGAGGTTCTCTGAGTATCCGAGTAAGTGTGGGGAGTGAGTGGGCGAGTAAGAGCAAGGGCATCCGGGTGAGTGCATTCGGGTACGGCATGAAAACGGCCCGCCGGTGGGCGGGCCGTTCCGTTTGCTCTCCGTACCGTATTGCGTCAGTCTCAGGCTTCGACCGGCTCGGTGTGATGCGGCGGCTTCACGATGAAGGTCATGACGCCCGCCAGCAGCAACAGGGCCGCTGAAGTGTAGAACGCGAAGTTGTAGCTTCCGGCCCATGCCTCGACGATCTTGCCGTCAAACACCCGGGCGGCAAACTGTGCCAGAATGAAGCCACCGATACCCCAGGCCGTGAAAACCAGTCCGTAGTTCATCCCGAAGTTCTTCAGGCCGTAGTAGTCCTTCGTCGCCGACGGGAAGAGCGCCAGGTTTGAACCGTAGTTCGCGCCTACCAGGGCGGACAGAACGATCATCGCCGTAGCGGGAGGAACATGCTTGCCGCCTACGATGGCCAACGCCACGATCACGATTGCCTGCGCGACGAAGAAAAGGAACATCGTCAGACGACGCCCCAGCTTGTCGGACATCATGCCGGCCAGGATACGGCCGCCGCCGTTGCCGATCGCCAGCGCGACGACCGCCAACACACCGACGCCCGCCTTGGCATTGACCTTCTTGCATATCGAAATGATCATCAGCCCGGCGCCGGCGCCGCAGGCATACATGAACCAGAGGGCGTAAAACTGCCAGGTTCTGAGCATCTCACGCGGCAGGAAGTCTTCCTTCTTCCGCGGTCCGTTCCCGGCTTTCGGTGTCGGCAGGGTACCCGCGGGAACGTATCCGGCGGGCGGTGGCTTCAGGATCTGCGCCAGTGCCACGACAATCACCAGGAAGCCTATCCCCAGGGCCATCATCATGGTCTGCAGGCCGTAATCGGCCGCCAGCCACCTGGAGAGGGGTGCAGCGTAGACGGATGCGAGGCCGAACCCCGACACCACGATCCCGGCAATCATACCGGTCTTCGCCTTCGCGAACCACTTGACGGACGGCGGTGTCGCTGATGCATATCCGAAGCCGATGCCGGCACCGGCCAGGATACCAAACCCGACAACGTAGCCCGTAACCGTCTGGAATCGACTCGCTGCGATCATGCCCAAGCCAACGAGGATGCCGCCAATCGTTGCGGTCAGTCTCGGGCTGAGCTTATCCTGCATCCGACCGGCCGGCACCATAATGAGGCAGAAAACCAGGCAGGCGACGGAATAGGGCAGCGCGCGCTCCTGCGCCGACCAATCCCAACCGGAGTTCTTGATTTCGGCACTTATGACGCTCCAACTGTAGAGTACGCCAAGCGCGAGATTGATACCCAATCCCGCCAGCACAACGCGCAGTCCGTGACTCTTGATGGCCCCGCCGTCAGCGGTAGTTTCTGTGGACATGATTCTATCCCTTCCTAATCAAGGAACCGCCCGGTACGGTGAACGGCCGTACCGGGCAGTTTTTCTGTTCCTTAGCGGCGTTCGAACTACAGGAGTTCCTTGGACTTCGCCACCAGACTCTCGACCACGGACGGGTCGGCCAGCGTGCTGACGTCGCCGACCTTGTCGGGCTCGCCTTCGGCGATCTTGCGCAGGATACGGCGCATGATCTTGCCCGAGCGGGTCTTCGGCAGCGCCGGCGCCCACTGGATGATATCCGGCGAGGCGATCGGGCCGATCTCCGTGCGCACGTGCTTGACCAGCTCCTTCTTGAGCTCGTCGGTGTACTCGTTGCCGGTCTTCAAGGTCACGTAGGCGTAGATGCCCTGGCCCTTGATCGCGTGCGGGTAGCCGACGACGGCGGCTTCCGCCACGGCCGGGTGCGAGACGAGCGCGCTCTCGACTTCGGCCGTACCCATGCGGTGACCGGAGACGTTGATCACGTCGTCCACGCGGCCGAGCAGCCAGTAATCGCCGTCTTCGTCGATCCGGCAACCGTCGCCCGTGAAGTAGTAACCCTTGTAGGTGCTGAAGTAGGTCTGGATGTAGCGCTCGTGATCGCCCCACGTCGTGCGCAGGATGCCCGGCCACGGCTTCTTGATGCAGAGCTTGCCCTTTTCGCCCTGCGGCATTTCCTTGCCGTCGTCGTCCAGGACGACCGGCTCGACGCCGAAGAACGGACGCGAAGCGCTACCCGGCTTGAGCGTGTGCGCGCCGGGAAGCGGGGTGATCATGATGCCGCCGGTCTCGGTCTGCCACCAGGTGTCCACCACCGGGGTCTTGGCGTGGCCGACGTTATCGCGGTACCACTCCCACACTTCGGGGTTGATCGGCTCGCCGACCGAACCCAGGAGCTTGAGCGTGTTGAGGTCGCGGGCCGCGATCGGCGCTTCGCCCTTCTGCATGAGTGCGCGCACGGCCGTCGGAGCCGTGTAGAACTGGGTGACCTTGTGCTTGTCGCACACGTCCCAGAAACGGCCGGCATCCGGATAGGTCGGCACGCCTTCGAACATGATCGACGTCGCGCCGGCCGCCAGCGGACCGTAGACGATGTAGCTGTGACCGGTGATCCAGCCGATGTCGGCCGTGCACCACCAGATGTCGCCCTCCTGGTAGTCGAAGATGTACTTGAAGGTCGTCGCGGTCCAGACCATGTACCCGCCGGTCGTGTGCAGCACGCCCTTGGGCTTGCCGGTCGAACCGGATGTATAAAGGATAAACAGCGGTTCCTCGGCATCCAGCCACTCAGGCTCGCACTCGGTCGGCTGGTCGGCGACGGCATCGTGGTACCACACGTCGCGGCCTTCCTGCATCGGAACCTCGTGACCGGTACGCTTGACGACGAAGCACGTCTCGATGCTCGGGCACTCGGCCAGGGCCTTGTCGGCGTTGGTCTTCATCGGGATGTCCGTCTTCGCGCCGCGAAGGGCCGTATCCTGCGTGATGAGGATCTTGCACTCGGAATCCTGGATACGGTCGCGAAGCGCGTCCGCGCTGAATGCGCCGAAGACAACCGAGTGAATCGCGCCGATACGGGCACAGGCCAGGCACGCGATCGCGGCCTGCGGTACCATCTGGAGGTACAGGCAGACACGGTCACCCTTCTGGACACCGGCGGCCTTGAGCGCATTCGCGAACTTGCAGACCTCTTCGTAGAGCTCGCGGTAGGTCAGCGTGGAATCCTCGCTGGGATCGTTGCCTTCCCAGATGATCGCGGTCTGATCGCCGCGCGTCTCGAGATGGCGATCAAGACAGTTGACCGAGAGGTTGGTCTTGCCGTCGATGAACCACTTGACGTCCACGCTGCCCTCGAACGTGTACTCGAGCACTTTCGACCATTTCTCCTTCCAGACGAACTGGTCGGCGATTTCGGCCCAGAAACCCTCGGGATCCTCGATCGAGCGCTTGTACATCGCATCGTACTCGTCGAACGACTTGATGTGTGCATTTGCCGCGAATTCCGCGGGCGGGGGATACGTGTGGACTTTTGGGGTTACGGTTTCTTCTGCCATGCTGCCTGCTCCTTTACTGCTATCGAGGCTCTTCTGTTAATTTTTTGACGAATTCGCTTGAATCCCTCCGGAAAAAGAGTAGAGACACTATCGGCTAAGCGAGAGGACTGCAAGCCCCGATTTTGGGATTTTCTGGCTCATTTTACACTGGCTGCAGAAGCGCAGAGAGGCAACATTGGTCCCATTTGCGGCAAACGAACCGAATCGGAGATGGAATGGAGGGTGAAATGCTTGATTTTTTGCTAAAACCCGACGCCGTAGCCGTTATTGGAGCATCTCGCTCCCCCGGCAAGGTGGGTCACGAGATTCTCGCCAACATGATCGAGAGCGGATTCGAAGGTGCTGTCGTGCCGGTCAATCCGACCGCGGACGAAGTCCTGGGGCTGAAATGCTATCCGGATCTCAGGACGTACGGCGGGAAGGTCGACATGACCGTCATCGCCGTGCCGACGAAGTACGTCAAGGCCTCGGTCGAGGATTCGATCGCTGCCGGCGCCAAGGCAATCACGATCGTCACTGCCGGTTTCAAGGAAGTCGACGAAAAGGGCGCCGCGATGGAACGCGAGCTGGCCGCCTATTGCAGTGCGCGCGGCGTACGCCTGCTGGGACCGAACTGCCTCGGGTTGATCAACGCCCATCACAGTATGAACGCCTCGTTCGCCAAACACATGCCGAAGCCCGGCGGCATTTCCGTGATCTCACAGTCAGGTGCGCTCTGCACGGCGATCCTGGACTGGGCCGCCGCGCGCCACCTGGGGCTTGCCAAGCTCATCAGTATGGGAAACAAGGCGGACGTGGACGAAACGGACTTCCTGACCACGTTCGCCGCGGACGAAGAGACGCGCGTGATCGTGGGTTACCTCGAAAGCGTCGCGTCGGGCGATGCATTTCTGAAGGCGGCCGAAACAGCGGCATCGGCGAAACCGGTGGTCATCTTCAAGTCGGGTGTCACCGAGGCCGGCGGCAAGGCCGCGTCTTCGCACACGGGCAGCCTCGCCGGCGCCGATGTCGGGTACGCGGCAGCGTTCAAACGGTCCGGCGTTATTCGGGCGGAGACGTTCGAAGCGATGTTCGACTACGCGATGGCTTTTGCGATGCAGCCTGTCCCTAAAGGCAAACGCGTCGCCATCATCACCAACGCCGGCGGACCCGGCATCATGGCGGCGGACGCGGTCGAGCTGTCCGGGCTGCAGGTCGCGACGCTGGCCGGCAGCACGGCCACGGCCCTGCGCAACAAACTCCCCGCCGCGGCCAGCGTCGGCAACCCCATCGACGTGCTGGGCGACGCCGATCCCGAACGTTACATCTCGGCCTTGAACGCGGCCCAGGACGACGACTCGGTGGACGCCATCGTCGTGATCCTCACCCCGCAGGCGATGACCAGGCCGCTCGAAACCGCGCGCGCGATCGAAGAACACTCGCGTCACGAGAAACCGATCCTGGTTTCGTTCATGGGCGGCGCGGACGTCATGCCCGGCCGCGACGAGCTGGTCGCGGCCAACCTGCCGGACTATCCGTCGCCGGAACGCGCCGTCGCGGCCCTGCGGGCGATGTGCGAATACGCCGAATGGCTGGACCGGCCGCCCCGCGTCATCACGCGCTTCCCGGTCAATCGCCGGCGCGTCGAACGCATCGTCAACCGCCACGTGAAGACGAACCACCTGCAGGTCGGCGAGGCCAGCGCCAAGGACGTCCTGCGCGCCTACGATTTCACGGTTCCGCCCGGGCACATGGCGGCCACGGCTGACCAAGCCGTGGAGATTGCCGACAAGGTCGGCTATCCCGTGGCGATGAAGATCGCTTCGCCCGACATCATCCACAAGTCCGATATGGGCGGCGTCAAGCTCAGCCTGACATCGCCCGAAGCCGTCCGCGACGCGTTCGATCTCATGATGCTGCGCATCGGGCAACGAATGCCGCACGCGGATCTCGACGGCGTCTACGTTGAGAAGATGTGCGCCCGCGGCCGCGAGGTGATTCTGGGCATGACGCGCGACCCGCAGTTCGGGCCGATGCTGATGTTCGGCCTGGGCGGCATCTTCGTGGAAGTCATGAAGGACGTGACGTTCCATATCGCGCCGATCACGGAATCCGAGGCGCTGCGAATGCTGGAGAGCACGAAGTCCTTCGAGCTTCTCAAAGGCGTGCGCGGGCAGGCCCGTGTCGACATATCCGCGATATGCACCGCTCTCCAGCGCATTAGCCAACTGGCGCAGGATTTTCCGCGGATATCGGAAATGGACATCAATCCGTTTATCGTGGCCCCGGTCGGCAAGGAGTCCGTCGCGGCCGACGCCCGTATCACCCTTTCACCGATTGAGGTTTGACCGATGAGCAACGACAACACAACCACCTGGGATCCGAACTGGCAGGACGAGTACAGTGATATGATTCTCACGGCGGACGAGGCCGCCAAGCGCATCCGTCCGGGACAGCGTATCTTCGTCGGCACGGGCTGCGCCCAGCCGCGCGAGCTGGTCAGGGCACTTACGGCACGGTCGCGCGAGCTGTCCGACACGGAAATCGTGCACCTGCTCACGCTGGGCGACGCGCCGTATGCGACGCGGGAGCTGTCGCAGAGCTTCCGCGTCAACAGCTTCTTCATCTCGACCAATGTGCGCGACATCATCCAGGAAGGTATGGGGGACTACACGCCCATCTTTCTCTCCGACATTCCGCGCCTGTTCACGTCGGGGCAAATCCCGCTGGACGTGGCCCTGATCCAGGTGACGCCGCCGGACGAACGCGGCATGTGCAGCTTCGGCATCTCGGTCGACATCGTGAAGAGTGCCGCGGAAAACGCCGGCCTGGTTATCGCCGAGATCAACCCGCGGATGCCGCGCACGCTCGGCGACAGCTTTATCGGCATCTACGACATCGACGTGGCCGTGCCGGTCGACCAGGCGCCGATCGAAGTCGTGCCGCCGCGGCCGTCCGAAGACGTCGGCCGCATCGGCGAATTCATTGCGGCCCTTGTGGAAGACGGCTCAACGGTCGAGCTCGGCATCGGCGACATCCCCCAGGCCGTACTGCAATTCCTCGAGGGCAAGAAGAACCTCGGCGTTCACACCGAGATGTTTACCGATGCCATCGTGCCGTTGATCGAGGCGGGGGTCATTACCGGCGACTTGAAGTCCGTCGACCGCGGTCGGGTCGTGGCCAGCTTCTGCCTCGGGACGCAGAAGCTCTACGACTACATCGACAACAACCCGGCCTTCTCGTTTCATCCGACGGAATACGTGAACGATCCGTACGTCATCGGCCAACAGCACAAGCAGGTGGCCATCAACATGGCCCTCGAGATCGACCTGACGGGTCAGGTCTGTGCCGATTCTCTCGGGACCCAGTTCTACTCCGGCATCGGCGGACAGGTCGACTTCAACCGCGGCGCTGCCCGCTCGCACGGCGGCAAGGCCATCATTGCCCTGCCCTCCACGGCCAAGGACGGCGAAGTCTCGCGTATTGTCACGCGCCTGAGTCCGGGCGCGGGGGTTGTCACCACTCGTGGCGACGTGCACTACGTCGTGACCGAGTACGGCGTCGCCTACCTGCACGGGAAGAGCGTCCAGGAGCGGGCGATTGCCCTGATCTCGATCGCACACCCGGACTTCCGGGTACAGTTGCTTCAGGAGGCGATCGAAGCCAAGTACGTGCGCCCGGAACTGGCCGGCGTCGAAGACAAGCTCGTAGTCGGTCCGCCGGAGTTCAAGACGACCTACGTTATGAGCGACGGTATGCAGGTCAATTTCCGGCCCATACACCCCACGGATGAGCCGGCCATGAAAGACCTGTTCTATGCGTTGTCGCGGGAGACCATCTACTATCGCTTCATGTCGCGCATGAAGCATGTTCAGCGCAAGGGAATTCAGAACTTCGTCTTTATCAATCACCGCGGCGAGATTGCCATCGTGGCGACGATGCCGGCCCCGCGGGGCGAGGAGATCATTGCCATCGGCCGCTACTACCTCGACCAGAAGTCCAATTTCGCGGAAGTGGCGTTCGTGGTGCACGACGGCTGGCAGAACAAGGGCATCGGCAGTTTCTTGCTGAAGCACCTGGCGACGATCGCCAAGCGCAACGGCATTTCCGGCTTCACGGCCGAAGTCCTGCGCAACAACCGCGCCATGCAGCGCGTGTTTCAGAAGAGCGAGTTCAAGGTTACGAGCGTGCCGGCCGAGGACGTGTTCAGCTTTGTGATTGAGTTCAACTAGGCCGCTGAACTGCAGTTACCGGTAGTCGGTGATCGGTAATTCGGTGACAACGGCGCGATGCGACGCAGGAACGGGTGTGGCCGGTGAACACCGGAAGTCCTTGTGTCACGTCCTGATTTCCGTTTGACACCTTCTGGTTGTTGCTTGAGATGGTCTTCATAGTACAGGGGTCATGGGCCGCTTGCGAGTGTCGGCGCGTAGCGCGCCCCAACCGGTCCACGCC
>CAZKRK010000349.1:0-8193 GCA_964555035.1 uncultured Victivallales bacterium | reverse complement strand
CGAGGATGAACCACACGCGCAGATGCCCGATGGTCATCCCACCGGCGGGAGGAATAAAGAGGTTATAGAGCGACAGGAGCGACAGGATCACCCCGGCCACAACCCATGAACGCCTCCCCCAGAAACGCTTGCGGAGGCGGTCCGACGTGATTCCCACGGCCGGATCTGATACCGCGTCGAACATCCGACCCAGGAAGATGACGCCCGCCATGGCGGCAATGGCGACACCGAAATCCCTGGCATAGACGCCCTGGATAATCCCCAGCACCGGCCCCACCATAATCGCCATACCGAAGTTCGGCAGGGCATAGGCAAGCCCAAGCTTCCAACTGACAACGTCTCGGTCTCCTTGCATGGCCTACGTCCTTCTCTTTGGGGCGTCTATCTTCCGAACATCACCGTTCCAATACTGACAGCATTCATCGCCGGGGCGTTGGTGTCGATACGAATGCTGTCCACGCACGCGTTTGACGGACCCGCTCCGCGAATACCAAACTCGGTATAGCTCGCTTCCGGTGTGGAATCGAAGAAATTCAGCCCCGTGGCGATCGGTGCCGGGTTGCCGTTCAGATACAGGTCCCATGTCCGGGTCGTGTGGTCGCTGTGCACCGTGAACCGCGTCCACCTCCCTTCGGTCAGCGGCGCGTGCGCCAGCTCCGTCCGGAGAGCGCCGTTGTAGGCGACCACCTGTCCGTTGGTGTGCACGTAGAAGGCGAAGCTACAACCCGCCGGCGGTGCGGCCATGCCGGGGTTATCTGCGACGAACACCGGCCGGCAGTGGAGATCTGTCCACACCTCGGTCTGCCCGTCGTTGAACGTCTGCGCCGCCACGGCCGTCTCGCTCGTCAGCACCGCCGCCCGGTCACCCGCCTGTACGGGGCTGTTGGTTACCACCACACCGGCTGCCGCCCACGGGTGCGAACCATCCGGATCCTGTCCGTCCAGACTGCTGCCGATCCCATACCCCTCGAAGCCTTCTGCAAACGGCAGCCCCTTCGGCGCCTGAACGGTGACAGTCGTCCAGTTCAGCGGATCGTTGCCGGAATGCCGCAGGTCGATCCTGCGCAGCGCAGTGCCATTTACCGAAGCGCCGGGCCACGGCGCCGCGGACGAATAGATGACTTCATCGACAATCACCCAGGAAACGTCATCACCCACAACATCGGGGGCCTGGGGGCGTTCGAGTGCGATGCGCTCACCGGTATTGGAAAGCGTCCCATCGTGGGGCCCCAGCAGGACCGGGAGCGTACCGAGCAGGTTGTGATTCGCCGCGAAGTTGCTGACCGCCACGCTGTCGTTCGGATCAAAGGGCACGATGGCCAGGGCCTCGCCGGCGCCGATCACGGTATTAGACGGAAGCGTATAGCCGATACCACTGATGCGCCAGGGCCCCGCAGCGTTCCAGAGCTGGATATCCTGCCCGGCATCATTGCGTATGACGAGGTACTCGTGCTCGGTATTGTCGTAGGTATTGGTGCCCGCAGGGCGCGGGTGGTACATGATCTGGCTGATGACCGGCTCGACCGCGGCCAGCCGGTTCGAGGCATCGGGTGTCAGCGCCATGACGTACCAGAGCTCGTCCCCGTCAGGGTATCGGCCCGACGACACGCCGTTTTCCTGACTCTCGAAACTCACGCAATCCGCGACGCGGTCCCGGTCGGTGCCGGGCAGGTAGGACAGGAAGACCTGTTCGCCCGCCTTGTCCAAGCCAAAACCGTCGACCCGGTTGCTGTGGAAGCCCGTACTCTCGTGGAATGTGAGCCAGCCGCCCGCCGTGATCACGCTGTCCGGCGGGATTCGCCACTTCTTCAAATCACCACCGTCATCGCTCAGGTACCAGTCGATGAGCGTCATGTTCGACACCGAATGCAGCTCAATCCAATCATCCGAATCGTCCGGCGGCAGCAAACCCGTATCGGTATGGGCGGCAAACTCGTTGATCAACACGTCGACCACCGGGGTTGGGTCGACCCGGGCCGGCGAGCCGCCGATGAACGCGCTCGCGCGCCAGTTGCCGCCGTAGTCCAGGACGCCGCTCTCCTGACCGTCCATGACTGAAAGCACGAGTGAATGTCCGGCTCCGTCCGCCGCGAGGGGCCATCCGCGGCCATCGTCATACTCAAAGGAGATGAGTTCCTCGCCGTACTCGCCGAGCACGGCGAGGTCTTCCCCGCCGTTCGACAGACTCCCCTCGTACTCTCCCGCGATGAGGAGACCGTTGGTGCTGTAGCGAGCCGCGAATTCCTGCAGGTCGCGCACCACCAGCACGCGGGCGCCCGGGGGAAGGGAGTGGACAGCCCCCGCGGCAAAACTGAACGTGACGCCCTCCACGAGGCGCACATCGGCGAGGTCGAGCGCAACCGGGCCGCGGTTGTGCAGCTCGATGAATTCGCGGTCGCCATCGTCCGCGGGGTTATACATGACCTCGCTCACGCGCAGGTAGTCGTGCAGGGGGCGTTCAGCGACCGTACTTGTCACCCAGACGGAATCGCTGCCGATCGTCTCGCCCCCGAAACCGATCGCTTCGAACCGGAGGCTATGCGCTCCCGGAGAGACCGGCACCGTCGCCTGCCAATGGAACGTCTGCGCCGTCCCCGAGCCTTCGGTCGTCCACCACGTCTCTATCGGCGTGTCCTGCCCGTCGAGACGGATCTCGTGGATGGCGATGCCTGCCTGTCCCCCAATGACCGCGTAGTCCGTGTCGACCGTGAAATCGGTGTTCGTGACTGCGAACGTGGTGCGATCCGACGGGAGCTGGGAAAGCACATAGGCGCTCCGGCCGCCGATCCAGGACAGGTGGCCGGAGAAGTTCTGCCCGAGCAACGAGCCGTAATGGGTGGTCCAGCGCGACATGTAGGCCGTGTTACAAGTCGTGTTGATCATTTCGAGCGCATGCCCGTAGAACAGCCGGCGATTGCCCGGCAGCTCGATCAGCTTCTTTACGTTGTCTCCACCCCACAGGGACGCACCTGTCGAGAGCGCGAAACTGGCGTCGAGATCCCAGGGCGCCGCCAGCAGGCGTCCATCTTCCGGACGCTCGATCATGCGGAAATTGTGGCGCCAGACACGCGAGTAGGTGTCGGAGTTGCCGATGAGCGACTGCATCACAAACGTGCGCATCCACTGACTGACGTCGAGGACATCGCGGGAGGCGACATCGAGGGCGTCACCCGCCAGGGAGAATGCCCGGCACAGGTCGATGATGCCGGTATAGTCATCCCGCCGCCGGTTGTTGCGGAGCAGAAAATTCCAGCGGTAGGCTTCCTGGTCCGGCCCGTAATCGGCCAGGTCAAGCGCCCCGGCGGTATGCGTGTAGGGGAAGTTCCTCTTCAGGCTTTCGGGGTTACCATCCACGGTGCTGGTGGGGGTGTACAGCAGCTCGTGGTTGAAGTCGTTGCCGTCGCTGCCGTTCTCCAGCCAGCCGTCGAGGAACACGTCGGTATAGCGCGCCATGGCGAGAAGCTCCCGCCCGGTGTCGGCGGAACGCGGCATGATGACATGCGCCACGTCGTCGTAGAGACTGGCCAATCCGCCCCCGGCCTTGCTGAACATGTGCTTGGACAGGATCTGACGCCAGGATTGGCGCTCGATGGCCACGGTGCGGTGCACTCCCCGGAAAAGGCGGTCGGCCGGAAATTCGATATTGAGCCCCGCATAGTCGTAATGCCCCCGCCCGGCGGCGCCCTTCAATCGAAGGTCCACGTCGTAGTACACCAGTCGCTCGTCGTAAATGACTGTCCCGCCGCGGCGGTAGTTGCTCATGCGTTCCGTCTCGGCGTACATCGCGTCGCGATCGGCGGCTGTCATGACGACGCGGAAATTGTGTACCGTGCCGAGGTCTGCAAGCCCATCCTGGACACGGTACATCGCGCGGGAATCGGGGCCGGCTGCCGGACAGGTCGCAACCGCACCGAGGTCGTCTTGTCCCCGCACATAGAACTGAACGCGTGCCGACGCGGCTTGCCCCGGGATGGTCCCCAGGAAGTCGCCGTCCGCCCCCGCCATGGCGGCCGACAGCCATGCGCCACCGTTGACCGAGTAGAACACGCGCAGGGCCGCCACCCCGTCCGGGTCGGCCGCACGTACCGACACCGTCACCGCCTCCCCCGCCGCGGGAACAACCGGTGCGTGCGAGAGCCCCGAGCAGGTGGGACCCGCATTGGCCTCGAGTCGCGAATTGGCACGGCCGGGCGTTCCGTTGGTCTGCGGCGTGGCGAGGTGCGTGGTGCGCTGCAACCAGTTGAAGTAGAGGCGGGTGTTGACCTGCGGCGACCCCGCCAGCCATTTGGCCCGGAAGGAAATCTCATACTCACGGCCGGCCACCACCCGCTGCCCCCCCGCAAAGGTCGTCTCCGCGTGGTTGTGCTCGTGCTCGTAGTCGCCTGTCGACACCAGGTGGAGGGCCCTGTTTCCGGGTGACACGGGATCATCTGTCACCACGCTGCGGCCGTGGCTGCCGTGTGTGCCGAGCAACCGCCACGCGGCAGGGGTTGTACCGAGCGTGTCCGACTCGAAATCGCCGTTCTGGATAAACTGAATCGCCGCTCCGCCGGGGGCCTCGATCACGCTGAAATCATCCAGCAGCACCTCGCCGGGGCCCAGCAGGCAGAGACAGAATTCGTGCCAGATGTTGTGGCCGATACCGTCTTCCGTGGCCGTGCCCCGATAGATGACGGTCTGCCAGGTCGACTTCCCGGTTTCGTCGCTCGCCGCCCAGGCGCCGGCATTCGCGTTGTCCGCGTCCGGGTCGCGCAGCTCCAGGCTAGAGCCCCCGCCGTCGGCCAGGGCCGGCCAGGGCCTGGCGTCGTAGTACCGGACGGCGTCGGCCGGGTTACCCGCGGGATCGCGAAGCACGACCTTCTCCCCGCCGTTGGCAAGACGCCCCGCGTAGTCGCCGATAGCGTTGGTGACGGCGGGAAAAGCCGCCAGGAAAGCGTTGGTGTCCTTGGCAACGACCAGGAAGTCACCCGCACCCAGCAGCGTATTGGACGGGAAATCGAAGCGAATCCCGTCGTCGAGCTCCCAGCCGCCCAGGTCGACGGTGCCTGTCCCCCGGTTGAACAACTCGACCCATTCTTCGTCCGACTCGGTATACGGATCATAGGACGACTGATGATGGTACATGATCTCGTTGATGACGACATCGTGGCAAAGCGTCACGGCGTTGGAGGCGCCCGGTGTCGTCGCCGCAGGCCGCCGCCATTCGCCGGCTCCGTCGGGATAGCGGGCGCGCGCACGGTTCTTCACGACCGCCGCGTCCAGGACGGTTGAGCCGTCGTCGTAAAGGAACAGCTTGCTTTCGTCGAAGGCCCAGAAACCGAGGGTCGAATCGTCGAGCACGAGGAACCCACCGGCAGGAATCGTCTGGGACGGGAAGGTGTAGCTGCCGGCGAGGACCCCCTTGGAGGCGATGCGGTAGCCGGCGGGATTGATGCCAGTCGCCGAGGGGTTGTGCAGTTCGACCCAGAAGCTCGTACCGGTTGCGGCCGCGATCTCGTTGATTACCAGTGGCGACGTTCCCGGCAGATGAACCGCGTTGGCCCCTCCCGGGGTGCCTCCCACGGTCCGGCTCCAGCTCCAGTTCCCGGGGTCGGCGGCGCCCATGTCCTGTTCGATCCTGGCGAGCGACACCCCTGATCCGTCGGCCGCGGGAGGCCAATCGCGTTGATCGTCATAGGTGAGTTCATCCATAATGCGGCCGTCATGGTTGCGCAGGCGCAGTGTTTCGCCGGCGTTGGACAGTCGCCCGTCGAACGGCCCGTAGACACCGGAAATTCCGTGAGCAGATCCAACGGCGGCGGGGTCAACGGCAATCACGGCGTACCCCCCGCCGGGCAACACCGTGCCGGGGGGAAACTCATACGAAATGCCGCCGCGGAGCCGCCACTCGGAGAGGTCCACATCCACGGCCATCTGGTTGTACAGTTCGACCCATTCGAGTGCCGTCTCGTTGGTGGCCGGGTGGTACATGATCTCGTTGAATGTCACCACGCTGTCTGCCGTCGCCGATAGTCCGGAACACGCAAGCACGGCAGCAACGACACACCACGCCGACCATGGGGCAGACCGCTCCGCCCCGCCTCCCCAGCTCCTCGGCATTGCAGGCCGTTCTCTCAAGGTGTTACCGACATCTCAGCATGGTCTTTCTGCCAGAACGGTTCGACGCGCCATGGGCTAATCGCAAGCGTTGGATGATGCAGACAGGGACTATTCGATACGAACACCCACAGCCTGACCCGCCTTGACAGTCGTCACCTGCGCGAACGAGAATGACGATACGATCGTCCGCCATCGCGACACGCGACGCGATGGAGGGCGCGCCCGCGCACAGCGCCAGAAGAACCGCATCCCGCATCGCTCTTGCCGTCGTGTCGCGATGCGAGATGCGCAGAGAGAGTGTGCAGTGTGCTCTCTACTTGCCGTAGATCAACGTGCCCGGCGTGGGCCCCGTCCATGTTGTGGCCCTGAAGTGGACGTCGCTGCCGACTTGAATGATCTGCCCATTGACCCTGCTGGCAAAGGCAGCCGTCTCAGCCACGGTCCGGTCGTGCCAGACAAGAAGGCCGTCGCCGGTCACGTTCAGTGTCCCGCCGGCGTTGACAACCAGGGCCACACCTGCCTCAACATCAACCTGCCCCGTGCCACTGATGTTCAGCGAAGAGCCGTCAGAACCAGCGCTGTGGCGAATCGTCAACGACGGGCACCCCAGCGTCGGCAACACATAGAGATTGCCGCCGCTGATGTTGTAGGTACCAACGGCATTATGGCCGATCAGACAGCCCGCACCGCCACCGTCCTGTGTCAGTGTCCCGCCGGTGTGAGTAATCGTGCTGGCGCCGCCGCCTGCGCCACCGGCGGTCGAACCAAGCAAGCCGTCGCCCAGGTATGTGAATGACCCGCCGGCAGCGACCGTCATTCCTCCGACCCCGGTAATCAGATACTGCGACCGATTGTCGCCGCCATTGTTGAAGACCTGGTTGATGACCAATGGCGTAGCTCCCACAATGGCGCCTTCCCCCGTAGCGTCACTGGGGAAGGTGCCACCCCAGTTGGCGGCGTTGTTGATGTCGCCGTCGGCTTGCGAGTTGTTCCATGTCGCAGCCCGCACCGAAGCCGCCCCGCCCAAGGCCAGAATCAAGCCGGCCACCGCCACTGTCTGAATGTTGCACTTCATCTCTCTTCTCCTGCTTATGCTGTTCGTACTACGATCTTGAGGACAGATAGGATCGCGCCATCCTCCGCGCCATGATCCACAGAATTGCTGAACGCTAATACTGCATCGCCTCACCTCCGTGTAGCTGTTCTTCATCCCCCGAATCGATGGTATCACCATCACGCTGCCTGTACCCTCTACGCAGGAACAACTATAGCAAACCCCACCTCGCACCTTGAAGCCCAATGTATTGCGTTTCTGAGCTGGCGAATTATGTTTTTGGGCGTATCGCTTGGGCAACGCGGCGGCCCGCTCATTCGTTCCGCTCGCCGTCATCGGTCGATCCGCCGTCCTCTCACCCGGTAGTATGTATGCCGGGCTGCCCCCACGGTTGTCGTGCTGGAGGTGCCGCCGATTCCAATGAAGCTTCCGCCTAAAGGGCGTGTTGATTCATTGGACGGAGGACGGATCTCAGTCCCGAAGGGACGATACAGATATAGCCAGGGCCTTGCCCCAGGCTATGATTGTGTAGCCCCGTTGGGGCCGTGCAAGCCGCTTGTCTTGGGCCATGACGTGATTGAGCTCTGCAATGGATCGAGACACTCCGGAGCCATCGGTGAGACCGAGACGATGCGACACGGCACGCTGAGTCATGCCGCTGTAGTGAACCAACAGCTTCATCAACATGGCGCGCGCATCGCTCATTTCCGCGAGCCATTACATGGTAGATAGCGCCTTCAAACTCCAATCGTAGTGGTCTGGCCATAACAGCGTGACACGAACGTCATCTCATGTGACCGATGGTGCCCCGATTTGCTGCCGAACCCCAGCGTCAATCTTCGCGCACACGCGCCAACTGTGCCGCACTGTCGGTTTGCTGATGGGCTCCTGCGCCGCCCAGCGCATCAATAAATCGACTTGTTGTCGATCTATTGATGTGATACAAGCAGTCAACATTCATCAATAAATCGTCACTCACCGCACACGCGGAGACGGGAGGTCGAGATGTTCATCGGTAGAAAACGTGAACTCGCGCAACT
>CAZKRK010000348.1:0-8236 GCA_964555035.1 uncultured Victivallales bacterium | reverse complement strand
CACCATGTTTGTAGTGCGCCCGCAAGCCCTGGAGCGGAGCGGAAGGGCAAGGGCGAGCGGAGAGTGAGCAAGCCCGGCGGGGGCCACTCTGCAGGTGCAACAAATCGCAGATGCGCCCCTGACGGTTCCTGACTCTTGAAGCGTGCTACTTCACAAATCGGGAATCGTCAATCGCCAAGCATCGGCCAGGGATGGCTCACAGGGGCATGTTGGCCCGGGGCTACCTGCTCGCGACCCTCACATCGTCGTCTTCGCAGACGACGCGGAAGCCGACGTCCCATACGGGCTGCCAGAAAGGGTAGCTCAGGCGGTACGTATCGATGCGATCGCCGGGGACCTTGAGCCCCTTGGCGCCGCGGACGACCTTGTGACCTGCCATGTCCGCCCTGTCGCGGCCGTCGCCCGGCTTGTAGGGATAGGGCTTGTACGTGCTGCGGGTCCATTCGGCGCCGCTCTTGGCAAGCCCTGCGCCCCACACGTTGGAGCCACCCTTGTCGGCCGTCGCGCCGGCACGGGCCACGTACTCCCACTGGGCCTCGGTCGGCAGCGAGAATCGCTTGCCGGTCTTCTTGGAGAGCCACTCGCAGAACTCCATCGCGCGTTGCCACGACACCCGGATCACGCGTTGATCGGGGCGGTTCAGAGGCGTGCCGCGGTTGCTGTGGTCCTTGCCGTGGCGATCGAGATAGCCGCTGTCGTGCTCGGCATCGAAAAGCGCGTATTCCCTGTTCAGGATGACGCGGTTCGCGATCCAGAACGGCTTGTGAATTTCCACGGCACACGGGGGGTATTCGTCGGCCGCGCCCGCGGCATCGCCCATGACGAATGCCCCGGCCGGTATGCGGACCATGTCGAGCTCGATCTTCCGACCGTCGACTTCAACCGTGATCTTGCGCGCACTGTCCGCCCCCTGGCGCCGCTTCGCTTCCGCATCGTCGAAAGGCCAGTTCGGGCAATTCACCGCGACGGCCTTCGGCGGTTCGGGGGCTTTCGGAACGATCGGGTCGATCTTCTCGATTTTCAGGTCCGGTATGACCTCGTAGTCCTCGTTGACCAGCGCGTACAGCCTGCGCATTTCGGCGCGGCGTTCATGCTGCCCGTTGGGAATCGCGCGGAATTCGCCCCACGTCCCATAGAACGGCACGTTCAGATCGATCCACGTGTAGAGCCGTTCGTAGCATTCGCGGTCGGGTTTGACGCCGTGGTGGCCCTTCTTCAGCATCTGGATCAGGGGGCTCGTGTCCGCGGCGTACTCCCCGGGCGGATACATGTGATAGTCGCCCTCGGGACCGGGGCGGCGCACGTACTTCTGCAGAACCTCGTAGGCGGGACTGAAGCCCTTCTTGTCGTTGTCGCGCAGGTCGACCGGATTGCGGCGCAGCTTGTCGGGTTGGCCGTTGTGGCAGCCGATGCAGAACGCGTCCAGGACCGGCTGAACTTCGCGCTTGAAGCTGAACCCGCGCGCGGGGCCGTACCAGGGTTGGAGCTGCTGCGGCTTCTTCTGCGACGCCATAACGTGGCGTGCCGGGGGCGGCTCCTGGTTGTTTTCGTGGCAACCCGCACAGGACAGATTCTCACCCGGCATGGCGACCAGCCAGGTACGCATGAGCTGCAGGGCCTTGCCCTCTTCGTCCAGTGGCTGCAACGCGATCGGCGTGTTGGCCGGGATATGAAACGCCGACGACCCGTCCGGCTCGACATCGACCGTACCCAGGATGCGGTGCACGTCCCACGGCCCTTCCCTGCCGATGTAGGTATGATTCGCGAGCCGGTGATAGCCGTAGTCAAACGAAAACAGCCGCAACTTCTTGACCGTTCCGCGCGGAACGCGTCTCAGGCCGCCACCCGTGTACAGGTCAGACACGTGGAGCACGGCATCCTTGCGACTCGTATCGACCTGGTCGGGGATGACCGGCGGACGTTTGGTCGGGCGGAACGGAACCGGCTCGAGCATGCAGTAGCCCGACTCCTCCAGGATGGGCAGCATATTGTCGAAAACGTCGACCAGGAAAATGCCCCACGAACCGCCGGCGTTGCTCGACACGAGGAAGTACTTCGAGCTGAGCGGATAGGGATGCAGAAAACGCGGTGACGATCTGTCCACCAGTCGATCCGCGATTATCGGCTCGACCTTCTTGCCGTAGCCGGGGATTCGCTGAACCACGCCGTCGGCCTCGTGCTGTCCCAGCGCCGGGTCGAAGAGAATGAGCTCGCCCTCGCGCGCTACTCCGTGGTGACCCGAGATCGTGGCGACAAACTGGGAGGGGTGGCCGGGAATTGCCCGCGGATAAAAAGTGGAGTTCGGCCAGTATGAATTGCTGCCGTAGTACGAACGCTGGTTCGTGCCGTCGGGGTTCATCGTCATCACGATGCGCGTGAAGTAGTGCGGGGTATCGCTGTACTCCCAGCGTGTGAAGACGACGCGTCCGTCGTGCAGGACGGATGGGTACCAGTCATGGTCCTGGTCAAAGCAGAGACGGCGGACACCGCTGCCGTCCGGATTCATAACGTGGAGGTTGGCGACCTGGCTGCCGCCACCGACGCAGGGGACCCCCTGGAAGACGGAGGTCGAGTCGTAGATGATCTTCTCGTTCGGCAGGTAGCACGCATCGTAGTTGTCGACGCCGTCGATCGTCTTCGAAACCTGGCGCAGGCCCGCACCGTCGGCGTTGATTTCAAAGACCTCGTAGCGCTTGTTGCCGAGCTGGGAAGAGAACAGCATCTTGCCCGCGTCCCAGTGGAGATCGACGTCGCCCACGAACATCCTGGACTCCGGCTTGTACAGCGTAGTCACCTTGCCGTCGGGGCGCACCGGCGACAGCACGGCGATCTCGTTGTCGAACGGGCCGCGTTTCGAGCAGTTTCCGACCCAGTTCTGGGGCATGCCGTGTCCCCCGCGCCGCTTTATGAAGAGAAGCTTGTCGAAATCCAGCAGCGGGTTGGCCAGCAACGCCTCCCGGCGAAACTCAACCAGTTCAATTGCCATCGCGGCGATTTTGTCGCTGTCGGCATTGTTGAGCTCCGCTTCGATTTCATCGAGCTGTTTCAGGTACTTGCTCGGATAGGTCTTGGGATGGTTATCGCTCAGGTCTTCGATGGCAAGGCGCAGGGCCTTCAGGTTGATGCTGCCCAACTTGGTGAGCGCTTCCTGCAGGGCGCAGTTCTGGTAGTACAGACCGCGAATGTCATTCAGGTCTCTCTGGGTGCTCGCCTTCGCTGCTATCGCTGCGATCTTCTTGCCTGCCGCGCTACCGGCCGACGGAGTCACATAGCGCTTGGCGAGCGCGGCGAGATCGCCGGGCTTCCAGTCGCCCGACCACACGTTGTTGTCCCTCTCCCAGGCCATCTCGCGGCGCGCTTCGGGACTGTCGAAATCGCGCTGCACAAACCCCCAGAGAGCTTCGCGCATCAACTCGCGCGGGTCTGTTTTCGCGCCGGCCTTTTCCGATGTAGAGAAGTACCAACCGCTGCCCCCGCTGTTGTTCTTGATCTTGACGAGGAGACGATTCTCGCCCTCCCTGAGGAGGAGCTTGGTCTTGTCCTGGTTCGGGGCGCAACCGCGGGATACGGGTTTGGAGAGGATGTTCTTGCCGTTGAGCCACACGGCCAGACCGTCATCGCTGCCGTAGTAGCTCATGACGGAGGTGGGCGCGCTCGCCGTGATCGTGCGGTAGAAGTACTTCGCGGAATTGCCGGGCAGTCTGAGGCCGTGGACGACGCCGTCGGCGGCGTCGATCCGCTTCCACTTCAGCTTGCCGTCGCCCTTGGAGAGGTTGACCTCCTTTTCGGGTTGATACGCCGTCTTGAAGGCATCGCCGCCACGATACGGCCCGATTTCGAACCACGGTCCGTATTGCGGCACGGCCGCGGCCGCGGTCTTCTTGGGACCGGGTTTGCTCAGATGGATCGTCAACGCTTCCCGCGACGACTGCATCGTCTCCTGCCAGGTACCCTTCCTTACGTAGTACTCCGGGTCCGCCCCGGATGCATTCGCCACCACCCACACCAGGGCCAATACCGACGCGACTCCGTACAACTTCTTCATGGGAAACCTCCAATTGGTAAGCAAAGAAACTATCATTGGCGCGGGCGAAAAGTCAGCAATTGTTTTTGCGGTGTGGCGCGCCCTTTACTTCCCCGACCTTCTCTGCCAGCATGAGTCGCACACAGGGTCAACCACTTCCAAGAGGACGGCAACATGTGGATGAAGAACCGCGCCTTGGTATGCGCATTGGTGGCGGCAGTTTTGACCATCGGGGCAGCGGAGGCGGACTGGCCCCAGTATCGTTACGACGCCGCACGCAGCGGCTACACCTCCGAACCCCTTGCGAACCGGCTATCGCTTCGGTGGAAACACGAAACGCGGCATCGTCCCCACCGCGCGTGGGTCGGACGCAAGCACGCGCTCAGCCGCATGCGCTTTGACTGGGTCAACGCGCCCGTGGCCGTAGGGGGCATGGTCTACTTCGGCAGCAGTGCCGATCACAAGGTATATGCGTTGGACGCGGCTACCGGTCAGGAGCGGTGGAGTTTCTTCACGGAGGGACCGGTGCGCCTGGCGCCGGCCGTGTGGAAGGACCGCATTCTGTTCGGCAGCGACGACGGCATCTTCTACTGCCTGAACCGCCGGACGGGCACGCTGGTGTGGAAGCTGCCGGCCGGCCCGCGGGATGAGCGTCTGATCGGAAACAGCCGCATGATTTCGCGCTGGGCAATTCGCGGCGGGGTCGCAATTCGCGACGGCATTGCGTATTTCGGCGCGGGGAACTGGCCGGAGGAGAACGTCTATGTCCGTGCCGTGGAAATCGAGAGCGGCAGAACGCTGTGGTGCAACGACAACACGGGCGCACTCGAAATCGACCAGCCGCACATGGTGTGTTTCTCACGCGGCGGCGTGATCGCGCAGGGCTATCTCGCCGTCACCGAGCAAGACGTATTCGTTGCCACCGGCCGCAGCACCCCGGCCGCGTTCAACCGCAAGACCGGCGACTTCCGTTACTTCCATCTGTCGCGCTACGGCGGCAAAACTCCATGGGGTATCGGTGGCGGCGATATCGTGGCGGGGGACAAGGTCTTCTTCAACTCCGGGCTGTTCTATGACGTCGAGACCGGTCTGCGGTACTCTGACAAGGGCATCAATCGGAAGTGGTGGGCAAGACATGTGACCGCGGACAAGCGCACGCCGCACGGGGAGTTCAACTGGGGCCCCCGACAGAATGTTGTCTTTACGCCGGACGGGGTAATCCGCTACGACGGCAACACCCTGAGCAACTCCTCGATCGGCTATCGCGATTTCAAGGCCGTGCGGGATGTCCCGACGTCCTATGCAACCGATCGACTGAAGTTCCTCGGCATGAGGGACGAGAAGCACAAGACCGAGCTCATCGACAACGCGCCGACCCCCGGAAACAAGTGGACGGTAAAGCTGCCGGCCGAGCCCGAATCCCTGATCGTGGCCGGGGACAAGGCCGTTTTCGGCTTGAAGGACAAGGTTTGCGTGATGGACCTGGCCGGTCGCAAGATCGTCTGGCGGGCAGCCGTCGACGCCCCGGCCCGGGCGCTGGCGGTTGCGGACAAGCGCCTGTTGGTCGCGACGGACAGCGGCGCGATCTACTGCTTCGGCGCCGTAGAACCGTTCTCCGGGACGGTTCGGCGTAGCCCGGGCGGGGGAGGGGGATCGCCCGCGGATCGGAACCGTCCTGGAGAACGGTTCTACGGGAACGCCGAAACGACGGCTGCCGATATCCTGAAGAAGTCCCGTGTGAACAAGGGCTATTGCCTGATGACGACGACGGACAGTGCGCTGATCCAGGCGCTGGTGCGCCAATCCGATCTCTACGTCGTAGCGCTCGCGAGCGACGGCGCGGACCGCGCACGACGGGAACTCGACGCAGCCGGGGTCTACGGCGTCCGCTGCGCCGTGCTCAATGCGGAGCTCGCGGGTCTGCCGGACTACTTCGCGAACCTGGTTGTAAGCGTCGGCGCCTCCCGGAACGCGGACCGTGTGCTGCGCCCATTTGGCGGGGTGGTCTGCAAGGTGGCGGCGTCGGGGGCGGAAGTCGTGAAACGCCGCGGGCCGCTCGAAGGGTCGGGCGAATGGACCCACAACTTCGGCAATGCCGGCAACACGCTCTACTCCGGAGACACGATCGTCAAGGGGCCGTTGGGCATGTTGTGGTACGAGGACGAGACCCAGCGCACCATCGACCGGCACGGCAAGAACTCCGCCCCTCTCGCCTACGAGGGTCTCCTCCTGCGGTTGGGCATCAACTCCCTCGTCTGTCGTGATGCCTACAACGGTACGGTCCTCTACAAGATCGAGCTTCCCGGAGTGTTGGCCGACTACATGGAAGGCACGCAGGTCGGCGCGGCACACATCGGCAACACCTACTGCATCGACGACGATGCACTGTACATCCGCATGAACGACGAGTGCCGCGTCTATGATGTATTCACGGGCAAGCAGATCAAGAGCTTCCGCGCGCCGGCGATGCCGGACGGCAAGCGGGGCCGTTGGGGCTATGTGGCCTGCCGGGACGGTGTCCTGGTCGGCGGGCTCATGAACGAGGCCTACGTCATCAAGGCCAACCATGGTCAGGGCAGCGCCAAAATGCAGAAGCCGATGGAGGATCACCTGACCGAGAGCAAGTATCTCTTCGCTTTCGACGCCCGTACCGGCAAGCAGCTCTGGACCTTCCGGCCGGAGAAGTCGATTCGCAACAACACCCTTGCCCTTGGAAACGGCATCGTCTATCTCATCGATCGGGACGTTGCCGCGATGGACCGTTTTCTGCGCACGGAGATCAAGAAGCTCGCCGCGGCCGGCAAGCTCCCCGAGCACAAGACCGGGAAGCTGCTGGCACTGAAGGCGCGCACGGGCAAGCCCGTCTGGCATAGCGGCGAAGACGTCTTCGGTACGCTGTTGGCGGTCGATCCCGTCCAGGACGTGTTGGTGATGAGCTACTACCACGTCGGTTTCGCGCGGCCATCCGAAACCCGGAACAAACTCCGGGTCTACCGGGCTTCGACCGGCAAGATGCTGTGGGAGCAGAAGTGGCTCGGCTATCGCCCGGTCATAGCTCCCGGTACGCTCTACACCTTCCCCATCGCCTACGACCTGAAGACCGGCAAGAACAAGCGCGTTTCGCAGGCGCTGCCCGACGCAGCGGTGGGAACCCCCTGGGAAATCGAGGGCAAGGGGCAGGGCTGCGGCACGGTGGCGGCCTCCGAGCACCTGTTGATGATCCGCAGTGCGACACTCGGCTACTATGACCTGAACTACGACCGCAAATGGCTTGAGAACTACGGGGGGCTGCGAGCCGGTTGTTTTATCAACTACCTGCCGGCGATGGGGATCGTCCTGGTCCCGGAGGATACGGTTGCCTGCCGCTGCTCCTACCAGAACCAGGCTACGGTCGCTCTCAAGCAATACGGAGTGCGCCCACCCGTCGTCGAGCCCGTCCCCGGTCAGAAGAACTTCAAGTACTTCCCGCGTTCGAAAGAACCGTTCTTCACCGGCAAGCTGAAGGTGCGCATGCTGCACGAGCGCCCCGACCTCGAGATCCGCTACACGACGGACGACAGTCAGCCGACCGCGGAGTCGACATTGTACGAGGGGCCGATAGAGCTGGTCGAGACAACCCCCATTCGTGCTGCGGTTTTCGAGAACGGGGTCAAGCTCGAGCTCAAGGATGCCGTCGTCTTTCGCAAGACGGATGACATCGCCAGGGCGCTGAAGCAAGGTATGAAGCGGTGAGCACGGGATTTTGTTGCCCCAGGGCTCGAAGGACTGGGACAACCCGAGCCGGAAACTCCAAACACCGACCCGTCATCCCGAGGACACCAACGGCCGGCCCCTCGCCCGCCTCCGCCACGCCGCGGCGACGGGGCTGTATCAAAAGGTCATGGGCCGCTTGCGAGTTTCGGCGCGTAGCGTACTCCAACCGGTCCACGCCACTCCGCGCCGACCCGCGTTGCGTCTCGGGCTGCGTGGCTCACTACGAGCAGGGCGCGTGCGTTGGGTTTGTAGTTAGGCTCGCAGTGAGCGGAGCGAACGGAGTGCCGTGGACCGGTCGGAGCGCAACGGACTTCTGACCTTTTGATACAGCCCCGTGGGATAGCGCGACTCACCTCTCCCCTCGGGGGAGAGGTCGCCGCAGCGCAGCGGAGGCGGGTGAGGGGCCGGCCGTAGGCGTCCTCGGGATGACGGGGAGGGTTGAAGTTTCCGGCTGGTAAC
>CAZKRK010000347.1:0-8240 GCA_964555035.1 uncultured Victivallales bacterium | reverse complement strand
CCCGCTCCTGCGACACAAGGTCGCAGGGGGCGTGGCCATAATGAGAATTGCTGCATTTCCTCTTGCCTCACACTCGCGCGAGCAGGTAGACTACCTAAGTGGGAAGATGAGTTGCAGGCTGGTTTGTCAGTTTTTCTCTTACATAGGAGGAGGTAGAGTCATGTCTCTGTCCGCTCTTTTGACGCAATCGCGTCGTCTCGTTATTCGCGCCACCGTTCTGGTGGCGCTTTGTCTGTGCGGCATCTGCTGGATTTCATCGCATGGCGAAGACGCTCCGCCCGCAGCGGATGAGAGCGGCCCGATGCCGGTCACGATCACGCTCACCGACGTGTCGTCGGGAACCGTCCAGATCGAGTTCGACGCGCCGGAGCCGGGGTACTACTACCCGGAGTACATGCTGAGTCTGGCGGGCGCCGGCTGGATACCCATGCCCGAGTTCGAGGGCTTCTTCACGGCGGGACACAATGTGTTCACGATCCGGTTGCCCGACATCGACTTCAAGTCGCTGGCCATCCGCATGGTGCAGACACCCAACGAAATACGTCCGACGATATTTCCCAAGAGTCCCACGCAATGTCCGGTAGACCAGACCACTTGCCCCGAGAAGTCCACGGAATGCGTTCCCAACGCCCCCACCCGCTGCCCGGTCGATCCGGTACTGACGCAGTGTCCGCGAACACCGACGGAGTGTACCGAGAAGAGAACGGAGTGCCCCCCCAGCGACACGGTCTGTCCCGTCAAGCCCACCGAGTGCGGTCCAGTGCTTCGACCCACTTTCTGCCCGGAGAACCCGACGACCTGCCCGAAGACGGTGACAGAGTGCCTGTCTCAGGATACCATGTGTCCGCGGGACGAGACGGTCTGTCCGGCGTTCGAAACCGAATGTCCCATCAATTTGACAACCTGTCCTGGAGACGAACCTACGCACTGTCCGGAGACTCTGACGACGTGTCCCGCCGTCGACCCCACCCGCTGTCCCGAAATCGACACGCACTGCCCGGCCGAGCTGACTGAGTGTGTCACGAAGCTCACGGTATGTCCGGCGGATACCGTCACGCACTGCCCCGTTCAGGCAACCGAATGCCCGCGGAATTCCACGACCTGCCCGATGCTGGAGACGATTTGCCCGGATGCCGCCGGTGCGGCCGCAACGCAATGCCCGTTGGCGCAGACGAAATGCCCGGCCTTTCCCACGGTCTGTCCGCGGGTCGCCCAGAACACCGAGTGTCCCGAGGACATGACAACCTGTCCGGCGCAGTACACGCGGTGTCCGGTGGCCGCAACCCAGTGTCCGGTCGATCACACGGTGTGTCCCATGGGAGACACCGCGTGTCCGGCGCTTCCGGTGCCTACGCAGTGTCCCATCGACGACACGCGTTGCCCCGAGCTGCCGACCCTCTGCCCGGTGGACGCAACGACGGTGACGACGTGTCCGGAAATTCCGACCGAGTGCGTTGACCAGGCCGAGCCTACCAAGTGCCCGGCAGTGCCGACCCGATGTCCGATCAAGGAGACGGTTTGTCCCGTAACGGGCGGGGCGACGACTTGCGTGGGCGGCGGCCCGACCGAGTGCCCCGAGGTGGTGACCGAATGTCCGCGCGTAGACACGCAGTGCCCGGCACAAAAGACCGAATGTGTCAGCGTGGCCACCGAGTGTCCGATCAGATACACCGAGTGCCCCACGCAGAGTACGATGTGTCCGAAAACGGCGACTGCCTGTCCGCTGGTGTCGACCGAGTGTCCGCAGGAGGCAACCATCTGTCCGGCCAGCGCCGGGATCGCGCTCACGGAGTGTCCGCGCATACCCACAAGATGCCCTCAAACGGTCACGCACTGCGTGAAGGACACCACGGTGTGCCCGCGTAGCGATACTCTGTGTCCCGAGCTGAGCACGAAGTGTCCCGAGGTTGCTACCGAGTGCCCGACAGGTGTCACCTTCTGTCCGCGGGAGCCGACGCAGTGCCCGCGAAACAAGACGCAGTGCCCGGACGCGGCGACTTGGTGTCCGCAGGTGAGGACCGAGTGCCCGAATGTTCCCACTCGTTGCCCGCAGACGCCCCAGGCGACTGAATGCCCGGTCAGGCCGACGAACTGTCCGGATGTCGCAACCCGCTGCCCAAAAGAGCCCACGAAGTGTCCGGAGCTGAAGACCGAGTGTCCGGCGGGACGGACCATGTGTACTCTTCAGGAGACTACATGCCCGCCGATCGTTACCCTGTGTGTCGGCTCAGAGGCGACCGTATGTCCGCAAGTTGAAACCGAGTGTCCGGTAACACTGACAACCGTTTGTCCCGCGGTGGAAACGGAGTGCCCGAGGATCCCGAACCGGTGTCCTCCCGCCCAGGTAACCGAGTTTCCCCTCGTTCCCACCGAGTGTCCGCCAAGGGAGACCAAGTGCCCGAAGCACGAGACGCGGTGCCCGAGAGAGCCGACGGTCTGTGCGCACGTGCAGACCGAGTGTCCGCCGGTTGCCACGGAGTGTCCTCCGGCTCCAACCGAATGTGCTGCCGAACCGGTGGCGACGCGCTGTCCGGTCGACGTAACGAAGTGTCCTCCCAGGCCGACCCTGTGTCCGCATGAGCAGACGAAGTGTCCCATGCAGATAACCGAATGCGTCGGCGACCCAATCCCAACGCATTGTCCGAAGGAGGCCACGCACTGTCCGGCGGAGGACACGATCTGTCCCAAAGTGCATACGCAGTGTCCCGTAGCGGAAACTACCTGTCCCGGCGGCGTTACCGAGTGTCCACGTAATCCGACACACTGCCCGCGGGAGCAAACCCGGTGCCCGGAGGACAATACGGTTTGTCCCGAGTATCCGACCGTGTGTCCCGCCGTGGATACCGAGTGCCCCAAGGTCGTAACCCGCTGCCCCATGGCGGTGACGGTTTGCAGCGCGGCCGGTGCGACCACCCTCTGTGCCGGCGATCTCCCTACTCAGTGTCCCATCGTTGATACGGAGTGTCCGGCGAGATCGACGTTTTGCCCCAAAAAGGAGACGGAGTGTCCGGTTTGGCCCACGGAATGCGGTGATCCGACGGGCGGTACGACCGTCTGCCCCACCGGGACGGATACCGAGTGTCCCGTCCATACGACGCGTTGTCCCGAACGGGAGACCCATTGCCCCAAGAACGAGACGACCTGCCCGAACGTCCTGACTGTGTGTGCCGGGGTAGGTGCCGAAACACAGTGCCCCGTAGAGGAGACCGAGTGTCCCCGGCAACAGACGGAGTGCCCCAAAGTCCCGACGGAGTGCCAATCCGAGGTTGTGCCGACGCAGTGTCCGGCGGGGCCGACCTACTGCCCCGAGAAACCGACCGTATGTCCGGCAAACAAGCCGACCGAGTGTACGCTTGATCCGGTCCCTACCCAATGCCCGCGCGTCGAAACGCAATGTCCCGCCGCGAACACGTATTGCGCCAGCAAGCCTACCGAGTGCCCGATCGCTGACACACAATGCCCTGTGCATGCGACGAAGTGTCCCGAAGAACCCACCAAGTGCCCCCTCGTGCATACCGAGTGCCCTTGGGAGAAGCAACAAACCAAGTGTCCGACCGAACCGACCGTCTGTCCTCCCAGGTCGACCGAATGCCCCTATCGGCCTACGGTGTGTCCGGACGACGTACCCACGGAGTGTCCGGCGGCAAAAGAGACCGAGTGCCCTGTCGTCCCGACCGAGTGTCCCGCGATACCGACAGAATGCGACGGAACCGTGACCGTTTGTCCGCGGTACCCGCCGACGGAGTGCCCGAAGCTGCGTACGGAATGCCCGCAAGAGCAAACCCACTGCCCGAAAAGGATCACGCAGTGCCCGGCAAACGACACGGTCTGCCCCGAGGTGGCCACTCGATGCCCGACCGTGACAACCGTTTGCCCCGGGAACGAGACCTTCTGTCCGCTGGTGGAAACCGAGTGTCCTGCTCAGGTTCAGGCGACGCTTTGTCCCAAAGTGGCTACGCAGTGTCCCCACGAACCGACGCTGTGTCCGCGCAAGGAAGGTAAGTGCGGACCGACGATCTTGCCGGAAGATCCCACGCTGTGCCCCGCGGTCGAAACGCAATGTCCGGCCAACCGGCCTACCGTGTGTGCGCAGGAGCCCACGATGTGTGGCGGCAGCGCCGAGACCGAATGTGCGGGAGACCTGACCATGTGCCCGGCCAAACCGGTAGAGACGGAGTGTCCGATCGTCGTGACCGAGTGCATGCTCGAATGGATTGTGACTCAGTGCCCGGTGGTGCCAACGCAATGCGGGAGTGCTCCCACGGAATGCTCCGGAACCGGCACGGAAACCGAGTGTCCGGCCACGGTGACCGAATGCGTGGGGCTGCCGACGCTCTGCCCCGAGACCGCCGTGCCCACCCAGTGTCCGGCCGAACTCCCGACCGTGTGCCCGATAGTCGTCGGTAAATGTGTACCAACCACGTTTCCGGAGGAGCCGACGGAATGCCCGCGTGAATGGACCAGGTGCCCGTACAAACACACGGAATGCCCCGCGAAACCGTTTCCCACGCACTGTCCCGAGAAAGAGACTGAGTGTCCCGAGCAGGCCACCCATTGCCCGGTAGAGGATACGGTGTGCCCGACCATACCGGTAGAGACGCAGTGCCCGTACGAAGAGACGGTGTGTCCGCGTGATCCTGTGGCGACGCAATGCCCCGAGCGGCCGACCGAGTGTCCGCAAGAGCCTACCCATTGCCCGGTCAGAGAGACGGAGTGCCCGGCCAAGCCGGTGGCAACCCAGTGTCCCGTGCAGTACACGGTTTGCCCTGCCGAACCTGTTGCCACGCAGTGCCCATACAAACACACGGAGTGCCCCGCCAAACCGTTTCCCACGCACTGCCCCGAGAAAGAGACTGAGTGTCCCGAGCAGGCCACCCATTGCCCGGTAGAGGATACGGTGTGCCCGACCATACCGGTAGAGACGCAGTGCCCGTACGAAGAGACGGTGTGTCCGCGTGATCCTGTGGCGACGCAATGCCCCGAGCGGCCGACCGAGTGTCCGCAAGAGCCTACCCATTGCCCGGTCAGAGAGACGGAGTGCCCGGCCAAGCCGGTGGCAACCCAGTGTCCCGTGCAGTACACGGTTTGCCCTGCCGAACCTGTTGCCACGCAGTGCCCATACAAACACACGGAGTGCCCGTACGAAGACACGGTATGTCCGCGTGACCCTGTGGTGACGCAATGCCCATACGAGCAGACGTTGTGTCCGCGGGAGGCGGTTGAGACACAGTGCCCGAAAGACCCCACACGTTGTCCCCCAAACGATCCTACCGTGTGTCCGAAGAGCGATACGGAGTGCCCGGTGGACTTCACGGTTTGTCCCAAGGAGCAGACGATGTGTCCGATAGTCCCCAATCAATGTGAGCCGACGATCCTGCCGGAGGAACCGACGCAGTGCCCTATCAAGGAGACTGAGTGTCCGGCCGGAAAGACTGAGTGCGCGCAGGGACGGGGGATCTGCCTCTGAGCCTGGCATACATCCGCCAGCAATTCCGGTGGTGGAAGTGCAGCGCCGTCCATAGGCCCGGAGGGCCGACATAGTAAAGCCTGGGGTGGAGCGTAGCGGAACCCCAGGATCCGTCAGTCGGCAAACCCGGTGAGCCCCGGAGGGGCGACATATGCGCCTGGTTCGACCGCTGGGCTGTGCGTGGCGGCATACGTCTTCGTGCCGCCTATGCCGCCCCTCCGGGGCTTGTTTCCATGCTTGCGCCGGTGTCCTGGGGTTCCGCTACGCTCCACCCCAGGCTTTACTCTGTCGCCCCTCCGGGGCTACCGCTGCCGGCACGGTGTCATTCCCATTTTCCGGTCGCCGGAACGACGCGTCAACGTGCACGCACTGTGTAATGTTCCGAGAGTCAAGCCGTTACAACGCGGATGCCGTCACGCGTCACGATAGAGAAGTAAGGAGGTCTGAGATTAGGGAGACGATTAGGTGAGGAAGTTCCCACCCCCGCCTGCTATCCCGAGCAGGGGTGGAACGTCACGGTGCCAGGCTGACGTTGAACCGGTAGTAGTGGCCGGGCTTGCCCGTGATGCCGTGGATGACGGCCACTCGCTCCGCTCCCGCGCTGCTGCCGACGCGTGTCACGGAGGCGTCGCCGTTCCAGGGGCCGTTGCCGGCGCGACTCGTTAGCGTCTCCCAGTTGCCGCCGCCCAGGAGACTCGTCGCCGCCTGGACGTGCAGAACTACGTCGCTTCCGACGGGCTGCGCCAGGGAGAAGGTGATGTGCGCTTCGGAGGAGCTGCACTCGAGACCAAGTCCGGCGGGGCCTGTGTCGGGCGCGAGAGGGTTTGCCCCCGTGAGGTACTCGACCAGGTTCGGCCGGCCGTCGCCGTCCTCGTCGCCATTGGCCGCGGTGCTCAGTCCGTAGTGGGCGGCATAGCCCGCGTAGGTATCCGGCGTCAAACCCACGCTCAGCTCGCCGGCAGTGTCGAGCCGGTCCGTGTGCCAGAACAAGCCGGTCGGCAGGTCCGGCATGTTGGCCTGGCCGAACTGCCCGGCAACCGAGCCTGCGTCCCAGACGTTGAAGCATGTCCCCGCGGCCGGTACATAGCCGTTCAGCAGCGTGACGTTCAGCGTGCCGCCAAGCGACAGTTGGCCGGCCACGGTGACGCGGTCGTATTGCGCCGCGTCGGCGCCGCCCAGCTCGATTTCCAGCGACGCCAGCGGACCGTAGCTCACGTCGCCGCCGAACGCCATGACGCCGGCGGAAAAGCCGGGCCGGGCGTCGCCTTCGATGAAGACCTGGCCGCTCCCGGAGGTCCCGTTGCCCGACAGCGCTCCGAAGAACACCGCCGTGCTCCGCAGAGCGCCCGCGGCGCTCACATTGATGACGGACTGGTTGTCCACGTCCTCGTGGAAAGTCGCGGAGGCGCCTCCCGACACGGTCACCAGGCCGCCGGGATTGTTGCTCACGTCCCCCAGCACTTCGTTGACACCGTTTCCAAAGCTCAGCGAGCCGCTGTTCGACAGGCCCTGGGGGAAACGCAGAATAGCATCGCGCCCCACGATTGCGCCCGTGCCCGCCGCGTTGCTGACCGCACCGGAGAACTCCATTTCCGCGGGGCTGAATGAAGTGCCCAGGGCCTCGATCCGCCCGGCGTTCGCCACGGGGCCGCTCTGCAATGCAAGATGCTCCCCTTCCGCCGCCCGCAGCTCGGCGCCGGCCGGAACCCGGAGCGGGTACGAGCCCATCGCGACCGAGCCGCCGCCCCGGATCACGCCGCCGGAGTAGAGGGCAGCGCCATGTCGCAAGGTAAGCGTTGCGCCGTCATCCAGTTCCAGGATCGAAGGCCCGCTCGCCCCGCCGAGCGAGAGCGACGCCGCCACGGTAGGCGTCGCGCCGGAAGGGACGCGCACCACCGCGGACCTTGCGATCGACGCTTCACGCACGCTGTCGGGCAAGACGCTGTGCGTCCAGTTGGACGCGGAGGTCCAGTCGCCGCCATCAGTTGCCCAGACGGCCTGGAACCTCCAGACGTAGAGCTCGCTTTTGCCGTCAGTGTCCTGATCGGCTCGATAAACGATGCAGCTATCGTCGGGGCTGATTTCGAATTCGTGGACATCCCCCCCGGACACAAGCGCGCCGTTCACCTTGACGGGGGCGCCGCCCGTGACCGGCACGCAGTAGATTTCAGTGACGTTGTACGTGTCCTGATCGGCTCGATAAACCGCATGACGTCCGTCCGGGGTGAGTCGGAAGTCGCTCTCTACATCTGCGTTGGACGGAAGCTCGCTGTTGAGTTTCACGACCGCGCCGCCGTCCATGGGCACGCTGTAGAGCTCCATGACGCCGTCTACGTCCTGGTCGGCCCGATAGACAACGCGGCTTCCGTCGGCGCTCAGCCGGTAGTAGTAGGGGGTGGAAACGTCACCACCGGACACAAGCGCACCGTTGAGCTTCACCGCGGCGCCTCCGGTGATGGGTACGCTGTAGAGTTCGTAGACTGCGTCCGTGTCCTGGTCGGCAACATAGACCACACGGTTTCCATCCGCACTCAGCCGGAAGTGCGTTACATCTCCAAGGATCACGAGATTCCCGTTGAGCTTCACGGAGGCGCTTCCGTCAATTGGGACACTGTAGAGCTCAACAACGTTGTCCGTGTCCTGGTCGGCCTTGTAGACCACACGACTTCCATCCGCACTGAGCTGGTAGGTCGTAACATCCCCACCGGACACGAGAGCCCCGTTGAGCTTCACGGAGGCGCCCCCGGCGATAGGGACGCAGTAGAGCTCATTG
>CAZKRK010000346.1:0-8261 GCA_964555035.1 uncultured Victivallales bacterium | reverse complement strand
GTCAGAGCGTAGGTGGGGACCGCCTGAACACTGAACCCCTGAACACTGAACACTTCCAGCGGAGCTGGCTAGCGATTTGTGAAGTACTTCGAAAATCACAAATCATCAATCGGAAATCATCGATCAATGGTGTCACCGATAGTTCCACGAGGTAAGGACTCTGCCCTCCAGGGAGCCTGGGTGGTTGGGTGTCTGACCGGTCCCCAGGGTTTCACCCTGGGCTGTGACGTGCGTCCCCGTTGGGGACGGGCGGTCTATCGCAACGGCAAAAAGGGGGAATCGGGACGTAAGAGAATGGCTTGACCGCGGGCTGTTCGTTTTCGAAGATATGCTCTCTTCACTCACAATGCTATTCACTACCGATACAGGAGCAGCTTCATGAAGCGAATCCAACGTCGCAGTTTTCTCAAGGCCGGCCTGGTTGCGGGTGCGGCAGTTCATGTACCACTCTCGACCTGCGCCCAGGTCAAGGGGGCCAACGACGACATACGTATCGGGATCGTCGGGGTCAACGGCAAAGGCAACGGGCATCTGAAGACCTTCCACGGCAAGCAGGGCGTGCGTGTCGTTGCCGTCTGCGACCCGGACCGTTCGATCCTCGACCGGCGCAAAGCCGACATGGCGAAGAAGAAAGAGAAGCTGCAGACCTACACCGACATCCGCGAAATGCTGGACAAGGCCGACGTTGACGCGGTCGTGGTTGCCGCCCCGGACCACTGGCACGCCCTGGCCGGCATCTGGTCCATGCAGGCCGGCAAGGATGTCTACGTCGAAAAACCGCTGACCTACTGCATCTGGGAAGGACGCAAGCTGGTTGAAGCCGCGAAGAAGTACAACCGCATCGCCCAGACCGGCAGCCAGCACCGCACCTGCCCGGCCACGAACGCGATCCGGCCGTACATCCAGAGCGGGGAGCTCGGCAAGGTGCAGTGGGCCTACGCACAGGTATTCAACCGCCGCGATTCGATCGGCAAGGCCGACGGACCGCTCAAGATCCCCGACTGCGTCGACTACAATCTCTACGCCGGTCCGGCGACGGACAAACCGCCAGTCCGCAAACGGCTCCACTACGACTGGCACTGGCAGTGGCCCATGGGCACCGGCGAAGCCGGCAACTGGGGTGCTCACATTATCGACGACGTTCTCAACATCACGGGGATCAAGGACGTTCCCAAGAACACGCTCGCCGTAGGCGGCCGGCTCGGGTACGACGATGACGGCGAAACGCCGAACACTCTCCTGGTCGCCTACGACGTCGGCGAATTCCCCGTCATGGCCCAGTTCCGTGCCCTGCCGATGAAGGCAGGCATGAGATCCGTGGGGCACTTCCGCGGCATCCGCAGCGGCTCCGTAATTCAGTGTGAGAAGGGCTACTACGCCGGCGGACGCGGCGGCGGCTGGGTATTCGACAACGACGGCAAACGCGTCAAGCAATTCAAGGGCAACGGCGGGCGCGGGCACGTGGACAACTTCATTGCCGCGGTTCGTTCCCGCAAACCGACCGACCTGAACGCGCCGATGTCGGCCGGACATCTCACCGCCGTCTACTGCCACACGGGCAACATGTCATACCGTCTCGGCAAGAAGGTGGCCACCGACGAAGCCCGGAAACGCATGCAGAGCAGCCCGCTGGCGACGGAGCGTTTCGACGAGCTGATCGAGCACCTCAAGGCCAACAACATTGACGTGGGGAGCAAGACCCTTGCGCTGGGCGGCGTGATCCAGCTCGACGCAAAGACCGAAACCTGCACCGGCCCCAACGCTGCCGCGGCCAATGCACTCGCGAAACGCGAATACCGCAAGCCGTTTGTGATTCCGGAAGAGGTGTGAGAGGGGATCCGCGCCGGCCGTCCCCTCACCCGGCTCGCCCTGCTCGCCGACCTCTCCCCCAAGGGGAGAGGTAGGAAGCGCCGCGATTCACCCGTGTGGGCGAGTGGTGGGAGGCGCCGCGATTCACCTCTCCCCTTGGGGGAGAGGTCGGCGAGCAGGGCGAGCCGGGTGAGGGGACAGCCGGCGCGGTATTGACGTTGACACGGTACGGCACTACTCTTGTTGCCGCAATGAGCATCATCGCAAGACACTCCACTGCCGTCCTGGCGGCCTGCTTTCTGACCTGCGTCCCGGCTTCCCGAGGCGAGGACTCCGGGGAAGGGCTCCGCGTCTGGCGCGCGGTCAGCGGTCAGCGCGTATATGGGCGGTACATCGGCCGCGACGGCGAAATGATACGGCTGGAGCTCAAGGACGGCAAACGGATCGAAGTCAATCGGATGCGCCTGAGCGAACGTGACCGCATGTATCTGGTCAACGCGAAGAGGTACGCCCCCACCCCAGTCGCGCAGGACACTCAGCATGATGTAGCCACCGCGACAGAGCCGGAAGACCGCTCGGATGAGATCCAGACGCGCTCGTTCCGGGTGCGGCTGGACGCGCTGGGGCTGGGCGGAAACGACACCGACCGCGAGCTGGTTCGCCTGTTGTCGGAGCAAGGCGTCGAGTTCAAGGAAGGGACGAACCTGCGGTACAACGCCGGCAAGAAGACACTCACGATCGTTCACAAGGGCGGCGAGCTGGACAAAATCGAACGTCTCCTGGCCCGCATGAACGTGGGAACGGGCAAGGCCACCTATCGCATGCAGGTTTACAAGCTCAGTCCCTACAAGGTCGAGAAGATGAAGCGCTTCATGGAGATCCAGGCCCGTTGGGGCAAACGCGTCGAGCTGAAGGGGGAAATGGAGACGGCCAAGGCCGAATTCAAGCGGCTCGGCAAGGGCTCCGCGCACGCCAAGTGCGAAGTCACCGTCCCTTGCGGCGGACGTTTCCGGAAGAACGACGCCGGCGGTAAGGGCGCGGCGGTATTCTCAGGCTCATCGCACATCTTCCCCAACGGGGACAAGGCCTCACTGACGCTATCGGCCGAAATCAACCTCCCCGAAGCCACGGCTCCGGTTGCGGTTACGGCCACCGCCGAACCTTCCAAGGGCGAAACGTTCATCGTCATGACCCACGGCGAAGTTGGCAACTCCATATCCGGCGAAACCAGGCGCCAGTATTTCATCTGCGAAATCACGCTTGTGGATATCGGGAAGTGAAGTGACCGCACGGAGAATCCTCGCCCCCACCCACCCCCGAGCCCCATTCGAGCGGCAACCGTAGGTCCGATTTGCAATCGGACCCACCCCCCGCGGGTTGCCTCAAATCACGCCAAAAGGAACAGTTATCTGTGATCAGTGATCGGTTGGTCGCAAAATGTGTCACGCGTCGCACCCATTCCCGCATCGCATCTCATCGCGCCAAGTCGTTGGTTGCCACCGACCACCGACTACCGATCACCGACCACCGGCCACCGGCAACTGCCGTTTCCAGGATCACGCCACGGGCAACCAGATCAGACCGGAGTGGGTCCGATTGCAAATCGGACCTACGTTTGCCGCGCACCCGTGCCATCCCCGGCCTACGATCCGAAATCGAACTCCGGGACAATGTTGCTGGCGATCTCTTTCAGACGCGGGTACTTCCTGAGAAGCTCGGGGGGGACGGGAACCTTGCGGCCGGTTACGCGGGCCTTGATTTCGAGGGCGTTCACGGCCTCTTTGCCCTGGTAGTGGTTGTTGGCGATCAGGGTCAGCGACTTCGACATCTCCGAGATCTTGAGCGCGCGCGAGGCAATCTCGTCGAGCTCGTCTCCGGAATAGAGATAGTTGTAGGTCTCGTCGCGCCCGGCTTTGCGGTCGAACCACGCCTTGCTGTTGCGTCCGTGCAGCCGCACGTATGCGTGCTCGCCCACGCCGGTTGCATGCAGATTGAATGAATTGCGCGCGAGGGGATAGTCGAGGTTGACGAGGTTGACGCCCAGGGAGCGCAGGTAGTCGAGCGCGGCCGGGGCCTGCCAGGAGTTGTGCCGCAGCTCAAAGGCCAGGTTCGCCAATTCACCGAACCGTTCCCGAATGCCGTGCAGATGTTCGCGAGCGGCTGCTGTGTCGGCGAAGTCCCAGCGAAACTGGGCCAGCAGGTGGGTCAACTTGCCCGACGCAACCAGCGGCCCCATGCCATCGTGAATCTGCCGCACAAGCGGCGTCGCGAGCGAACCGCGATGAGTGATGTCCTGGCACAATTTGGCCGTGAATGTGAGTGACGGGAGATCGGCGGTGCGCCGCACCCATGATGCCACGGTACGCTCCTCGGGCGGACGGTAGAAAGTGCTGTTGACCTCCACCACGTCCATGTACTCCGCCACGTAGCGCAACTTGTCGCGCGTACCGGCGGGATAGACATAGCCCTGCCAGTCGGCGTAAGACCAGCCGGCGATGCCGAAGCGGATGTTGCGGGAAGGGGAGGAATGCTCAATGTTCAATGTTCAATGCTCAATGTTCAAGGGGTAGAACAGTGGGCCGGATTTGCAATCCGGCCGTGAGAGTGGGGAGCATGACAGGAGAATGGCGTGACCGCGGGCTGCCTATTCTCGATGACATGCTCGACTCTCTCTCGGCCGGATTGCAAATCCGGCCCACTGCTCGAGTACTAATGCGTCAACCCTGCGATAGCGGCGCCGATCAGGGGAGCTTCGTCGACGTGAATCAACTCGTAGAAAACGCCCCGGCTTCCCAGCAGCTTGCGGAGATGCTCCTGGGCCAGCGACTCGAAGCGATAGGTCTTGTAGAAGGTCGAACCGTCTACGTTCACGCAAACGGGATGCAACGGGTTCGAACCGCCGTTGGAACGCAGAACAGCGGCGCTGATGTTGACCGCCGCCAGCAGCGCGGACCGCTCGACAATAGCACGGAAAAGGTGGCAGGCGGTCTCCTTGTCGACGTCCGCAAATGCCGGCGACGAGAAGGGACTCTCCCGGAAGGGGTGCATCACGAAGTCGTCCATCTCCTTGGTCGTCAGGTCCGTCATCGCCTCGATCGCGGCCGTGGCGCTTTCAGCGAACAGCCCCTCTGCCGCCGCGGCCTTGAGCGCAACCAGCGACAGGCCGCCGAGATAGGCGCCCGAGATCATCTTCTCGAACAACTGCTGGCCCGGATTGGCCATTGCGGCATCGAACGCATCGTCTATGTCGCTGCGCGGGCATCGCGCAAAGTTGCCGGACTCGACGTTGATCGCCTGGTGGCCGTCGCCATCCAGGTCGGACCGCTTGGTGATATTGCGATTGGCCTCCATGTAGGCCGTATTGGTGCCCGTGCCCAGGATGAAACCGACATAGGTCTCGTAGCGGCGCTCGATGCCGACGCTGCGCCCTGCCAGAAGCGTGGCGACCGTATCGTTCAGGAGCGTGAGTCGTTTCTCGTGACCGCGCTCGCGCAGCCGATTCAGAATGCCCGCGCCGACGAAAGCTCCTTCGATTCCGGGGGCCTTGATCTCCTTGGTCCAATGCAGCAGACGCCCGTCCCGCTCGGGAGAGATTTCGGCCGGATAGGAGAAACAGAACCCGATTCGGTCGGACGCGCCGATAACCGGCATGATGTGAGCTACGAACTGGTCGAAAAACTCATCCGTGGAGACTTCCTTTTCCAGACCCGGCATACGGTGCTTGGTGAAACGCTCGATCGTTGCCTGCCCGTCCGAGCTGAACACAACCGTGCCGACGCGCAGGTTCGTCCCGCCCGCGTCAATGACGATGACACGCTGCTCGGAGGGCACGGTCGCGTCGATCGACACAAACGTGGGAATCATCTTCAGCGAACTCTCCTCGCCGGCCAGGCCCGCCTCCATCTCGCGGTCGAATTCACTCAATAGCGCTTCGCCGTCCACTGCGTCGGCGGTCAACTCATGGCGATTAAGGAATGCCGTGACTTTCTCGCGTGCTTTCATGCTCACTCCGTTTGCGCTGGGGAAACAAAAATGCCTGTTTCAGGAATCGCGTAATGTAGGACAGGTTGTGCAGTCGTTGCACGCCTTTTCGCGCGATCACGACGAGTCACCGCTGTCAGTAACACGTGCCTCGTTTCCCCGCGCCGCAATAATCAGACGCAGCTCATCGTAAAACCGTTGCGCTTGCTCCAGCGCCTCTGACGCATCCTCGACCGTAAAAGACTTGAGAGCCTCGTAGTCGGCCTCCTGCCTCGCTCTCAAGGCCCTGTTGAACCATCGTCCGTAATCTGCGGACACATCACCACCGTTGACAAACACCCTGCCGAATTCCTTGACACATCCACCATGCGTCCGAGGAATGATCCCGCGCGTCAGCAATGCCGCGCGCGCAACATCCAGGAATACGAAATAGGCTCTCGACACGACGGCGCGAGGAAATCCATGTTCGAATTCCAAACGGGCGAGTTTCAGGTTCTCTTCTGCCAAAGCAATCAGTGCCGTGATTTCCTCTTTGCTTGGCTGAAACGTCTCGCTCACAGTTCTCGTCCCTCGTGTTCGACGGTATAGGCAAAAGAGGTAGGTGCAGCACTCATTCTGTCCCACTCGTGTCGTGAGAAGATCGCGGGTTCGATGTCCACGTCGTATTCCAACATCATGTCGAACGCCAAATCAGTGATTCCGTTCTTCAGATGCCGTTCGCCGCCCTCAACCACAATCAGGATGTCTATGTCTGAGTCGTCACACGCATCATCTCTGGCCTGAGAGCCGAAAAGAACGACCCTGTTTATGCGCTCTCGATAGTGCTCGCGCAGTCTTCGTGTGTATTCTTTCAGCGCGGTCTTTTCTTTCGCTTTCATTCTCGTTCGTCCACGGCTCGGCGATCGTGATTTCGTTTCGCAATAGGCACCACGTCCCCACGACGACCGTAGGTACTATGTCACCATTGAGTTCAGTGGTCAAACACATCAGGTCGGGGCAGATTCAGATCCCCTACACCTTCAAATCATACCGCGGGATGGCGAGGCGGCGTTTGTTGTTTTCGCCTTGCATGACCAGGCCGCGACGTTTGGGGGCGTCGTCGCGTGAGCTGTAGACCTTGTCGGCCAGGTAAAGTGCCGAGCCGGAGGCGACGGTGTGACGGCCATAGCGGCGATTGAGCTTGTCCACGGCCTCCGTCAAACGGCGAACGGTTTCGATGCGCAAGCGGTCCTCGAACAGGTCGTATTGCTCCGTGGCGTCATCTTCGAAACCGCCCAGCACAATCATGGTCGAACGATACTCGCTGCCCTGACGGAAAACCTGGTCGAACAGGCGGCGAATCAGGGGCAACACCTCCAGCGTAGACGAGGTCGAGCGGTTGAGCCTGGCTTCCAGGCCGTCGTGACGGAAATCCTGGTGGCGCAGGACGACGCCGAGCGCCCTGGCACGCAGGCGGTGGCGGCGCAACTTCGCGAAGGCGCCTTCCACATTGCGGGTCAGCTTGGCGAAAACGAATTCCGGATCGCTGGACGGCGGCGTGAACGTCTTCGATTTCATGACCGTGGTTTTCGGGCGCGGTTCTTCGGTCGTCACTTCCCACATGGATTTACCGCGCAGCTCGTGCCACAGTTCGTGTCCCGGCTTGTGAAGCAGCCTGGCCACCCAGCGTTCTGGGCGCTGAACAAAATCATACGCCGTTTGCAGGCCGTACTTCTTCAGCAGGCTGACGGTATTGGGACCGAATCCCCACACGGTTTCCAGCGGCGTGCGCTGCAACAGGATGTGAATGTACTTGCCGGGCACGGCGGTAAACCCGTCCGGCTTGCGAAACTTGGAGCAGAGTTTCGCGAGAGATTTGGAAAGACTGAGCCCGACCGATACGGTGATATCCAGTTCACGGTGAATCTGCTCCTTGATCCTGAGAGCGATCTCCTCGTATGAACAACGGAACACCCGCCGCATGCCGGTAATGTCCAGAAAGGCTTCATCGACGGAATACTCCTCCACGGTCGGCGTAAAACGGCGCATGATATTGAACATTCGCTTCGAATAGAGCCCATAGGTTTCGTAGTCGCTGGGCAGAATAATCAGCCCCGGGCACATTTGCTTCGCGATATGAAGCTGCACCCCCCGGCGGATGCCGCAAGCCTTGGCCGCGTAATTCGCGCAGGCAATAATGCCCCGCTCACGCCCCGTCACGACCGGTTTACCGCGCAGAGACGGTTCCAGCGCCTCTTCCACCGACGCAAAAAAGGCATCGGCATCGATATGCGCAATGGCGCGCGGAAACGAAACCGTCATTATCAGGTCATCTTTCATGACACCTCCCTTGTAACTGAACTTTAGTTCCGCTACAAGCAAAAACAGAGCATATCCGGCAAACGGGGCGCATCTGCGATTCGTTGCACCTGCCGAAGCCCCCGCCGGGCTTGCTCACTCTCCGCTCGCCCTTGCCCTTCCGCTCCGCTCCA
>CAZKRK010000345.1:0-8291 GCA_964555035.1 uncultured Victivallales bacterium | reverse complement strand
TCCGCCAGAAAAAGAGCTTGGAGTTACTGCCAGAGGTGGCCGAGAAACTCCAGGCAGTCTCTTCGGCCGTCCTCCGAAATCCTCGCTGAAGCCGAACTCAAAGCTCCAAGCCCAGTACCGCCGAACCACCAAATCCTTCAACGATCCGATCGCCCTGCTCAAAGCCGCCTGAGAGCCTTCGCCCCGCAGTTCAACTGTTCTCATCCGCAGGGGAGAACCGCCTGCACCGGAAAATGTGCCCGGAAATCCAACCCAAATACCCGCTAAACCTTCGGCTCCCCCTGAACTCTGAACCCCTGAACTCTGAACACTCACACCGTCGCCAACGCACAGAACACTCGTAGAAGTGTTTGACTCATCTACTCAAAGAAACGAAATTCAAGGATTACTAACCATCAATCGGACGAAGGTGTCCCCTTCAGGGAGCGGGGCTTCGGGTGGTGCGAACGTTGCACCCGGCGATTCTCGCCGGGCTGTGATGTTGCTCGCCTAAGTGAGCGGTATTGTGGTTAGGGGCGAAAAGATGCCGGATGCACCAGACACATTTTTCGACCAACCAGTCTTTCGACCCACATCCGATTGGCGCCATCGGGATCGGCCGTGAACATGCGCGTCATGAAGCTGCGGTTGGAGGGGGCTTTCCAGCGGTGCAGGAACAGGATACGCGAGCCGTCGGTGTTGACCAGCAGGTGGTTTAGCCAGTGTTTGGCCTCTTTCTTCGGCGCGCGGTCTTCTCGTCCGGTAAAGGGAACGGCCGCTGCATCCGCCAGCGAGAAGACCAGCGTGCGTTTCCGCCTGGTCTTCACGTCGAGCACGTGACAGACGAAGCGGTCGCCTTCGCGGTCGTTCCATACAACCGTCGACTCGCTCCCCGGCAGCCACTGGAGCATGCAGCCCTGCCGCCAGTTCCAGGCGCGGGACGTGCCGAGTTGGATCCAGCGGTCGTTGTCCCGGAGGTCGACCATGCCGACGCGAATGACGTCATCGGCACGTGGGGAGCGCCCCTCGAAGTCGACTTCGTTCGACAGCAGGTAGCGGTTGGAGGGGTCGAAGAGCTGCTTGTCGTAGTAGCCGCGCCAGTGGAACTTCGGTCCCCGCGTGACCGTGCGAACAGGAGGGAGTTGCCCGCTCGCATCTTGCTCCTGTTTCGGCTGTGCGTGCACCATGCCGCGCAAAGTGACGGCGGCGGTAGAGCAGGCCAGGTACTTCAGGAAGTGCCGGCGGTTGGGTGATGCGGTTTGGCGAGGACAGGCGTCGCTCATGGGGTGGACCTCCATTTCTAAGGGAAAGGGCATCATCTGGCAGGAACAATACGGAAGCGTTTCCTGCCACCGATTCGGTAGGTTTCAAAGTCGTCATGGTCGATGGTGAAGATGGTGGTGAGCGATTCGCGTTCTGCGAGAACGACCAGGGTCGCATCGGCCAGGTCCATGGGTCGGTCTGCGTATTGCGCCATGAGTTCTTGAAGGCGAGCGGTGTCATCGTCGGTGATGGGGAGCACCGTGACTGCACCCGACCGGATGAAGCGCCAGGCGTTGGCCACGTGGCGAGGATTCGGGCCCAGCAGGTGAAAAAACTCGGCAAGAATGGCGGAAGTCGTGGCAAGCGGAAAGCGGAGCTCGTGGAACGCGTCCCGACACCGCTCATGCCAATCGTCGTCGGCATCCAGAAGCGCGAGCAGTGCTCCCGTGTCAATCAGTCCGGCGGCTTGCATGCTTCTCCCGGATGACGTGTCTCACCCTTTCGGCCGACTGCGTGGCGCGCAGGGGATCGTTTCCGCGTATCGATCCGAGGTACTGGGCGGCTTCTTCACGTACGCAGTTCTGTGCCCGCTGTTCTTCGGCAACGTCGTAGTCGCGCCGTAGCCACTCCCGCACAATGCGCGAGAGAAGGGCTGCGACACTGGTGTGTTCAGACTTGGCCGCAGCCTCAAGCGCTTCCTTCACGTGTCGCTGTACCCGCCAGCTATATACTTCTGTGGCCTTCATATACTACACTGTAGTATATGCGGGATCGCGCGTCCACTAGAGAATCCGCTTGCTTCTGTGCGCTTGGAACTGGTTTGATTGGCCGCGGTGTACCAAACCCCGCCCGATAGCGAACCACGCAGGAGACAGGTAACGTGAGACGCCTCGCACCGTTTGTCGCCACACTAACGCTGATCCACGCGGCCGCCACGCTCAACGCTCGGCAGAAGGGAACGTCATCGATGGCATATGAAAGCGCCCGTCAGGTCCCGGTTATTCACGAGACGGACGTGCTCGTCGTCGGCGGATCGAGCGGCGGCGTGAGTGCGGCCCTGGCGGCCGCGAAGGCCGGCGCCGACGTGTTTGTCGTCGCGCAGGAGACCTATTTCGGCGCCGATCTGTGCGGCACGTTTCGCCTGTGGCTGGAGCCGGATGAAACGCCGCGGGATGAGCTGGCCCTGGCTGTCTTTACGGCGCCATCGAAGCGCGCGCAGCCGCCCGTGGCAGGGCTGCCGTTCACCTACGAGACCAGCCTGCCGTCCGCCGGCAAACACCCCGACACGAGGCCGCCCAGGCGGCTGTGCGATGGGCGGTGGCAGGACGCGCCGAGACAGAGCGTACAGTACGACGGGGACGTGACCATCACCGTCGACCTCGGCAAACGCGCTTCTTTTGCCGGCGTGTCGCTTTTCGTCTATCAGCGTCCGGCGGATTTCGTCGTTGCCGAAGCGGCGGTGTCGGTCAGTGACGACAAACAGGACTGGCGCCCGCTCGGGACGATCAAGAACGCGGACCTCGGTCGCGCTTGCGAGGGCGACGCCATGCGTCTGCGACTGGCAGCGGCTGCCGAGGCCCGCTACGTTCGCCTGGACGTGAAGCGTGCGCCGGAATGCGAACGCATCCTTCTGGCGGAGTTGGCGATCGAAAAGGAGGCAGTGGAAGAAACCGCACCGGCCGACGTGCCCCGTTATCCGCCGACCCCGATGCACGTGAAACGCACGTTGGACCGCGCCCTGATCGACGCCGAGGTTCCGTTCCTGTTTGGCTGCTATCCCTCCGACATCCTGCGCGACGCGTCCGGTCGTCCCGCGGGGATCGTGGTCGTCAACCGCTCCGGGCGGCATGCCATCCGGGCGCGGGTAATCGTCGATGCCACGCCGCGAGCGGTCGTCGCGCGCCTGGCGGGGGCGAACTTCTCGCCCTATCCGAGCGGCGCGCAGACTTTCAGGCGCATCGTGGTCGGCGGAGAGCCGCCGGCCGAATTCGAGGGTGAGCGCGGCGAGCTTCCCGCTCCCGTGATTACGTCCAGAGGGAAGACGGCCACCGCCTACGAGTACACCTTGCGGATTCCCATGCGGGACGGTTCCTTCGCCTCTTTCGCGGCGGCCGAACAGGAAGCGCGCGACCGTACCTGGCACCGCGACCAGCTTGAAGCTTCCGAGACGCTTTTCCAGGTGCCGCCGGACGTGTTGACAGCGCGAGCCGCGAGAGATGACGCGTGGTCGGCGACCGTTTCCCTGGGCGTGTTCGAGCCGGCCGACGTCGACGGGGTGTATGTGCTGGGCGGGTGCGCGGCTGTTTCGCGCGTCGCCGCGGCCGAGCTGCTGCGGCCCTTGAACTACATGGAGTGCGGGCGGCGTATCGGCGCCGCCGCGGCCAAAGCCGCGAAGGGCGTGAAGGCGCAGGAGGAAGTTCGCGTGGCGGGCGTGCCTGCTCCGAAGACGAGTGGCATCGACCTGCGGGAACGAACCGAAGTGGTGCGTGGTGCGAAAGGACACGTGCCTTCCGCGATGCGCGGCGTCCCCGTCATCGGGAGCTACGACATTGTCGTCGTGGGCGGCGGGACGGGGGGTGCACCGGCGGGGATCGGCGCTGCGCGCAAAGGGGCGCGGACGCTGGTGGTGGAGTACCTGTACGACCTGGGTGGCGTCGGAACTGCCGGCTTGATTTCAGTCTACTACCACGGCAACCGCGTCGGCTTTACGACCGAGATCGACGAAGGCGTGGCGGCCATGGGCGGCGGCAAGGCGCGCCGGGGTTGGAAGCCCGAACGCAAGATGGAATGGTATCGCCGCGAGATCCGCAAGGCCGGCGGGGATATCTGGTTTGGGAGCCTTGGCTGTGGCGCCTACATGGAAGGGGGACGGGTGAGGGGAGTGGTTGTGGCCACGTCTCACGGTCGCGGTGTCGTGCTGGCCAAGGCGGTCGTGGACGCGACGGGGGCTGCCGCTGTCGCCAGTGCGGCCGGTGCGCCGTGCGTTTTCACCGACGGGTCGGGGTTTGCCCTGCAGGGGACGGGGCTGCCGCCGCGCGAGCTGGGCGCCGAGTACACGAATACGGACTACACTTTCGTTGACGACGAAGATCCCGTCGACATCTGCCGCGCGTTTGTCCATGGCCGCGAGAAGTTCAAGGACGCGTACGACATGGGGCAGTTGATCGACACGCGCGAACGCAGGCAGATCCTGGGTGAGTGGCGCATCACGCCGCTGGATATCCATCTCGGCCGCACCTATCGCGACACGGTTACGATCCACGCCAGCAACTTCGACTCGCACGGGTACACGGTCTTCCCGATGTTCTTCGTCTGGCCGCCGGACAAGGCCGGTTTCAGGGCGGACGTTCCATTGCGGGCGCTGCTGCCGAGTGGCATTGAGGGCATGCTGGTCACCGGACTGGGGATCAGCGGGCACCGCGATGCGATGCCGATCCTGCGCATGCAGCCGGACATCCAGAACCAGGGCTATGCGTGTGGCGTGGCCGCCGCGATGGCGTCGGCGCGCAACGTCGGCATCCGCGAAATCGACATCAAGGCCCTGCAGCGACACCTGGTCGAAAAGGCAATCCTGCCCGAACGCGTGTTGACCGATAGGGATGCGGAGCCTCCGAGCGGCGCGCGCATAGAGAAGGCGGTGTCGGCGCTGGCCAAGGAGATGAAGGGGTTGCCCGTTATCCTCGCCAATCCGGATGTCTCCGTGCCGGTCCTGAAGAAGACATATCTCGGCGCGGACGATGCGGACTACCGGCTGGTCCTGGCGCAGGTGTTGGCTTCGTTGAACGACGCCACCGGTGTGGAAACGCTGATCGAGGCCGTCAACGCGCAACCCTGGGACAAGGGCTGGCGGTTCAGGGGGATGGGCCAGTTCGGCCGATCGGCCAGTGCGGTCGACGGGCTGATAATCGCGCTCGGTCGCGCAGGCGACGCGCATGCCGTGCCGGCGATTGTCGAAAAAGTCAAGCAGCTCACGCCGGAGCATGCGCTGTCGCATCACCGCGCGGTATCGGAAGCGTTGGAGCGCTTCAAGGACGCCGGCGCGGCCAGGCCGTTGGCCGAGTTGCTCGGCAAATCCGGCATGACCGGCCACGCGATGACAAACCTCGGCGGTGCCATGTCATCCATTCCGGCCAGCCGCACGGACAACACGAGTCGTGAGGTCTCCCTGCGCGAACTGATGCTGGCCCGCGCCCTCTACCGCTGCGGCGACCACGACGGCCTGGGCGAGAAGATCCTTCGTCAATACGCCTCCGACCTCCGCGGCCACTACGCGCGGCACGCACGAGCGGTCTTGGGGAAAATGCTGAAAGGCTGAAACGCCTTGGGGAAAATGCTGAAAGGCTGAAAAGCCTTGGGGAAAATGCTGAAAGGCTGAAAAGCTGAAAAGCTGAAATGGAGGTGGGGATATGCGGTTGAGTGAGGAGCTTCGGGAACGGACGAAGCGCCATGCGGGACGTACGATTCGTTTCTTCACGGATTTGCCCAGACGGCGCGAGGAGGTGCGTGTATTGGGCGGACAGCTTCTCCGCTCTGGGACCTCAGTTGCGGCGCATGCACGGGAAGCATCTCGCGCCCGATCAGACGCGGAGTTCTGCTCCAAGCTGGACGGTTTGCTGCAGGAAGCGGACGAATCAGCCCTCTGGCTCGAGCTCCTGCACGAAGAATGCGGCATCAGCGGAGAACAGATTCAGTATCTCCTGAAAGAGACAGACGAGATCATCTCCATCTTCACCACGATAGTCTCCAAAGTGAGGAGAAAAGACTGAAAACTGAAATGCAGAAATGGGGAGACCGTTCCCCCATTTCAGCTTTCAGCATTTCAGCATTTTCCCCAAGCACTCTCTCTTTTCAGCCTTTCAGCTTTTCAGCCTTTCAGCCTTTCAGCATTTTCCCCAAGGCCTTTCAGCCTTTTCCCCAGCCCTCTCCCTTTTCAGCTTTTCAGCATCTCAGCATTTCAGCATTTTCCCCAAGGCTTTTCAGCATTTCAGCATTTCAGCATTTTCCCCAAGGCTTTTCAGCCTTTCAGCATTTCATAAAAGGGTACGTGCTTGCGGAGGGTCTGCTTGATGCGGTCGTGGTCGTGGTCGCAGTCTTCGAGGTCGGCTATGATCCGATCGACTTTTTCGGGTGTGTGGCAGGCGCCGTTTCGGGCCACGAAGACCTTTGCGTGCGTCGTGGCGTCCGTGCCTTCTTCCGCTGTGAGCAGCTCCTCGAACAGCTTTTCGCCGGGGCGCATGCCCGTGTAGACGAGCTTGATGTCTTCGTGCGGAACCAGTCCGTGGAGGCGGATGAGGTCTTCGGCTACTTTACGGACCATCACGGGTTCTCCCATGTCCAGTACGAAGACTTCGCCGCCTTTGCCCATGGCAGCAGCCTGGAACACGAGCAATACGGCCTCGGGAATGCTCATGAAGTAGCGCTTCATTTCCGGGTGCGTGATCGTGATCGGGCCGCCGCTGCCGATCTGGTGCAGGAAGGTGGGGATCACGCTTCCCCGGCTGCCGAGAACGTTGCCGAAGCGGACCGAGACGAACTTGGTCGTGTTTGCGCCGCCTACCGCCCGGCAGGCCATTTCGGCAATGCGTTTTGTCGCACCCATGACACTGGTCGGGTTGACCGCCTTGTCGGTCGAGATGTTGACGAACTCCCGCACCCCGAGCTCGGCGCATGCCTTGGCCAGTTCGAATGTGCCGCGCGAATTCGTGCGCACGGCTTCCTCGGGGAACCACTCCATCATCGGCACGTGCTTGTATGCCGCGGCGTGGAAGACAACCGCGGGCGAGAAGCGTTTGAGGGCGATTTCGACTTTGGCCCTATCCCTGACGTCCCCGAGGAATGGGACCAGTCGGTCATTCGCGATCTCGAGCCCCAGCGTGTGCAGCTCGGTTTCGTCCACCTCGAAGGCGACAACGCGCTCCGCTCCGTATCGCAACGCCTGCCGCACGATTTCCGACCCGATCGAGCCGCCGCTGCCGGTGACCATGACCGTTTGCCCGGACACCAGCTCCTTCACGGCGGCATCGTCGATGGTGACGGTCTCGCGCGGCAGAAGGTCCTCGAGTCGTATGGTCTTGATGTCCCGCGCGGCGATTGCGTCCTTCCCGAGGTGGGCAATGCTGGGGACCACCTTGACATCGTGAATGCCGTGGTCGGAAAGCTTGCGGAACACCTCCCTGATCCGTTCGTGGGAGCTCGACGGCAACGCTATGATCGCGGCTTCGATTCGCTCTTCCGCTGCTATTTCGCCAACGGCATCGCAATCGCCGAGAACGGGAACACCGTGAATGGTCGTGTTGTGAAAATCCGAATTGTCGTCGACAAACGCGACGGGGTGAAACGCCTCGACCTTGGATCGGAGGAGTTCCCTCACAAGCCTCTCTCCCGCCCTGCCGGCGCCGACAACAACCGTACGCTTGCCGTGGTGCATGCCGATCCCGTGCAGGTAGAGGCGTTTGGAAACCCTGAAGATGCCCACGAACAGGAACGCGAAAGCGGCGTCGATAACGAGCACCCCCCGTGGCACAAACAAATAGGGCGCGAATGAAAGCACGAGCACATTCGCCAACCACAACAGCAGTGCCGAAGCCAGAAACACCTTGGCGAGGGTCAGGAACTCCCTGAGGCCGACAAATCGCCAGCTAACCGCATACAGTCCGCCCAGGTAGAGAAAGACCACCCTCATCAGGACAACGACCGGCATCCATACCCACATCACGTTCACGAACGCATCCGGGATTGCGAACTCGAACCTGAGGCAGAACGCGAGAAAGAAGCTCAGGAAGATGCAGGCCGTATCGCCGAGCAGAAAGGCGGCTCGCCGCTTGTGGTGCGTCGGGCGAAGCACGTTTCGGAGCCCCGCGGCCCAGACGCCGCGGGCGGAGGGAGAAGGAGACTCCCGTTCTCTATCGGTAGGTTCACTCATATACAAAGCATAGAACCCCGTTCGCCCGGGTTTCCGTCTCGACGATCGCCCTCATTAAAGCGCGAATTCCGAAATTTTGCCACAAAAAAAGGACACGCCCGAATAGCACTTGCTTAAGCGAGATCCC
>CAZKRK010000344.1:2271-8298 GCA_964555035.1 uncultured Victivallales bacterium | reverse complement strand
CCCGCTCCTGCGACACAAGGTCGCAGGGGGCGTGGCCATAATGAGAATTGCTGACTCCCCGGAGGACGCGTCCGCGATCTGAACGATCTTCCGTTTAGTCGGCCGCTGTAAGCGGCCTAATCCTTCTCGTCTCGCACGTATTCCCCTTCCCACCCGTCGGGAGGAGGCGTACGCCTGTATTCTTCGACACGTGTCCGCAGGACTCTTGACGGCGCGTCGTCCGGCACAACGTTCAACGCTTCGTCGAGGCAAGCCAGGGAGTCCTCCCACCGTCGTTCCCAGTGCAAGTGCAGCGCCCGCTCGTAGAGTTCTCTCACCCGGCGACGGTCGTCGTCCAGCTCGCCCGCGCGTCCCAACAGCTCATAGACGTGAACAGGATGCGACTTGCCCCTCACGACAATCCGGTCCAGCAACCGCGCTTCGATCTCGTCCCGGGCCCGCTCGTAGGTATCCCCGCCGATTATGATCTCCGTGCCATAGTCGCGGTTCACCGGTTCGAGCCGGGAGGCCAGATTGACGGCGTCCCCCAACACGGTGTAGTCGAAGTGCTGGTCCGACCCCATGTGACCCGCGGTCATTTCGCCCGAGTTGATTCCCATGCGCACGTAGACGTCACATCCGAATTCCTCCCGCAGGAAAGGGCGCAGCTCGGCCAGGCGCGCCTGCTGTTCGAGCGCACTGAAACAGGCCTGGACAGCGTGATTCTTGAGCGGGTAGGGCACGCCCCACTCCGCCATGATGGCATCGCCGCGATACTTGTCTACGTAGCCGTCCCGCTCCAGGATGATCGTTGTCATCGGGCTCAGGTACTTGTTCAAGAGCGTGGAGAGGCGGTCGGGCGACAAGGTCTCGGAAATGGCCGTGAAGCCCTTGATGTCCGAGAAGAGAACCGAGGCATCGACCTTGCGCCCGGTCAACGAAAACGAATCGGGATTGCTCTCGAGGTAGTGCAGCACCTTCGGCGACACCATCGTCGCAAACATGCTGCGCACAATGCGCCGCTGCCGTTCGGTTTCCCAGAAACGAATGACGGTCAGCAATGGGTACTCGATCACGACCGTGATCACAAGCCAGCTCGGATCGAAAACGACATGTTTGGCGACAAGCAACGCAAAGCCGGCGCCCACCGACAGCAGGATCGTTCCGAGCGCAACGCAAAGCCCGATCCAGGCCGAGCTGCGATGCAGCAGAACGGTCAGCAGGCAGCCGACCAGCCCAATCAGGACGGCATGCACGGCGACCAGCGTGCCCGGTTCGAACAGCACGTCACCCGCAAGGACGTTGTCGATTATGGTCGCGTGCACCTCGACGCCCGAGAAGACGGGCGTCATGGGGGTCGCCCTGAGGTCTCTCAAACCGGGAACGGACGTGCCCACCAGAACGATCTTGCCCGCGAACGCCTCCTTGGGGACCTTGCCGTCAATCACGTCGGCGGCGCAATGCGTGGGAAAAGAACAGACAAAACCGCTGCCCGGCCGCCCCTCGACGATGCGCCGGAAGTTGATAACTGCGCTGCCGCAACGGTCGACGGGAAAGCTGAGGTCGCCCACGACGACACGGGCCAGGCCGCCCCTCTCGTCATAGTCGACTCGAGACTGCTCCCGGCCTGCGTAGAGGCGCAGCGCCTCCAGCGACAGTGCCGGATATACGCGATCCCCCAGTGCCCACACCATGGGAGCGCGCCTGACGACCAGGTCGGCGTCGGCCAACGCGTTCACAGCCCCAATCGAAAGACGCTCCTCGATGAACGGCAGGGACAGGTCCACCCCCCGTGCCTGCTGCATCCACGGAACAGGATCGCCCTTCCCGCGCATGAACACGCGCGAACGGAAACCGGGACAGGTCTCATCACTCGCGGCCGTGTGCTCCAACGACGGATGCAGGAGGCAACCGAGAATGGACGGCACTTCTCGGAGTTCCCGAACGAACATCCGGTCGAAGTCCATCAGGTTGGTGGACATGCCTCCCCAGGAGACGTCGGCGTCAAAGTAACGCTTCATATCTTCCGTGACGCTGTGGGGTGAGAGGCGGTCCTTTTCCGCAAATATCACGTCGAAGGCCACGACGGCGGCGGCGCTGCGCGCCAGTTGCCGCACGAGAACAGCCAGCCGGTGACGCGGCCACGGCCATTGTCCGATTCGCTCCAGGCTCGGCGAATCGATGTCGACGATCGCCACGCGGCCCGACTTCGGTTCCTCGGCCGCCCTGCGGATCATGACGTCGCAGGAAAGCGCCATGAACGGACGCAGAAGCGCCGGCGGGTGAAGGTACATGGCGAGGCTCAGGCCGGTAAGCGCCAATCCGGCCAGGACAACGATCGGCACCCTATGACGAAGACCTCGCTGCATGATCTATTATGCCCGATGCAGCCCGCCGTGTGCAAGTCACAGTTCTGCTCGGGGCAACGCGACGCGTCCAAATCCGTCGGAGCCGGCGTGGGGGGGGCACCACGGAAGCTCGGAGATGCGGCAAACGTAGGTCCGATTTGCAATCGGACCCAATCCACGCCGGTTGTCTCAAGTGTCGGGGGACGCCGCATCCGAACAGCGTTGGGTCCGATTACAAATCGGACCTACGTTTGCACCGAATCCACAACCGCGGAGTTGGGCGGAACAAGAAAGCGGTTCAATCCTTTTGTTTCTCGACGCTCAGCGCTGTGCTATCATATGAAGTATGAGTGGACATAGGGCACATATGGGGGGGGTGCTGGCCATTGTTGTTTTTGCGGCCTGCGAGCTTCAGGCTGCGCTGGTCGGCTACTGGCCGCTGGATGACGACGCCAACGACGCCGTCAGCACGAACCACGGCGTGTTCGTGGGCAACGAAGCTTATGTGAACGGCAGGTGCGGCAAGGCCGCGACATTCGACAAGGACGGCTGTATCCGGTTCGGGTCCGATGTCCTGCCGCAGCGCGCCTACACCAAGGCGGTTTGGTTCCGCAGGCCGAGTTTTTCCCTGACGAACCACGTCCTTTGCGGCAGCGTCAAGTTTCACGGCCATGCGCTGTGGACCCCGACGAAGGATCCCGAGCAGAACAGCAACTACGGACCGGTAGCCGGGCACAACGACGACTTCTGGACACTGCGGACGAGCGGCTTCGAGTATGTTCTTTTTCAGAACACGTGGTATCACCTCGCCGTCACCTACGACTACGAACGGAACGGCACGCTCAGCCTGTACGTCGACGGCCAACTTGCCGCATCGCGACAGAACGTATCCAGGCCGATCGACCGTTCCCTGGTCGCCGCCGGATACGGAGAGCAGAAGACGATGGTCGGCGATCTGGACGACATTGCGATCTGGGACAGGGCGCTGAGCTCGAACGAGCTCCTGCAGGTCTATCAGGCAGGCGCAGCCGGCAACCCCCTGCCGGACGCCGGCATCCAGGAACCGGTTCTTCCGGTCACGCTGACGAACATGCCCGGTGACTTGCAGCTCTATGCGCGCGAAACAGGATCGAACGCCGTGACTGTCGCGGTCGCGGGAGAGGCCGCGATTTCAAGCGGCGTCGATCGCGTGGCCCTGCGCGTGTATCGCAATGGTACGCCATACGCCTTTCAGACCCAGGCCGTCCACACGGTCAGCAATGCCGCCCCGTTCGGTTTCGGCGTCGCGATTGCCGCCGAGCTTGCAAACTACGACTTCGAGGTCTGGTCGGGCGCCGGCACGAACGAGACCCTGATTAGCCGCAGCAGGAACATCGTGGCGGGTGATGTGTTCGTGATCGAAGGGCAGTCCAACGCAGAGTGCTACAAGCACTATGACACGTCCCACGCGAATCTCGATCCGTTCATCCGTACCTACGGCTACGGATCGGACCAGTCCCAGGAAGCATTCTCCTACCGCGAGTGGGGCTGCGCGTCGGGCGATGGGCGCGTCATTCGCGGAGACCCCGGCTCGGTCGGGCAGTTGGGAATCCGCCTTGGCCGGCAGTTACTGCGGGAGCTACGGGTGCCCGTCGCCATCCTGAACGGCGCCAATGGCGGCGCCGCCATCGGTTTCTTTCAACGCAACGACAGCGATCCCGCCGACATGACAACCAACTACGGCCGCCTGCTGTGGCGGGCGCGGAACAGCGGACTGCGAGAGTACGTCCGGGCAATCGTCTGGTACCAGGGCGAAAGCGATATGGGCGACGCCGTCACGCATGAGGCCGGTTTTCGGTCTCTCTACGCGGACTGGTGCGAGGACTATCCCGCACTGGAACGCGTCTATCTGCACCAGCTCCGCGCCGACGAGTTGCCGCCCCACTACTACAATATCCGCATCCGCGACACGCAACGAAGGCTTGGTGACTCGCTCGAGAAGGTGAGCGTGATGTCGACGACCGGCCTCGACGGACATGACGGCCTGCACTTCAGCTACAAGGAAGGCTACCGCGAGATGGCCGACCACCTGGCGCCCCTGATCGCCAGAGACCTGAACGGCGCACCCGACGCCCCGAACATCGAGTCACCCAATGTGCTGGAAGCGTTCATCAGCGCCGCGAACCGTAGGGAAATCACCATCGTCACGCGAAAGCGGCTTGATACACTGGTCTGCGATGACGGTGCGGAGCTGGACTTCTGGGCCGAAACGTCCCGGCTGACTCCCATCGGAGGAACAGCCGAACGAAACCGAATCGTTCTGACCTTCCATGCAGCCTGCGACGAGTCGGATACCCTCCAGTACAACGGGCACAAGTACGACGGCCCGTGGGTCACGAACGCACTCGGGGGGGGGCTCCTGGCGTTCCGCAATGTCCCCGTCAATGTAACCACCAACGCGCCCGCCGCGCCCACGGGACTGCATGCCCTGACCAATCTCGACACAAGCTGCCGGCTGATGTGGGACGAAAGCGCAAACAGCTCGCACTACCGGATCTACAGGAACGGCGACTTTGCCGCGACGGTACATGCTCCCTCCTATCGCGACACAACGGTTCAACCGCTCAGCAACTACGCGTATGCCGTCGAGGCCGTGAACGTCTGGGGTACGTCGGGAGTGGCCGAGGCAACGGTAATCATGCCGGAACTGCCGCCTGCGCCACCTGCGCCAACGGGACTGCGCCTGCATCCCCGCGGCGCCCACATGCTCGAGGTCTGGTGGGACCCGGTCACGAACGCTACCCACTACAACGTCACGCGGGACGGCAGTTCGATCGCGACAACGGACAAGCCGCTCTTCGTCGACGCGCCGCTCGAGGCTGCCACCTCCTACACCTACACGATAACGGCGCTCAATGCGGGCGGGAGCTCGCCTGCCTCCGCTCCGTTGCACGCCGAAACGCGGGCCGCCGCCGTCTATGCACACGTGCCGCAAGTCACGAACTACACGCTTGTCTGTGCCGCTGACCTCCCGGAGCAAGGCTCGTCCGCCGCGCACGAACCCGCCTACCTGGTCAACCATGCACCCGTCATCACGAGCTACTTCGACCGCGTCGGCTACTATCTCGAGCTCAGTGACGGTTTGAGCACACAGTGGGTGTTCGCGGCCATGGACGCCTTCACGCCCTACGTCGAGGAGCTGCTTCTGCCCAATACGGCCGTCAACGACGTGGCCTTCTCGCGGCCGGTCTCGAACCTCTACGTTACCGGCAGTGCCGACGCCGGCGTGACTACCGGCGCATTTACGAACAGCGGACGCGTAGAAATATGGACGGGCGGCTACCGCGCCACCAACGTCGACTCGGCGCCGAATGCCTCCGACAGCGATTTCGATTGGGGTGACGAACGCGCGCCGTCGCTCGCCTACGGCTCGTTCCAAGTCCACAACTGCGATCTCGACGGAGGCGGCGCCGGCACCGAGGGCGAGACTATTCTGGCCTACTCGGGTTGGGAACGCTCCGCGCTGTGCGACACCGGCATCGGCAGACCGGACGACCCCGGCACGGCGCCCGATTGGACGGCGGCGGCCAACGCCTGGGACTACGCGCGGCGGCGGCTCTACGTGGTCGTGGGGCCGGCCCGCCCCCCCCCCCCCCCCCCCCCCCCGCCCCACAAATAAGTCGAGTCGGTTTTGTGGAAAACACACGCCCAAGCATGGGCC
>CAZKRK010000344.1:0-2261 GCA_964555035.1 uncultured Victivallales bacterium | reverse complement strand
GCGCCCGGTCCCGGCAGCGCGCCGCGCCCGCGGGGCCGGGCGCCCGTTTGGCGGGCGGCGGCCAACGCCGGGGACTCCGCGCGGGGGGGGCTCTAGGTGGTGGTGCGGCCGGCCGCACCCCCCGACCCGCCGCCTCCGCCGACCAACATTACGGTCGAGTCGGTTTCGTTCTACACGACCGACATAGCGTGGCCGTCATCCGCCGGAGCCACCGGCTACACCGCACGCATCGAAGGCGTCTTCTCCGGCTCGACGCGGCCTCCGGCCATACGCCTGGCGGGACTTCTGCCCGGGACAACCTACACGGGGACGCTTGCCGCGGCGAATCACGGTGGATGTTCCGCCGCGACAACCTTCGTCGTTACCACTCCGACACCGACAATCTACGAACGCGTTCCCGTTGCGAGCGAATTCGTTCCGGCCTATATTCTGGACATCGAGGACGCGGCGAACTACCGGACGGACCAGGACATTCCCTACGCTCTGCGGCCGAACCCGTCCGATTCGTGGGTTCATGACCGGGTCGCCTACTACCTGGAACTGGGATCGGGCGCCGGCACGAACTGGGCGTTTGCCGCTTTCGACACGCTGTTTACGGACGTGGAAGAACTGTCGTTGCTCCCTCCCGGCACGCCCAGGACTGTCCAACAGTACGTGGACAATCTCTATGTCCTCGCCTCGCCGGGCGCTCAACTCGTGCACGGGGACTTCCCGGACTACGGCATCATCGAGTTCTGGCCCTACGGCTACCTGCAGGACAACACGCAGGGGTTCACGAACGCCAGTCCCCACGTGTACGACCACGGCGACAGGGTTTACCCGCTGGCCCGACACGGCTGCCTGCAGATACACATCGGCGACACGGACGGAGACGGGCCGGGCACGGATGCGCGCACCGTACTGGCCTACAACGGCTGGGCGGCGGACGAGATCGATGACGTGGGCGTGGGAAGCTCGGCAGGGCAGAACAAGGACTGGACGTACAAGGACAACACGGACTGGTACGAGGTCAAGCGTCTGACCGTCCTCGTACGGCCCGCCGACCACGCGACACGCGACAGCGACGGCGACTCAGTCCCCGACTGGTGGGAGCGGCGCTACCTCCACCACCTCGGCGCACCCCTCGATACCGATGACGACGGCGACGGTTTCTCCAACCGTGCCGAGTACACCGCCGGCACCGACCCGCGGGACGCACTCTCGGTTCCACACATAACGGTCGCGCAAACGCCGCACGGACTCGGCGTGGGATTCGAGGGGCTCAGCGGACGAGTGTACGCCGTGGATTACCGCCGGAGTTTCACCAGCGCCTGGCAGCTTCTGCACTCGTCCATTGCACAGTCCAACGCCCCCATAACCGTCCGGGACACGAACCGCGCGGACCGTGTTCGCTTCTACCGCCTGCGCATCAGCAGGCCATGACCATGCATCTCACAGCCCTGCCCAACACAACCGCGCTGATTCTCGCGCTCATCGCCGGTCTCGCGCACGCCCAACCCGCCCGTGAGTGGCTGGTTGGTGGAGACATCTCCGCGCTTGCAGTCCTGCAGCAACACGGCGCCGTCTTCCGCGACGGCGGCAAACAGGGCGACGCCATCGCCATCATGCGCGCACACGGCTGCAGCTGCTTCCGCCTGCGCATCTTCGTAAACCCGACCGGCAAGGGCGTAGTCGTCAACGATAGCGCCCACACCATCGGGCTCGCCAGGCGAATCAAAGCCGCGAACGCGAAACTGCTGCTGGACTTCCACTACTCCGACACCTGGGCCGACCCCGCGCACCAACTCAAACCGAAGGCGTGGGAAGGCCTAGACTTCGAGACGCTCGTGAAGACCGTGCGGACCTACACCCGCAACACCCTGCGCGAATTCGAAAAGGCCGGCGTCCTGCCCGACTATGTCCAGCTCGGCAACGAGATCAACCCCGGCATGCTATGGCCGGACGCCAAGCTGTGGGGCAGCGGCGATCCGGAGGCACAGTTCGGCAAGTTGGCCCGCCTGCTCAAGGCCGGCGCCGCGGGCGTGGACGCCGTTGGCGCCGACCGGTCCCCCCGCATTGTGATCCACGTCGCTTCGGGAGGAAACTGGGGCCAGGTGAGACGTTTCTTCGATCGCATCCAGAGCCATGCCGTGCCTTACGACGTGAGATGAAGTAGATAGACCTCATCCGAAAAGGGTCTACGTTCGCGAAACGCCCGTCAATTGAACCTGGAGACGGCGGTCCTCCGCCGTTACGAGCAAGAGTCGAGCACAGACGGAAAC
>CAZKRK010000343.1:0-8325 GCA_964555035.1 uncultured Victivallales bacterium | reverse complement strand
CGGAACCGCGAAGGGCCGGGCAACTTGGGTTGTGGGCCCCGGCCCGCCTTGTTTTAATGGAACTGTAGTATTGTCTGTTTGTCAATGTTCCAAGAGCTTGGATCTGACCATTTCTCGTGAGAGGGAGCTTTGACGACGTCTGCCGAGAAAGACCGGCTCCCATTTCGCTGCCCCTGAGGGCATGCATTCTCCAGTCAACCGGGTTGGCAAGCTGAAGCGACATTCCATACTGCGATCTGGCGTTTCGGCGTTTCGATCTGCAATGGCGGTGCTGTGCGGTGCCGCAGTAGGAAGGCGGTGAGAAATGCGGGCTAGCTCTTGATCCCGGTCGTGGCGACTCCGGCCATGATGTGGCGCTGGAAGATGACGAACAGCGCGGCCACCGGCAGCATGGCCAGCACGGCACCCGTCATCAGCAAGTGGCGGTTGTCACCAACGGAAAAACGAATCTCATTGTTCTGCGAAATCGAGCCATCTCGTGTTTGAACCCAAACACTGTAAGGGGAAGCCACCTGACGCATACAGTTTGACAATGCGAGCGTGCATTCGGGCCAGACGAACTCTGTCAGAAATCGAGAAGCGTCGCCCCTCGCAGGGACGGCAGAGATATTCACATTCTCCAATTCGGCGAAGGCAGCTTGCCCCGACAGGACCAAGGCGAATAGTGCTATCGGGTATTCCATTCTCTCAACAACGCTTGAAGTCACCTTTCGGCTGGAGTCGCTTTGGGGGAAGACGCACAACTTGGCGATTCGAGAGAGCCTGCTTCCGACGCAAGTCCTCGCAGATTGCCTTGAGGTCACACTTGAACTCACGGGTGTGCTCCATCCGGTGACGCCGGACTTCGTCTACAATAGGATCGCTCATGTTTCAATCTCCAGTAGTTCCTCGGGAGAGCAGATCTCAGGGCACTGATAACCGTCGTTCTCAATGACTTGGCGTACCATCATTCGCGTGAAAGGGTTGTTGATGTGGCTGAAATTCCAGGTCAGCACGACATCGATGCCGTTCACCGCAGCAACGGCCACGTGCAGGGCATCTTCCGGATGCTCTTCCGGAATCGCCTTGTCGGCCATGAGTTTCGCCGCCAAGACCTGTGCGTCCGGTGTGATGTCCAGACCTGCAAACGGTTGAATACAATCGACTCGCTTCTTGGCCTTGGCCGCATCGCCTCGCGATGCCTCCTCCTCGACCAGCGCCGAGACATAGGAATCATAGACGGTCAACAAGGCCGGCCAGACTTCGCGAGTGAGTTCCTGACGGCTGGCGATGACCAGATCACGTGTGGGTTGCCCTGTGTAGTAACTCACCACAGAGGTTTCGACGTATATGGTCCTCTTCATACCGAGAACAGTACCATACGACGCGACATCTTCAAGCCGTATCGGGATCTCCTCGGGGAAGCCAACGTGTGTATTTTGACAATCGATGTCGGGAATGCCGATGCTATTCGGCAGAGGTTGTTACCGGCGCCCGTTTTCACGACACAGGGCCAAGGTAGCCGGCGGGCGAGGGCCTGCGTTCTTCTGCGCCACACAAGCCCACGCACGCACAACCCCACGAGCCCAGACCGGGGCGATGGTGATCATGACCGTGCACGGGTGTCAAGGGATTGCCGGCGGCGCGATGGGACGCTCGGACCGGTTCTACCTGACCCGGAACACCGTGCCGTTGGACCCCGGCGAGAAGATCCGGACGTTGCTGCAGGTAATTGGGCCCACGTTCGTGCAGACGGCCGTGAAGTCGTCGAAAAGGCTGATGTTGTTCCCGTCAAGCTGAGCACCGAACGTGCCCGCACCGCCGCCGGGTGATCGCCGCCTGAAAAGCGACTGCCAGGAGAGGGAACAGGGGTCTGTCCCTTTCTTGCACCTATTGAGGCGCTGAAGATCGAAGCAAGCCGCAAATAGTGGATGCACAGCACGTTGCAATGAACGGAAACGTGTCTTCAGATGTGCGGAATGTGAGACCTGTTGGACTGGAAGGCGTCGTTGCCGCCCCTACCGTGATCGGTCAGCGGTCAGCATCTCATCCCTCCTGAAATCCGAGAACCGAAACCTGTACTCTCAAACATGGCCTACTCGTCATCGCCGGGCTGGAAGAGACCGAGGCGGTAGGCTTTGTCGATGGCGGCGGGGGCGTTTTGGACGTCGAGTTTCTCGTAGATGTGGCGAAAGTGGGTCGCGACGGTGGTGAAGCCGATACCGAGCCGGTTGGCTATCTCCTTCTTCAAGAGGCCTTCCGCGACGAGCGTGAGGATCTGCATCTCCCGCTCCGAGAGCACCGGCTTCGTTTTGCCCCGCGGGAGTCTTGCTTTCAGGTTTTCCAGAATGAATCTGGCTACGCCGGCATCCAGCGACGCGCCCCCGTCCATCACGGTTCGAATGCCTTCCGTGATCTCCTTGACCGTGGAAGATTTCAGCAGGTAGCCCGAAGCGCCGAGCCGGATGGCTTGCAGCACGTCCGCCTCATCGTCAGACTGGGTGAGTATGACGATTTTCGTGTGAGGAACGTACTTCTTGAACCAGGGGATTGCCTTGATGCCATCCATGCCGGGCAGTCGGAGGTCGAGCAGGACGAGGTCGGGCGCCTGCCGTGTTGACCTGTCCTGCAGACTGCGCAGGGCGATCTCGGACGTGCCGAACTGGCTGGTCAGTTCGATGTCGGACTCGTCCTCCAAGGCAAGGTTAATGACTTCCCGGTACTCACGACTGTCCTCCACCAGCATCACCCGGATTGCTTGTCTCATTTCAAGACTCCTAACCTCCTGGTCCTCAGCGTCAAGGTGACACAGGTTCCTCCTGGTTTCGGTTGCTCGACCTGAACCTGGGCTCTGAGCAGTCGCGCCCGGCGCTTGAGCGATGGAGGGATGCCGTTGCCGGAGGAATCCGCCAAACCCTGTCCGTTATCGGTGACCGTAAGGCAGAGTTCCCGGTTGTTTGCCGTTAGCCGTGTTGAAGCCCGGGTGGCGCCGGAGTGGCGAAGGACGTTGATAAGGCACTCCCTGTAGAAGAGGATAAGGCCGATGCGCTCGCGGGGGCTGATTCGATGCAACAGGCTTTCGCCCTCGAACGAGATCTCGTGATCGAGATCGGCCATAATCCGCGTAGAGGCGCGCCGCATATCTTCGGGCAGGTTCTCGTATAGTCCCTTGGCCTCCAGCAAGTTGGCGCAGTGTCGCACCGCTACGCCGGTACGTTCGGTCAGTGCCCGCATGCTCGAAAGGAGTTTCCGCAGTTTTGCCGGCGATTCCGCCGCGGCCCCCGCGAGATCGCTGAGCAGGCCAATGGCGTGGATGTCCGCGCCCAGTTCGTCATGCATGTCGGCCGCAATCCGTTCGCGTGTTCGATAGATTGCGCGCTGCCGGATGATGCGGTCGATCAACACGATGATAACTGCTCCGGTCGCAAGCAGCGTGGCGAGCCAGATCATCCGATTCAGGTTCACCTTCTGGCGTGCATAGCGGCGGTTCAACTCCGCGACGACCAGGGGGCGTTCCGTCTCGAGATCATGGCGAAGGGCGAGTTCCTCAAGCCAGTCTCTGACGGGCAGGATCAGGCCGTAGAAGTTGAGGCCGTCCGTCAGAGCGGACAGAGAACTGTTGACTAACGGCTCGAAGTCGCAGCTGACGGGCCTGCCAAGAGCAACATTGCGGCATTCGGAGAAGATCTCGATTTCCGCAAAGGCAATCGTCGATCCCCTGGACGATCCGGAGGCGGGATAGGGGGCGCGCGCGATCAACCGGACATAGCGGCAAGAGGTACGCGGGAAACGTCGCATCATGATGGGCGCAATGTCGTAGACCGATTTCCTGCTGTAATCAATCAATCGAACCGCATCCGAGAAATCTGCCCGGGTTGCCCCTTCGACAACGAACCCTCGTGGCATACCGTATTCGGCGTGATAGGACGGGGGAACGGTATTCTCCAGGTCCGCCGTATGCAGGTGGAGCCGGTCCAGCGGCAGATTCGTTCCGAGATCGATGGTCAACGTCGCTTGCCCACGCTTGGCGACGCTACCCTCAAAGGCAATGCTCTGGTCCCCTTGCCGGGCGTCCATCAGGTAGGGCACACACCCGTCCACCACGTATTTAGGGGCCCATCGCATGCCGCCGGGGCCGGCCTTGCGTGACGATCTCTTGACGGGTTGCTGCAAGGCGACGTTTTTCGGACCGCTGAAGACCAGGATTTCGGATAGCTGGAGACAGTACTTTTCGCCCAAGCCGTGCGCCGACAGGGTGGTGGCTTCCACCCGCACCCAGGACGCGATCGTTCCGGGGCATGGCACGACGAGGGGCGCGACGCGCGGCAGAAGGCGATCTTGTGGACCGAAGGACGCCACCATCGTGCCGTTGGTATCGCGGCTTGTCCCGGCGACAATGTGGAATTCCAGCGGGAATGCATCCGCCTGGAATTCCTCCATGGTGTCGCGCCAGATGGTGGGAACCAGTACGATCCGATCGATGGGGATGTCCTGACCCAGCTCGACACGAATCCACTCCGTGTGGGCAGGATTCGCGTGCTCCTCCGATTTGAAGCCGACGGAGCCGATCCTGCCGCGGAGGCTATAGCGGGCAAGCCGTTCAAGCTCGGAGTCGATCTCCACGAGCCGCTGTTCCAGTTGGGTCAGGGAGGAGCGCGTTATGGCGTGTCCCGCCTTCGCCAAGGCTACGGCGGGCAAGCGCGTGTCGCGTGTTGCGTGTTGGGTGTCGGGGCGAAGCGGAGACCCTGAGTTTGTCGAAGGGTCGGCCCGTGCCGGGGCGTTCGTTGCGGATGTGTCGGCCATGGCGGGGGCGATTCCAGTCAGCAGGGCCACGACGAGCAGTTCTTGAAGCCGCAACATGCCAGTATTCATATCACAAACCGATCGGCATTAGAGTAGTTCCAGTAAGGAGTGTGCGTGTTTCTTGCGGGCGTTGAACGGCAAACCGTCAGCATGTTTCTTCTTCAGCTCGTAGAATCGAACGCCGGTGGAAGTGACGAGCGCCAACACAGGATGGAATCCAAGACGTGTGCCTTCCTCGATTAATCGCGTCAGTTCCGCGCCGGGAAGGCGGTAGGGCAATTCTCTCTTCTTTACTTGCACCCCGAAAACGCGGACATCGTGCACGGCCAGGAGATCGAATGCGCCGCGACTGGCGCGAGCCTGGTAGACACTCCGGAATCCGTCGGCCGCGAGCCTCCGAGCCACGGCCTGCTCCGCATCCGTACCAACCAACAGCGGTGGCGTGGCCCGACGGAAATCAACCTGATGCTGAAGCCATACCGCAAAAGCCGGATCCGTAAAGGCATAACGGCCATCGGGGAGCTTGGCCAATGCGTCCTGAGCCATGAGCGTTTTGACCGCACTGCTTACCGCGCCCGTTCGTATCCTGAGCTTCTCCGCGACATCGGATACCCGCGCGGGTTCCACGAATCCCCGCAACACAGATTCCGTTGTCGTGGAGTTCTTCACAAGAGAGCGATATCTCTGTTCCATGAACAGACTCAATCGTCCGTTCTGGTCGAACAAGGAAACCTGAAGAGCCGCTTTCAGCAATACCTCCAAATCCGGCAATCTCGGTTCTCTCCTGGGTAGCGGAAAGCCGATCTCGGGAACAAGGGCACGAATGTAAAACGGGTGGTCGCCCAGTACATCCAAAATGCGCCCGATCGCGACGCTCTCGGACAAGTCCTCATCGATGCACAAGACTTCTCCCAGCATTCGAAGGCTCTCTTCTCTTGGGAAAGTGCCCAACTCCATCATTTCGAAATGCTGATAGAAAGGACTGTCTTCGTCCGTGAGTATCCGGCGAAGAAGCGTCACTTGCGAACCTGCAACCAGGTACGAAACCCCAACCTGTTGCTGCCACAGCGACCGCAGGACTCCAAACACATCGCCAAGACCTCCCTTGATCCGTTTCAACTGCCGTAATCGGTCCACTTCCTGGAATTCGTCAAGTACCACGACAAGCGGCACGCCCATCTGCTCCGCCATGGCCTGCGGCAACTCAAACACGGAACGAATATGCGAAACCGTCAGATCCTGCGAGAGGAGACGATCGTGCAGACGAACCGCTTTGTCCAATGCCGGGCTATCCAACCGGGCCAGTTCCTGTACAAGGGCACGGTCGATGCGACCGTCAGTGGAAGGTTGAAGAGGCGGCAAACGCGCTTCGTCCCCGCGATGTCGAAGCATCGTTCGTATGAGCGTGAATACGACACCCGCGAGAAAGCGCACCGGGTCCGATCTGATCTCCCAACAGTCGACATAGGCCATAGGCGCTTTGTCAGCTCGCCTTCGGATCAGCTCCAACAGGAGGCTTGTCTTCCCTATCTTGCGGTGCCCCATCAGAGCCAGCCATCGCCTTGTCCCCGATGCAGCATCGGAAAGGAGTCGTTCCAGACGCTCAAGAGGTATCTGCCGGTCAAAGAACTGTCCCGCCGTTACGGGTGTAGACGTCTCGACGCCCATCGGATTCCTCCCTTCAACATCTTCACAATCCAATTCCGCAAGCAATTCTACTTGCAAGTAGTTGTGGTTGCAAGTGGTTTTCGCTCCGCTGGTTTTCATTGGGCAGGGTTGACGATTACGGGCGACGATTACGGCGGACGATTGAGAAACTCGTCCCCTCGTGGTCCGTAATCGTCAACCGTAGCGAGTGTTGGTGGGCGCAGGGTGTGAGGGGTGGTTGCACCACAATAGCTTACGAAAAACGCACACCCGTGGGTATCATCTAAACGGGGGATAGGCAGCCGTTCTTTCGTATGCGATAATTTGCTATTGAGTGGAGGGAAGTGGCGAAGCGGCCCGCTCCGGCAGCCGGTTTGGTCTTAGTGGGTACTTACGGATTGCGGAGACGATAAGCAAATGGAGTATCCGAGACGGGCTCCATAAGCGATTTGGATGATGTGAAGTGGCACAACCGGAGGATGGGTCGATGATGGCGATGATGAAAACGTGGGGTGAGTTGTGCCTTACGGGCTTGTTTACGAGATTACTTAAAGGAGGATGCAGGATGAATCGGATGAATACACTCGGATGCAGGCTCGGAATCGGTTTGGTTGTCGCGATGTTTGCGTTGGCGCTATCGGTGCAGGCGGCGGTCGACGGATCGCGCTTCGATCCGAACGATTACTCGGCCCAGGCCACGGCGAACGGGGCGTTGACGCTTACGTCCGGCGATGACATCACGTTCGATACGGCAAGCACACCTCCGTCGTACTCGGGCAACGTGTCGGGGTCTCCATTCTCGGGATCCGGAGCACGGGTCACCAACGAGAGCAGCAACGTTGTGATGGCGCTGTTCAACTTCACTTCCGTCAGCATCGGCAGTGGCGTGACCGTCAATGTTGTCGTCACGACGGAAGGTACAAGCGAGCGGCTCGGCATGGTGCTTGGATCCACGAGCACCATGGTTATTGACTCGACGATCGACGTGTCCGGTCAGATAGGGCCCTCAGCCGGCACGACCACCGGCAGGTACGGTGGACCGGGCGCCGAGGCCGGCGTACTGGGCACGTCACTAATCAGTGCCCCGCCTGCCAACAACGCGGGCAGAGGCGGAAGAAATACTGGTGATGGTAAAGGCTATGGTGGCGGAGACTACGTTGCGAGCAACAATACAGCAGGTGGCGGTGGAGGTTATGGCGGGGCCGGCGGGGACGCGCCGACCGTGTCACTCGGAGGTACCACTTATGGGGACTCAGCGTTGACGGACCTGTATGGCGGGTCAGGCGCCTCTGGCGCCAGGCGAGGAGGCAACGGCACGAACAACCGCGTTTCGACTGGCGGCGGTGGCGGCGGAGCTGTCGAGTTGACCGCCGTGACCAGCATTACGATCAGCGGCTCCGTTGTGGCCGCCGGGGGCAACTCGGCTCAACCTGCCGCCAAGTACAATGGAAATCGTACCGGCGGCGGCGGGTCGGGTGGCGCCATTTTGATCAATGCTCCGACGGTTTCGCTGCAGGCCGGTTCGCTCCTGGATGTCTCGGGGGGGAATTCCGGTAACATCATAAGTGGTGGTGGCACTGAGCAGAATGGCGGCGGCGGCGGGGGCGGTCGTATTGCCGTCTATGCGGATACGTTCAACTCCAATGCTACGGCGGTGGTCGATGTTAGTGGTGGTGTCCCGGGTACGGGAGGCGATGCGCAGGGAGACCCCGGCGCTGACGGGACGTTCTATGAGGACGTCTACTCGGCCGGCGCGTCGCCGAATTTCGAGATCGCATCCGGCGCGTCGCTTGATTACGGTTGGGTGGCGACCAATGCGACGTCCAACCTGATCGTGGTTGTTAACAAGGCGGGCCGGGGCCCACAACCCAAGTTGCCCGGCCCTTCGCGGTTCCG
>CAZKRK010000342.1:0-8341 GCA_964555035.1 uncultured Victivallales bacterium | reverse complement strand
GCGGAGGACCGCCGTCTCCAGGTTCAATTGACGGGCGTTTCGCAAACGTAGACCCTTTTCGGACAGGGTCGAACTAGATGCGTTTGCCCTGGGCGCTGCTCTTGCGCAGGATGATGAGGAAGACAAATCCGACCACAAAGGAGGCAGATCCAAGTCCCCCCAAAATGAGAGGAACCCCCCAGTTACTGAAGAACGTATCGATCTTCGCGGCACTCGGGTTCTCGGGGTCGTACATGATCTCAATCCGGTCACCCACTTCACCAATGGGAGGATAGGAGGTGTACCTGGATTTCTTCCTGTGTTCTGTTCCGTCTTGATCGGTATAGGTGAATATGGGCGTGTACTTCTTGGTGTGGGTCTCGCTTCCGCTACTCTCAATCAGCTCAACGATCGTTCCTTTTGCCGTCACAGCCGACTTCTTGAACGAGCGGTTCCTGTGGACGAAGTAGCCGGCACCCGCCAACAGCACGGATGCCAACAGCCAGGTTAGCGCGACGACGAGCAGACACGGATTCCTGTTCATTCCCTACCCCTTACGTTTTCCGGACATCTACGAGAAGTGCGGCCGATGTGCAAGCAGGAAACTCGCTTGACCTCATCCACTCCGCCGCAGCTATACTCCAGCCCATGAAGAAGCACACCCTCCTACTGACAGTTCTGCTTTCGGCGTCCCTTACTCCATTTGACGCCCGGCTCCGGGCCGACGTTTGCCGTCCGGCGGTATCGCCCCACGCGGGCTGGCCGCAGTTCCGCGGACCGGCGCGAGACGGTATCGTGAACGAAACAGGCCTGCTGCAGTCGTGGCCCGAAAGCGGCCCCGGACTGCTGTGGCAGGCCGACCGGATCGGCCGCGGCTGGTCCTCTCCTGTCATCGTTGAGGATACGCTCTACATAACCGGTGACGTCGGTGAGGACTGCCGCATCTTCGCACATGCGCTGGACGGCAAACGCAAATGGGACATCGTCAACGGCAGATCATGGAAGAAATCCTATCCCGGAGCGCGCGCATCGTGCACCTTCTACAAGGGCTCGCTCTACCACATCAACGCCCACGGCCGTGCTGTCTGCCTGGACCCGAAGAACGGCAAGGAACGCTGGGCCGTGAATATCCTCGAGACCTTTGGCGCCCCCAACATCAGGTGGGCCATAAGCGAATGCCTGCTGGTCGACGGCGACGAGGTCATCGTGACTCCGGGCGGCCCCAACACGCTCATGGCCGCGCTGGATCGCCGCTCGGGAGAAGTCCTTTGGAAGACGGAGCCGTTGCGCTTCAACCGCACTCATCGTTTTGGCGGCAAGGAAGTGGATCCGCCGCAACCTGACACGGACAAGACCGGCTACGCTTCTCCCCTTCTCTTTACGATCGGCGGCAAACGTCTTGTTTGCAGTTGCTCGGCGCGACACCTCTTCTGTGTAGACCCCGACGAGGGCAAACTGGTATGGACGCACCCGGTCTATGCGCGCTACGAGGTAATCGGCTCCATGCCCGCCGCCTGGCAGGATGCCATTTTCTTTTCGGCGCCGGACGATTTCGGCGGGAAGCTGTTTCGTTTCGCCGTTCGAGGCGACGACGTGAGCATCACGGAATTGTGGCAGGCGCCGCTCGACAGCTGTCACGGCAGCGCCGTGGTGGTCGGGAATGCCCTCTACGGCTCCGGTCACCGGCAGCACAGGCCGTGGGCCTGCATCGACCTCGAGAGGGGCAAAGTGCGCTATTCCAAGGAGGACCTCCAGAAGGGCGCCGTGATCCACGCGGACAACCGCATCTACGCCCTGGCCGAAAACGGCGTCCTGGCCCTGCTCGAACCGACCCCGAACGGTTTCGAGGTGCGCGGCAGAATCATGCTCACCGATGGATCGCGCAAAGACGCATGGGCTCACCCCGTCATCCTCAACGGCCGCCTCTACCTCCGCTACCACGACCGCTTGATGTGTTACGACATTCGTAACAGTCGCTGACCAGAAACTTGCCCTCAAACCACAACAAGTTGTGCCGGTGAGCCGTGGGCGCCACAAGAGCGGAGCGGCCCGCAGATGACGCAGATGAGCGCGGATGGAGAGTCTCCTATCAGCGTCAATCAGCGTCATCTGCGGGCCGCTCCCAGGTTTCCACCTCGAATTGCCTCGGAAGCGGAGCGTCACGGGCGAATCCCGTCGGCCCCGCGGGATGGCAGCGTCATAGTACAATTTTTGACCTACGGACTGGACTCGTCCACGGCGATATGCTATAAGAACCCCGTTCCTTGAATACGAATGCGTCTCCTGGATAGGATTGAGTATGAAACCGCGTATTCTGGTTGTGGACGACGACGAGCTGGTACGCTTGACGATTCGCAAGTGGCTCGAACGCGAAGGCTACGATGTAATCGCTGCCGAGGACGGCAAGAGCGGCCTGAAGGCGGCACGACAGTGCGAGCCGGATCTTATTCTCCTCGACATCACCATGCCCAGAATGAACGGTTTCGAGGTGCTCCAGCGTCTCGGTAAGCGCGAAGAGACGATGTGCATTCCGGTCATCATGGTGACGGGAGTCGATACCGAGGAAGCACACAACGAGGCGATGTACCAATACGCCGACTCCTATCTCGTAAAGCCCGTCCCACGCGAAGAGCTCCGTGAACGCGTTGCGAGCACCCTCAAACGTCACGGTGTTACGTCCGACGAGTGACCGCGCTTTTTTTGCGTTTGGTAGTAGACGCGGACAGCCTTTTCCCCTAGTATCCCGCCCCTGATTTGTCGTTTTTCGAAGAAAACCAAGGCGATTCGCGGGTATCTGACTATGAGTGAACTGATTTTGGGACTACCGAAAGGGAGCCTTCAGGAGGCGACCTTTGCTATGATGAAGAAGGCGGGCTTCAGCATACGCAGCGGCTCGCGCTCCTACGTGCCGAGCGTTGACGACAGCACGATCGACGCCCGGCTCATTCGCGCACAGGAAATCAGCCGCTACGTTGAGCTGGGAGTCCTCGATGCCGGCATCACGGGCTACGACTGGATCATGGAAAACGGATCGGACGTCGTGGACGTGGCCGAGCTCATCTACGGCAAGCAGGGCTTGCGTCCGGTGCGCTGGGTACTGGCGGTCCCGAACGATTCTCCGCTTCAGAGCGTCGGTGATCTCCAGGGCAAGCGTATCGCCACCGAGGCGGTGGGGTTGACAAAGCGTTTCCTGGCCGAGAACGACGTCGAAGCCGACGTGGAATTCTCCTGGGGTGCGACGGAAGTCAAGGCCCCCGAGCTCGTGGACGCCATCGTGGAACTGACCGAGACCGGTTCCTCGCTGCGCGCCAACAACTTGCGTATTGTGGAGACCGTACTGGAGTCCACGACCCGTTTCATCGCCAATAAGAGCGCCTGGGAAGACGAGTGGAAACGGGGCAAAATGGAACAGATATCCATGCTCCTCAAGGGAGCCCTCGCCGCGGAGACCAAAGTCCTGCTCAAACTCAATGTGGCCTCCGACAACGTTCACACGATTACCGAGATTCTCCCCTCGCTGCATGCTCCTACCGTCAATTCCCTTGAAGGCGGCGGATGGGTAGCGATCGAATCGGTCGTCGACGAAGCAGTCGTAAGAGAGATAATTCCCCTGTTGAAGGCTGCTGGAGGAGAGGGTATTATCGAACTTCCGTTGAACAAGATAATTCCGTAGATCAATGCCGCCGGCCGTGCAACGGTGACGACGCCGGCGCCCGTCAACCTCAAGCAAGGAGAGCACCGTGGGTTCGATCAAGAAGAAACGCCGCAAAAAGATGTCCAAGCACAAGTACCGCAAGCGCCAGAAGAACGATCGTCACAAGAACAAGTAGTCTCAGTCGATTGTGCAACATCATGCCAGCAGATCGTCAGGCCGCCAGGCTCCTGTTCGTCCTCTGCTTCTGTTCGGTTCTGGCTGGCTGCGCAACGGTACGGCAGGGGCGTCGCTCCGGCGACGCCCTGTCGTTGTCGTCTCAGGAGAGGGAATTCGCCTCCTCCCTGGCGCACTTCTCGCGCGCCCTCCTTCTTGAAGGAGAAAGCAAGCGCAACACCGACAGAGTCCTGGAACACTACGCGGAAGCCCTGCGTCTCACCCCCGGGAAGGCCGTCCTGTACACCCGCCTCGGGCATTCCGCGATCCGCGCCGGAAATCTCGACCAGGCCACCAGCGTCCTCGAAGAGGGCTGCCGGGAGTGTCCGGACAACGCTCACTTGCGCATGGAGCTCGCGGCCGTGCACCAGTTGGCGGGCCGCGGTGAGGACGCGCAAGCCAAGTACCTGGAAGCGCTTGAACGGGACGCTTCCCTGACATACGCCTACATGGCGATAGCATTGCTGTGTTTCCGCGACGGCAGGGACGCGGACGCATTTGACGCCCTCGAACTGGGCCTGGTGGATGCCGACAAGCCCCGCCACCTGCTGCGCACATGCCACGAGCAGGGAGCGAAACTGCTCCGGGCCCACGAACTGACACGCGCCATATCCTGCTTCGAATTCGTGGCCGAACACGAACCCATGCACCGTTCGGAGATCTACCACATCATTGGAGAAATCCACCGCGGCCGGCGCGACATGCAGAGCGCCGGACGCTACTACAAGCGCGCCACGGAAGCGGACAACCCAATCCCCGACGCATACGTCAAACTGGCCCTGCTGCAGCACGCGGAAGATCCCCAAAAAGCCATCGAGACGCTTACCGCGGCGATCACGCGCATCCCCGGCACACCTGAACTCCTGCACATTCTCGGTGAGATGTACCGCAAAGCCGGACAGACCGACGAAGCCATTGCGTCGTTGACAAAAGCCACCCGGCAGGACCCTCCCCTGCCACAGGCGTTCATCGGACTGGCCATGCTTCACCTGGAAGACGACCCCGACAGGGCGCTCGCGATAATAGAGCAGGCCGCGGAACGGCTACCCGAACACGCGACGATCCTGCTGCTTCTCGCAAATATGTATTCGTTTCGCGAACGCTTCGACGATGCCGTCAGGATCTACCGGCGTGTCGAGACTGTCGCGCAGAACGACCAAACCGTCGGTCTCACCCAGAATTTCTACCTTCACTATGGCGGCGCCTGCGAACGCGCCGGACAAAACGAAGACGCCGAGCGTATCTTCCTCATCGGAATCGAGAAGCATCCCGACGCCCACCAGATGCGCAACTACCTCGCCTACATGTGGGCCGAAAAGGCCAGGAATCTCGACCAGGCCCTGACACACATAAACCACGCCCTCGAACTGGATCCGGAAAACGGGGCCTACATCGATACTCTCGGCTGGATCTACTACCAACAGGAACGCTACCCGGAGGCACTCGAACAACTCCGGAAAGCGCTGGACCACATCGACGATGACCCCGTCCTGCACGACCACATGGGTGACGTGCTCGACAAGCTCGGCAAAACAGAAGAGGCCGCCAAGCACTGGAAAAAGAGCTTCATCGCGGCCCCCGAAAGCAAGGCCGTACGCGACAAACTCACACACCTCGGTGTCGACATGGAGGCGCTGGAACTCGAGGCGGCGAGAGCCAAACAGGAAAGCGAGAAGGCGCGAGATGAAGGCGGCGATGGGGAACAGAAGAGCGAATAGGCGACCGATATGCCAGCCATCCACCAATTCGTAGCCGGCTTCAGCAATGGCGACGCCATCAGCAACGAAACGCGCGTAATGCAGAACGTGTTCCGCTCCTGGGGATACGAGTCCGGCATTTTCAGCGAGTCCAGACGCATCCTGCCGCAGTTGCGCAAACACGCCCAGAACTTCACGGAGTGCCACCCGGGCGCCGACGACATCGCACTGCTGCACCTGTCGATCGGCTCGCCGGTCAACATGGCGTTCGCCGACTTGCCGTGCAGGAAAGCCGTCCTCTACCACAACGTGACGCCCTCCCAGTACTTCGACATGGTCAACCAGAGCACGGCGTTCAACCTGGCCGCCGGCCGAAAACAACTGGCCGCCCTCGCCGGCGTCGCCGACGTCAACATGGCCGACAGCCGCTTCAATGCCGGCGAGCTCGAGGAACTGGGCTACCGCGATGTGGCCGTGCTGCCGTTGATTCTCGACATTGACGCACTCAAGGCATCGCCGGACCGCAAGACACTCTCCCGTTTCAGGGATGGCCGCACGAACATCCTCTTCGTCGGACGCTGCGTGCCGAACAAGCGCCTCGAGGACCTGCTCACGGCCTTCGCCTACTACCAGAAATGCGTCGAGCCCGACTCCCGCCTGATCCACGTTGGTTCGTTTGCGGGCGCGGAGCGCTACTACTACCTGCTTCTTGCCCAGGCGCGTGACCTGGGGCTCGGCAACGTTCACTTTGCCGGCGCGGTGCCGCAGGCGCAGCTCAACGCGTTCTTCATGTGCGCCGACCTGTTTCTCTGCATGAGCGAGCACGAGGGGTTCTGCATCCCGGTCGTGGAAAGCATGGTCCACGATGTCCCCGTTCTGGCATATGCTGCCGCGGCCGTGCCCGAGACCATGGACGGCGCCGGCGTACTGTTCGCGGAGAAGGAGTACGAAGCCGTTGCCGAGATGATGGGGCGGCTGACCACGGATGTGGATTTGCGCACCTCGGTAATCGCCGGCCAACGGCAACGCCTCCAACGCTACCGCGAGCGGGACCTGCAGACCGAACTGCGGCGGCATATGGGGCCGTTGCTGGGCGGGGTCCGGGGTGACGAATAATGAACAGGACAGTTCCCAGCCATCAATGCCCCGACCTTTGGCTCCCGAGACCGTTGAAGTTCCCGACCGGAGACCGGAGACCACCACCGTGAGCACCACCCTCGAACAACTGGGCGAAGTTGACCTGATCAGACGCCTGACCGCCCGTCTCACGCCGGGTAAGGGTGTCAGCGTCGGTCCGGGAGATGACTGCGCCGTCGTCTCCCTGCCCGGCACCGAAACGGAACTCGTGCTCACCTCGGACCCTGTAATCGAAGGCAGGCACTTCCTCCGGGGAACAGAGCCGGGGCAAATCGGTCACAAGGCCGTCGGCCGCGTTCTCAGCGATCTCGCCGCCATGGGTGCGGAACCGCGGTGGGGGCTTGTCGATGTAGTTGCGCCTCCCGGGACGACCGTTGACTTCCTGGAGGGAGTATATGCCGGCATCAAGTCACTGGCCGACGCACACGGTTTCTGCATCGTCGGCGGCGATGTCGCCGGCGCGACCCCCTTCGCGCTGCACCTGTTCGGCACGGGAACGGTGCCACGGGGACAGGCTTTGCTCCGCTCGGGCGCGGCCCCCCATCAGGCGATCTACGTCACCGGAGAGCTGGGCGGCAGTCGGTCGGGCCGACACCTCTGTTTCAAGCCCAGGGTAGCCGAAGGCATCCGCCTGCGCGAATGGGCCACGGCAATGATCGACATCAGTGACGGACTGGCAACCGACCTGCGCCATCTCTGCGAGAGCAGCGAGGTCGGCGCCCGCATCGAGCCGGAGGCCATTCCGCTGGCGCCGGCGGCGACAACCTGCGACGACGACCGCTCCCCCATCCGGCACGCACTTGAAGACGGCGAGGATTTCGAGCTTCTGTTCACGGTGCCCGAGGGAGAGACTCAAGCCTTCGAAGCGGCATGGTCGCAACAGTCACAACTACGCTGCACGAAAATCGGAATGACGACACCCGCCAACCATGGCATCGTCTGCACCACCGAAGACGGAGACGTACAGCCGCTGGAGAGCATGGGCTATGATCACTTTGCACGGTAAGCACACAACCCGCGGCCTGGAAGAGACGTGGCGCCTTGCGGCTCGACTTGCCGGAGAGCTCCGGGAAGACGCCGTCCTGGCCCTGCACGGCGACCTCGGCAGCGGCAAAACCAGCTTCGTGCAGGGACTTGCCCTGGCCCTCGGCATCCGCCGACCCGTTACCAGCCCGACCTTCACAATCGTCAACGAATACCAGGGCGACCGCCGCCTGAACCACATCGACCTATACCGCCTGTCCGGTCCGGACGAGGCGCTGGCGCTCGGCTTTGAAGACTACGTCGCCAACATGGGCATCACCGCCATCGAATGGGCCGAACGCGCCGCGGACCTTCTCCCCTCCGACACCATTCACGTCTACTTCAGCGCCACTGACGCCCCGGATGAGCGAGTGATCACCGTGAAGGGGGCTGATCCTGAAGGGAGCAGTTACCGGTAATCCGTAATCGGTAATCTGTGTGGCACAAGGACTTCCGGTGTTCTCTCGCCGCACCCATTCGCGCGCGCGCTTCGCTTCGCGCCAGAAAATGTCACGTCCCTATTTCCGTTTGACACCTCTTGGTTGTTGTTTGAGATGGTCTTCATAGTGCAGGGATCATGGGTAGCGACACCGCGGGCCTGCCCCTCACCCGCCTCCGCTGCGCTGCGGCGACCTCT
>CAZKRK010000341.1:0-8385 GCA_964555035.1 uncultured Victivallales bacterium | reverse complement strand
CGCCCGCAAGCCCTGGAGCGGAGCGGAAGGGCAAGGGCGGGCGGAGAGTGAGCAACAAACGCGCAGAAACGTGCATAGTAGTGAGGGCTTGTCCCGACGGAACCAAGATTGACCAAAAAACTACTTGTCAGCCTGTGCTCAACCCTGTATTCAGGGATACTGGGAACCGGGAAGTTTTGTCGGGTGTGAAGCTACTGCTTCGGCAAAACTCTTCTTGTTAACTGATGGTTTCTTTCAGGGACCGGTACGCTGCGGGAGCGTGAGGATAATGGGCGGGAAACAAAACCAGACACCCGGCTGGCGCATCTGGATCGCCGCCGGTGCAAGTTGCTGTATGGTCGTGGTCGGCCACGTGGCGACCGAAAACGCCAAGGGCGACCAGCCGGTCGAGCCCGCAACCCACTTCATCTTCTACGGCGGCTCGGGTGAACCGCCCGACAACGATTGCCTGCCCGACGCATGGGAGCGCCGCATCGTCGATGACAACCCCCGCGACGCCATCCGCAACGTACACGACGTGCTCCCCGGCGACGACTACGACGGCGACGGCCTCGCCAACCGAAACGAATACCTGCAGGGCACGGACCCCACGATAAGGAACAACGCCGATTCGACTATCTTGCTGGTTGTCCATCAACCCGGCAGACAGTGACCCCGCTTATCGAGCCACTAAAAGGAGGATCCAAGGAGAGCGTCATGCCGCACAGTCGGTCAGAAGGGGCGCTACGAGGGAGGCGACAATCGCTTTCGTCGGTTTGCGCGGGACTTGCCTGCGTACTGCTGGGCCTGCGCGTCTCGTATGCGGACGGCAAGTTGTACGTCGACGCGTACAACGCTCTCGTGGGAATGGTCAACGATCGTGCACATGCGGTAGGACGGTCCGCCATGCCGGAGCTGCCCGCGGACACCGCGGTCTCTCAAGGCGATCTGGACACTCTGCGGAACAAGGTCAGAAGCTTGATGTCCTATAGGTACGCCGCACCGCCGGCATACTACCCCAACCCCAACGACGGAACCTGGTACTACAAGGAGGATGCCTTCCCGCCGTTGAAGCACGCCCTTGTCGAAGAGGGTGTTCTGGGCGCGGGCGGCACCTTCACTGTTGTACCGGCCGAATACACGAGCGACGGCGCAGCAATTCGCACGACGCGCTTCGGAACGACCTATCGGTCAGTCCCCCTGCTGTGGGTCCACTTCCAGGAACTGCACCAGGTTCTGACTCGCATGCGCTTCCACCATAACCAGACATTACCCCTCGACAGCTCATACGCGTGGTCCGGAAGGTGCAAGAGCTGGTCCGGCGAAGGGGGCAACCGTTCGGACGCCGTGGCAGCCGCAATAGCTGAGCGAAGTGACGATCCACGAACCGGGTGGGATGACAGCAATCCCCAGACCCACGGCACGTCGGCGCCGCCAAATAGCCACCACCAAGTCCACCGCGGAGGCTACCCGAGGAGATGGCGCGCCTCGGTTGTTCGCGTCCAATCGGTACTGACGGTCAGAAACATCGCGCCGGTCAGGTCGCGCACGGCTCACCTCTACGCAAAAGGCGTGAGGGCGGGGGGAAGCGGCCACGCGTTGAGCACTTTCGGCGACGTGGGAAAACAGTGGGGCCTCTGGTGTTCGAAAAGCGTCTCGTCCAGCACGTTTCAGTCATCCGGCATCGGTGGACTTGACTGGCCCAGTAGCTCCCCAGCCTTTCTTCAGGGCGATGAGGGAATCGAATACGGATACAAGATCAAAGACATCTATCAGGTTCCAGCAGGCGACTCGTTCGAGGTGATATTCGAGTTGAAGGATCCGCTCACCACCCCGATCGAGTGTCCGTCGAAAACGGACTCACCACGCGACGGCATCGTCGACACCGGCTGCCGCTGTACGGACTGCGGCCCCGGCGTCCAGGTGCAGTTCGGCGACAACGAAGGGGATCCCGAAGCGAAGTTCTACCTCGGTTCTTCTTCGGCCGTCGGCGCCGGCAACGTGGTCGTCGAAGCCCTGGTTCGCGAATACCGCGTATCCGGCGAGCCGGAGCAGATGTTCAACCTCGACACGGCGCTGACGGCGGTCGACGGCCCCACCTGGGGATTCGCCACCGTGAAGCGGCCCTCGGGAGCCGCAGTGATTTTCGGGCTCAGGGGAGAGGCCGCGGGCGAACCGGTTGACGTCCGCAACCCCTATCGCATGGAGAAAAAGAACAACGAGTACCAGCTCAGCTTCCCCGGCGAAGGCGGCAAGGTCGTTCACCGCTTCGTCGAGCCGGGTATGATCGATCACATCTACGTCATCGGGAACGGCGTCAGCAACGACCTTTACAATGTCCGCGACGGCGGTCCCGGCCTGACCGTCGTGCGCGGCGGTGGGGGGATCGACTATGCGTTGTGGGCCGGCACCAGGGCCGTCCCGGTCTATGGCGGCGACCTGATCAGGAGTATACGGTATTTCAAGACACCCGAGGATACGGAATATGCCGCTGAAGAAGTCGTGGCAGGCAGCCGTATCTTTCGCAGCAGAATTGTCTCGGGGACCAGTAGCAACGTCGTCAATGAAACGCGCGTCGTGGATGCCGGCGACAGCGTCCGGATCCTGCGGGGCGTTCGCGTGACCAACGGATATGCGCGCGCGGCCCTGCGCGAGACGCGCACGGAGCGTCTCGACTCCACCAGCGGGGTGTTGCGCGCAGAGACCGAGTTCTGTCTCGATCCCGACGGCATCGCCCTGACCAGCACCAACGCGGTCGAGCAGGAGGAACAACCCTGGGGATTGGAGGTCGTCCGCCGAATCGCCGGCTACGGCGCCGACGCGCCGCGGGTCACGGCCTACTCGTACTACACCGACCCCCAGGCCGACGGCGATAACTACGGCAGGCTCAAACGCGTCGAATACCCTGACGGAACGTGGAAGGAGTACGCCTACGATGCGCTTGGACGCGTGACGAGCGAAACCGGCCCCGTTGGTGACACACCGCCCGCGTCAAGCAACCAACCGGTGCGAGTCGTGCGCCGCCTCTATCGCGGCGACGCCGAGCTGGCCGCGCTCGGCTTTCCCGCGGGCGACACCGCGTTCAGCTACGACTTCCGGCCGCGCGCCGTCATTACGGAGCTGCGATGCGCCGGCGCAACCCACGAGGAGTCGCGCACCTATTACGCCTATGTCGGAACCACCAGCATCGTGCAGCGCTGCCTCACACCGGGCGCTCCGTACGGTCACCCAAGCAACCTGGTGGCCGTCACGGAATACTGCTCGAGCGGGGGTGGGCTCGGACGGCCCTCCCGAACGGTGCGGCCCGACGGAACCGCGAGCATCTACAGCTACGTCTACGACGCAGGCGATGAAACGCTGACAACCACCCGGGACTCAGGCGCCGCCAATGCGGCCGGCAACGCTATCGTCGCCGGCGTCAGAACCGTCACGGTCCTGGACGCGGCCGGCAGAACCGAGTCGGTCAGATCGACCGATATCGAGTCGGGCATCGACATCGCGCACACGCTCTACACCGACCGCGACGCCTTCGGCCGCGCCAAGTACGTCAAAGACGCCCTCGCCGCCGGTTCGCCGCGCGTGACCGCGGAGTCCGCCTACGGCTGCTGCGGCCTCGAAGACAGCTACGACGCGCAAGGCGTCCACACCCACTATGCCTACAACGACCTGCACCAGGTGTACGTGACCGAACACGCCGGTCTCATGACGATCCGCAAGTACGACCAGCTCGGCAACACGCGCGAGGAAATCGTCCAGGAGAACCTCGGCGGCGCGACCACCCGCATCGTTTCCAAACGCGTGTGGAATCGCGACGCCGCCGGACGCGTTCGGGGAACCACGGCCTACAGCTACAACGAAGACGGCGACGAGCTCGTCCTCGGCGAGACTCTGACCCACGCCAAAACGGCCGAAGGCGGACGCGTCATGACCACCACGTACGCCGACGGGACGACCCGGGTCGAAACCTACTATCGCGACGGGCAGCTCAAGTCCCTTACCGGCACGGCCGTGAGCCCCTACTGCTACGTGACCGGCATCGATACCGGCGGCGTCTACTCGATCGCCTACAGCGGCACAAACACCAACGCCACCGCGTGGGTTAAGACCTACTCCGATATGCTCGGCCGCGCAACGCGCGACGTCTACCCCGACGGTTACACCCGCAACCGCTACTACAACGACAAGGGCCAACTCCACAAAACCGACGACGGCTTCACGCGCACCTTCACCTTCTACAACTCCAGGGGCGAAGCCTTCCGCACCGCGATCGACATGGACCGCGACGGCCGCATCGACCTCGCCGGAACCGACCGCATCGCGGAAACGCGGAGCACCTATACGAACATCATCTTCGACGGAGAAAACTACGCCGTGCGCCAAACCGTTAACAGGTCCTGGCGCACCGCCGGCAGCGACACGCCTACCGTAGTGTCAACCAGCCGCGCGAGCGTCGACGGCGATCACTCCTGGAACATCGCCTTCGGGCGCGTCAGCCACACCGCCGTAACGCGCGACCGGGCCGCGCGTACGCGTACCGTCACCGTCACCCGCCCCGACCGAACTCAATCGGTCTCGCACTATACCAACGGCCTGCTCGCGTGGACCGAGCTGCGCGCCACCAACGACACGGTCGTCAGCCGCATCGACTACGCCCAGACCCCCGCCGGCTTGCGGCGCACGATCGCCGTCAAGGCGCCCGACCCCTCGGGCTCGACCCGCGGGACAATAGTGCACAATCACGGCTTCGGCGCCGCCGACTACGTCGAGACCTACGTCGGCGCCGAGCTTGTCGAGACGACCCGCTACGAATACGACTCCATGCAGCGCCTCTGGAAAACCACGCTGCCGGGCAACGGCGTTGTCGAATACCTCCACACCGATCGCGGCGAGCTGCGCCGTCAGAGCGGCGCCCGCACCTATCCCGTGGAGTATGCCTACGATCCCCAGGGCCGCATGCGCACCCTCAGCACCTTCCGCGACGGCGCAACCCCCGACACCACCGAGTGGATCTACGACCCGCAACGCGGCTGGCTCGCCGAAAAGAAATACGCCGACGACAAGGGGCCGACCTACGCTTACCACAAGAACGGCCGCCTCAAGCAACGCACCTGGGCGCGGGGCAACGAGACCGTCTACCGCTACGATAGCGCCGGCGGCCTGACAAACATCGACTACAGCGCCGCATCCGACACCGACATCACCTACACCTACAAACGCGACGGACGCCTGCAGAGCGTCACCGACGCCATCGGCGCCCGCACCTTCACCCACGCCCCCGACGGCCGCGTAGACACCGAAACAATGCCCAGCCCCGCCGGCTGGACCCTGGACCACGACTACCAGCCCGCAACCAGGGGCGGCCGCCGTCAAAGCCTCACCGTCGACTCGGTCAACACGGTCACCTACACCCGCGACAACGCCGGACGCCTCGCCACCGTCGGCGACACCGCATCCGGCATAACCGCCACCTACGGCTACGCCCCCAACGGCGCCACGCATACCACCACGACCCTGGCCACCCCCGCCGGCGATTTCATGCGCACCACGCGCCATTTCGACGGCCGTTCGCGCCTGACCAACATCGTTCACACCGCCCTCTCGGGCGCGACTCCCGGGCTGATCCAAGGCTACCGCTATGAGCACAACGACGCCGGCCTGCGCCGCAAATGCACCCTCGCCGACGGATCGTACTGGATCTACGACTATGACGATCTCGGACAAGTCACCGGCGGCAGGAAATATCGCTCCGACGGCTCCGCGATCGAATGGTCGCAGTTCAGCTACGCGTTCGACCGCATCGGCAACCGCACCGCCTCGCGCGACAACCTCGATTCCGCCGACGTCGAACGCGGCTACACCGCCAACGCTCTCAACCAGTACACCGAAGTGACCGAACCTTCACGTCTGCTCGTCATGGGCGACGTCCAGTCCGACGTCGACGACGTGCGCGTCGGCCTCCGCGGCCGGCTCTCGCACAGCGCTTCGCGGCGTTCTCTCGGCAACGGCCGCGACCGCTTCTGGTCGACCGTGGCCGTCACCAACGGCGCCGGCCCCGTGTGGGCCGACCTGGCGATCCGCGCGCTCAAGCGCACCAACAACCAGGAACGTGTCCGCACCGAGACCCGCGGCACGCTCGTCTCCAAATCCCGGGTTGACATCACCCACGACGACGATGGTAATCTCCTCAATGACGGCCGGTGGCAACACACGTGGAACGGCGAAAACCGCCTGATTGCGATCGAATCCATCACGGCCGCCCCCGAAACCAACCGGGTCAAGTGCACGTTCGTCTACGACTACATGGGACGCCGGGCAAAGAAAATGGTCTACCGCCGCAACAACGCAACCTGGGCCCTCGAAAAGGAGCACACGTTCGTCTACGACGGCTGGAACCTAACCATGGAGACGGCGGTCTCCGCCGTTCAAACCACCACCAACTTCTACCTCTGGGGCCAGGATCTTTCCGGCACCCTCCAGGGCGCCGGCGGCATCGGCGGTCTCTTAGCCATCACCACCCCCACAACCACCCACACCCCCTGCTTCGACGGCAACGGCAACGTCATGTCCCTGATGGACCCCACCACCGCCACCCCAACCGCCACCTACGAATACTCCCCCTTCGGCCAAACCACCGAATCCACCGGCGCAGCAGCCCCGCAAAACCCCTTCCGCTTCTCCACCAAATACACCGACAACGAAACCGCCCTCGTCTACTACGGCTACCGGTACTACTGCCCGAGGTCGGGGAGGTGGCCGTCAAGAGACCCGATCGGGGAAGAGGGGGGACTGAATGTCTACGGATTCGTCTGGGGTAATCCGTTTTCGCTGGTTGACACCGATGGTCGCAAGCCATTTGGTACCGGATTTGGCGAGAGCCCCTTTTACTCGCCAGGGATAGGGGGAAGAGAGGAATTCTCCTACGATCAGTTCATTAGGTGGGAACTGACTGTCGAATACCTGCTGCGGCAGTCCTACTACTTGGGGACAGAATCGAAACTACCTCGGAAAATCGGGTTCATTTCGACTGTTCCCAACGTGCTCAAGAAGAAAGGAATCTGCTATTACCTGAATTCAATTCTTGTCACGGCCGAGCCAATTCACGGTTTCACGAAAGGCCCCGAGAAGAGACATGTGTTCACACCTGATGGCGACATGCGCTACCACCCTGGAATCAGAGTTGACAAGAACGGCGCGCCCAACAGCAAGGGCTTCTCGTATCCATGGAAGAAGAGACGTCCTTTCTCTGGCACTGCATTCGGTGTTCCGGGAGGCTCGGAATATGGTCGCGACACGGCACATCGAGAGTATATCGGTGACGATGCTCCTGCGACTTACATGATAAGAAGGGAGATCACTTCCAGTACCGATGATTGGGAAGACATCGATGAGACGCTTACTCCGCCACGAGTTCAAGTGCGGCTAAGAACGGAAAGTGTCAAGTAATGTCCATGTCCTTGATTACTCTTTGCGGAAAGGCTCTTCTTCTCACGGCGTCCATGCTGTTGACTTGCTTGGCGGTCTCCTGTGTCTGGACAGTTCGTCCGCCTCAGATGCACGTTCCTTTTCGGTTGGAAAACGGGATGGAATTCGTCTCCGTTGGTGACGGGATGCCTCTGTTTTGCACAACAGAAGTCTCAAATTCACAATTCCGGGAGTTTCGGGCTGGACACAGCAGCGGTACTTGGAGGGAGCACGACCTCTCTCTGGCCGCCCTGCCTGTTGTTTCTGTTGATTGGAACGATGCGGCCGCCTTCTGTCGGTGGCTCAACCAGAAGTTTGCACATACACTTCCTGACGGCTATGAGTTCCGGCTCCCGACAGAGGCAGAGTGGATGGTTGCAGCGAGAGAGGACGTGCCAAATCGGCGTTTCCCTTGGGGGGATAGCTTTCCCATTCGCTATGGAAACTACGCAGACCAAGCTTTCAGAAACAGGTTTCCTGATGTTGAGGAAAGCCAGGTCTACCTGCCGACATCATCCAGAGTCGAACAGTACAATGATGGGCATCCCGTAGCTTGCGACGTTGCACAGGCGGGTGTCAACCAGCTCGGGGTCCACGGGTTGTCCGGAAACGTGAGCGAGTGGTGCCGTGATACCGGCGGGCCTTCTGGGGAAGGGCTCAAGGAACGAATAGCCAAAAGTGCGACTTGGGCGAACGGAGGATATAGCGACCTCTACGAGGTCTACGGCAACTGGGTGTTTCCTGTTGATTTCAAAGCGTACGATCTTGGTTTTCGAGTTGTCTTCGCCGAGGCAGCAAGACCACCAGCGGCAGAGTAACAGTTTGCGGGGGAGCGGGGACAGGCGGACTATCGGGCGGACGGGGGGAGCGGGGGGAGGGGGGAGCGGGGTGAGCGGGGGAGCGGGGTGACATCTTAACATTGCACTTTTATCGTTGACTTGCTGC
>CAZKRK010000340.1:0-8405 GCA_964555035.1 uncultured Victivallales bacterium | reverse complement strand
CCCGCACCGGAGATGGACGTGGAAATCGACGGGGTGCCGATTGCGGCCGGGACAACCAACAAGGTCATCCAGACCCAGCCGGGCGTGGCGAAACGGCTGACCTTCGACATCCTTAATGCGGGTACGGCCGAGCTGACCATCAGCTACAACCCTCGCTTCCTGATTCGCAACAACACCAACTGCGTCACGGTTGCCCAGCAGACCCCGGACACGACGGTGGCCGCGGAGGACGCCACCGCTCTCGTGGTGGACGTGACGCCTTCCTCGTCGGGTCCCTGGAGCTTCGACGTGGAGGTGACGAGCAACGATGACGACGAGAGCAGCTACGGTTGGACGACGGAAGGGATGGCGACGGACGACCAGGACGGGGACGGGATGCGGGATTCGTGGGAGATCACGCATTTCGGCGATACAAACGCCGTGGGAGGAGCGCCGCTGGAAGACTGGGACAAGGACGGCTTCCTGAACCGCCACGAATACGAGGCCGGAACCGACCCCACCAATGCCGCCTCGCGCCTGATTGCAACAGAAGCGGCACCTGCGCGGAGTGACGGTGTTGTCGTGGCATGGCAGAGCGCTTCCAACAAGCAGTACGCGATCCGGTGCTGGACAAGCCTGGTCGAGGCGAGCGCGATCGTCGCATCCAACATTCCCGCCACTCCACCCATCAACCGCTACACCAACGATGCGGGAGCCCCGAGAGGCTTCTACCGCATAGAACTCGAGTAGAGCAACACACGCGATGGCTGACGGTCCGTGCGCCTCAGGGGAACGCGATTGTGACACGGTCGGCACTGGAGACATGAAGTGACAGCCAAGGTCCCCATTCGTTCCCTTTGGATCAACTCCGCCGGCTGGCTGCCTGCCGTCGGCCTCATGACATCACTCCTGGCCGGCATGACGACCTCGGTCAGGGCCGACGACTGGCCGCAATGGCGCGGGCCCAAGCGCAACAGCATCTCCGCCGAAACCGATTGGCTCGTGAACTGGCCGCCCGAGGAGGAGTGGCGCAAGCCTCTCGGGCACGGCTACTCGGCCGTTGCCGTGAAAGGCGACCACCTCTACACGATGGGGTGGAACAGCAGTACGAGCAACGACGTGGTCTACTGCCTTGACGCCATCACGGGCACTCAGATTTGGTTCTACGCATACGGCTCTGCCAACGATGGTAACTTTGTCCGCGACTTCAAGGGCCCCCGCGCGACGCCCACGATTGACGGCACAAATCTCTACACCTACAGCCACGAAGGTCACCTGTACTGTTTTGACGCACTTTCCGGAACCGTCAACTGGAGCAACGTCTACGACACCGGGCGCGCGTGGTGGGGACAGAGCGGCTCTCCCTATATCGAGGGCGGTCTGCTCGTTCTGCATGCCGGCAGGTCAGGCCTGGCCGTGAACAAGAACGACGGAAGTGAAGTATGGAACAGCGGCGGCTTCCCCGGTGAAGCCGGATACTCGTCACCCTTCGCAATAACGTGGGATGGAAAGCGCACCGCGGTTTTCTTCTCGTATTCGGCGCTGTACGGAATGGACCTCGAAACGGGAGACACTCTCTGGTGGTACCCGTTCAAGAGCTACTACAACATCATCGATCCGGTCGTGTACGGGAACAAGATCTTCATTTCCAACGCCGAGAGCGGCGTAAGGGCGTTTCTCGAGCTGGGCAGTAACCAGCTCAGCCAGGCCTCCTACGACATCCCGATGTACTGTGACTGGGCCAGTCCCGTTCTCCTGGGCGACCACCTCTACGGCTTCGATGACAACACCCTGACCTGCGTGGACATGCGGGATGGCTCGGTATGTTGGGCCGAGGAAGAAGCGCCTCTTGCCGAAGGCGGTCTCATGGCGGCCGCCGGCAAGCTGATTGTGCAGGGGTATTTAGGCCAGCTTGCCGTGCTCAAAGCCACACCGACCCGCTATGACACCGAAGGACGCGACGTGGTGGAGATTGACTCGGGCCTGGTCGGCGACAGTTGGTACACGCCGCCGGTTCTGGCCAACGGGAGGATCTACTGCAGAAGTGAGCTCGGCATGCTCGTGTGCCTGCGCACAGGTCCGCCGGCGGCGGACGTCGACCGTAACGGCATGGCGGACAACTGGGAGCGGGTGCATCTCGGGGGCACGAACGGCGTGCCGAACGGGGCGCAGGACGACGCGGATGCAGACGGTCTTGACAACCGGACCGAGTACATTGTCGGCACGATTCCGACCAATGCTGCCAGTCGCTACGCCGTGGGGATTGCCGTGTCGAATACGGGCGTGGTTGTCACCTACGGCACGCAGCCGGCCGAGGGTGTCGGCTACGAAGGGTGGTCGCGTTTCTATCGGCTGGAGCGCGCGGAAGACGTGTCTGCGGATGACTGGCAACCGGTGGGCGGCCATGCGGACGTTCCCGGGGACGGGGCCATGCGCGCGCATACGAACGCTGCGCCGGGGCAGTCCGGGGCATATCGGCTGAACGTGCGTTTGGAGAGTGATACCGACGGCTGAGGCGGAGAACGCCGGCCGGAGACACCTTCTCGTCGCCGGAGGCGGGAAAACGGGCTCGCCGAAGGCGAGCAACATCACAGCCCGGCGAGGATCGCCGGGGGCAACGCACGCACTACCCGAAGCCCCGCTCCCTGAAGGGGAGCCACATCTGAACGCGGCCAGAGGGACATCGCTCCCCTTCAGGGAGCCTGGCTGGTTGGGTGTCCGACCGGTCGGGCTGTATCAAAGGGTGTTCGAGTCATCGTGCGATCTCTGCTCCGAGAGCTGGTGGATCGAACGTCCGTAGGTCCGATTTGCAATCGGACCCGACCCACGCCGGTTTCTTCAGGGCACGAAGGTGGAAAACCAGATCTGAGCGGCGTTGGGTCCGATTACAAATCGGACCTACGTCCCAATTCTGTTCAATGTTGTTCTCCCTACTCAACCATCAACACCGTCCCGGACGGTGCCAGGCGGCTGCGGGCGTAGTGCGCGCGGACCTCTTCCGGCGTCAGGGCCCGATCGTAGACCGCAATCTCATCCAGCATGCCGTAGTAGGGATTGCCGCTTAGCTGCTTGTGTACGCCGAAAACCCACGCGCCATCGGCGTCTTCACCGGTGACAGTCCCACCGCCGGGCGTTACCTCGCCGTCAATGTAGAAAGCTATCGTGTCCGTGCCGCCGTTGTCGTCGACGACCATGACGAGGTGGTGCCAGCGGCCGGAAACCAACTGCCCGCCGCTCTGCGTTGTCTTGCCGCCATAGAACGAGCGGGGGGAGTAGTCCTCGACCAGGATGAGCGAGCGCCCCTGACCGGTTCCATCCTGCTGGGCGGCCGTGTTCTGCTTGGCGCTGCTGGTAGTGTTGACGAACATCTCGATCGAAAAATCGCCGGCGTTGGGATTCATGCCTAGCTCGGTCACGATCCTGGCGCTGCCGTCGAAGGCGGCAGCCGCGCCGGCGATGCCGGTCATGCCGAACTGCACCCCGGTAGCGTCCGAACCATGCGCGTCGTAGCCGCTCGAGTCCACGGCGTGGGCGGCGCCGGCGCATTCGTCCAGCATGAGGTACGTTCGCGGATGATTGCTCGAGAGCACGGTTTCGCGATAGGAGCCGGCTTCCACGAGCACGCAGGCCACGCCGATATCGTTGTCGAAATAGCGGCCGTTGACGGTGTTCGTGGGGCCGACACCGCCCGGGACCAGGCCGTCGATGCGAATGCGCCCGGCAGCCAGTTTGCCCGCCAGGTAGGCGCTGTCCTTGTTGGGCAGGCGCAAGACGCCGGTGTCGCCGGTGAAGTCGATGTAGCCCGTCGCAGCGGCGGCGATCGGCTCGTTGGCGCCGCGCAGCTTGACGAAGCCGGCCGCGAGCTCGAACGTGCCGACGGCATCCGGCGTCAACCACTGGGCATCGACGTGGCCGCCGCGCAGAGCGAACAGCGCCGAAGCATCCGCGACGTGAATGCCCTTGTCTACGAGATAGAGATAGCCGCCGGTCATGGTGATGGAGCCGGTTGAGGACAGTGTGAGCGTGTCGGTCGCCCGTATGCCGCCGGATGGGATCTTCACCGTATGCCGGCTCAGGTCGGGAGCCGCGGCGTTGTCCCAGCGCGACGGGTCGGCGTTGCCGGCGGAGTCCCAGTCTACGGGCGTGGCGACCGAACCGGCGCCGCCCCAGACATAGTTGGACGACGCCTGCACAGTTCCCGTGGCATTCACGGTGAAGGCTGAGGCGGGAACGATCTGTCGCGCAATACCGGGCCCGGAGTACTCGACGTCCAGCGTGTGGGCGCCGTTGGTGTGGAAGTAGGCGATGCGGATCGGGTGCAGACCGCGTGCGAGGCGGATCGTGCCGGACCTGGCGGCGCCGTCGTGATTGTAGTCGTCGTCGACCACGGTCGCCTCGTGAATGCGCAGCAGCGCCCCGGAATCGGAGGTGACGGTGAAGGTGTAGTCGCCGGAGCCTGGAGCTTCGACGTACCCTGAGAAGAGCAGTCCGAAGTTGTCATCGCGGGTGCGCACCGTGAGGTCAACGGTAGCGGTACGTCCCGTGGTTACCGCTGCGAGCGTTTCGAAGGCGGGCACCCACAGCCAGTTTCCTTCATATACGGCGTAGTTGAGTCCGTTCGAACCGCTGTTTCCGGCGGAGGGGGTATACTCGTTGTCGTAGACGCGGGAAACGCTGCCGTTCGGGCGACGAATCTGCAGTACGCGGTTCTTCATCCGAAGCTGCAGGGCGGGCATGGCCGAGGCGAGGTTGTTGGTTTCCCGGGGGTCGACGGCAACGTCGTAGATCTCGAAATCGTCGGCGTGGGACTGGATATCGTAGCGAACGCCCTTCAAGCCTTCATGGAAGATGACCTGCATGTGGTTCCGTTTGCGCCCGTGGTGCGAGGGGTCGAATTCGGCATAGCTGGGAGTCGAGCTGCCGTTGTAGTACTCGACATATGTCAGGGGTTGGCGCTGGGCGCCCGTGCCGGTCAGCATCGGCAGCAGGGACACGCCGTCCGAGCGGGCGGGCGGCGTGACGCCGGCCGCATCGAGGAAGGTCGGCAGCCAGTCATGGAACTGGGACGGCTGCTCGACGACCGCGCCGGTGAGCAGCGTTCCGGGCCAGCGGGCCAGGGTCGGCACACGGATGCCGCCTTCCCAACAGTCACGCTTGATGCCGTCGTAGATCCCGAACGAGTCGAACTCACGCGGGTCGTAGGAGACGCCCGAGAGATAGGACTCGCTGTGCGGTCCGTTGTCGGACGAGAAGGCGACGAGCGTGTTCGTATCGATGTTCAAGTCCTGCAGGGTCTCGACAAGATCCCCCACGCAGCTATCGATGCGGCGCACGCCGGTGGCGAAGCGCCTGGCGCCGTCCGACCAACCCGTGCCGGCGTAGTCGGGGTGGTAGTAGGAGTCGATCGTGCCGAAGGCGGTGTTGATCATGTTGCTGGGCGTGCCGAGCCATTGCAGTCCGCCGCTGAGTCCGCCGCCGGCCGGGTAAGCCTGTGTGGGCAGTTGCAGGGCGGCGTGGGGTGTGTCGTAGGCGAGAAAGACGAAGAAGGGTTGCGTCGGGTTGGCATCGCGGTGGTCTACGATCCACTTCTTCGTCCGCGCGGTAAAGAGGTCGGTCGTGTAGCACTTGTCGAGACCGGCCGAGACTTCCGTGTCGTTTTCGTAGACTTCCTTGGGCGAGCGGTGTGCGCTGGAGTTGCCCTTGGGGTAGTCGTTGCCGGGGTAGTGCTGGTGGCCGTCCGCGTGGCGGACATAGCCGTAGAAGAAGTCGAATCCGCGTTTCGTGGGGTAGGCGGGCCAGGCGGCGGGGGAACTGCCGGAGCCCTGGAGTCCGTACTTGCCGATCAGGGCCGTGGCGTAGCCGGCCCGTCTGAGCGTGGAGGCAACCGTATGGTTGTCTTCGATCGCCTTGTCGAACTGGTTGTCCCGGACGTTGGCGTGGCCCTGGTGAACACCGAGCAGAAACGATGCGCGCGACGGCGCGCAGACCGGCGCGGGACAGTAGTGCTGCCGCATTTGGACGCCCCCGGCGGCGAAGCTGTCGAGGTTCGGCGTCACGTGTCTCTTCGTTCCGCCGATGCTGTTCTGGTAGAAGCACCCCAGGTCGCCCCAGCCGAGGTCGTCGGTGAGGACAAAGATGATATTGGGCTGGGCGGCCCATGCGACTCCTGCCGCGAGCAGGAGCGTGGCCAACACCAAGTGTGCGGGACGTTGCATACGATTCTCTCCCGTGCGCTCTGTCTATTCGTACCGGGAACAGAGTAGTATAGGGCAAAACGGGCCGAAGTCAGACGGGTTTTTTGCCGGGCGATTCTGCGATTCATCGCACCTGTTGGAGGCCACCACCGGCACAAGGCCTGTCCTTTATACACAAAAGTAATCATCTGCCCCGCCGAAACACCCCTGGAGACGGCGGTCCTCCGCCGTTACGAGCAAGAATTGAGCACAAACGGAAACAGAAGTGAACGAAGTACTCGTTTGTTCCGCCAAGTGCACTCACATTTGCTCGTAACGGCGGAGGACCGCCGTCTCCAGTGGCGGCTTGACGAGGGGCGTAGTCACTTTTTGTGTAGAAAAGTCAGCACAAGGCCGGCGGTGGCCCCCCCGGCAAGTGCAGCAAATCGCAGATGCGCACGCTCTGTGGGATTGCTCACGTTACGCCTTGCCGCTATTCTCTTGGGAACTGTCGTCAAGCAGGAGAGGTGCTCCGTGGAAATACGCATAGACCAAACCCGCGCCGAATCGGGCGCCGCGGCGGCGACCGCCGCCGCGACAAGACTCAACCGGGCCATTGCAGAGACCGGAGCGGCAAGCCTGATTCTGGCGACCGGCGCCAGCCAGTTCGAAATGTTGAAGTGCCTGATACGCCGGGACGTGGACTGGTCCCGTGTGACCTGCTTCCATCTGGACGAGTACATCGGCCTGCCGGAATCCCATCCCGCGAGCTTCCGGGGCTATCTGCGGGAACGTTTTCTCTCGCAGGTGTCCGACGTGGCCGCGTTTCACTTCGTAGACGGCTACGCTGCCGAACCGAGCGACGAGTGCGCCCGATTGGGCGAGCTCATCAGCGGCTTCGAGATCGACGTGGCCTGCATCGGCATCGGCGAAAACGGTCACCTCGCCTTCAACGATCCCCCGGCCGATTTCGAAACCGAAGACGCGTACCTGGTGGTCGACCTCGACGAAGCCTGCCGCCGTCAGCAGCTCGGCGAGGGCTGGTTTGCCACGCTTGAAGACGTGCCGAAGCAGGCCATCTCCATGGGGGTCCGCCAGATCCTCAAGAGCCGCGCCATCATCTGTACCGTGCCTGACGAGCGCAAGGCGCAGGCCGTGCGCGACGCCGTCGAAGGACCGCTCACCAACATGGCGCCGGCGTCAATCCTGCGCGAGCATTCCGATTGCACCCTGTTCCTGGACCCGCCTGCCGCCTCACTGTTGACACGGCGGGCATGAGATGCAGCCCATGAGCGAATTCGTCGATTTACAGGTCAACGGCTTCGGCGGCGTAGACTTCTGCAGCGCCGAGCTCACCGTGGATGCCGTTCGACAGGTCGCCGATGCGTTGCGGGAACGGGGTACGGCGGCGTTCTGTCCAACGGTAATCACGTCCTCGCCGGAGAGCTACCGCCACGTGCTCCCCGTTCTGGCACGGGCCGCGGAGCTGCCGGACCTGAAGGGACGCCTGCTCGGGGTTCATCTTGAAGGTCCGTTCATTTCCCCGGAAGACGGAGCGGTCGGCGCCCACCCGCGCAGCCACGTGCAGACGCCTGGCGCGGGGGCATTCGACCGGCTCCACGAGCTGCTTGGAGGTCATCTGCGCGTGATAACGCTGGCTCCCGAGCAACCGGGCGCTCTGGCCGTCATCCGCCGTGCGGTCGAATGCGGTGTGAGCGTATCGGTCGGGCACACGCTGGCGGACGCGGACGCGATCCACGCGGCGGTTGCGGAAGGCGCGACGCTGTCCACCCACCTCGGCAACGGTTGCCCCAACCGAGTTCATCGCCACCACAACCCATTGTGGCCTCAGCTTGCCGCCGCCGAATTGACCGCCATGATCATCACCGACGGCCACCACCTGCCTCCTGAATTCGTCAAGGCGGTCATCGCGGCCAAAGGCGCGGAGCACGTCATCGTGACCTCCGACGCAGCGCCGGTTGCAGGTTGCGCCCCGGGCGAATACGACCTGTGGGAGACGCGAGTCCGCGTCGAGGAATGCGGCAGAATCTCCAACCTGCGCGCCGACACACTGGCCGGCAGCGCGGCGACGATGCGCGAGTGCGCCGCATGGCTGGAGTCGTTGCGTTGCCTCGACGAGACCGGGCTGCGCCACGTCACGCGCGATAACGCACTGGCGGTGGTGGGGCTGACGAGCTAGACCCTGTCCGAAAAGGGTCTACGTTCGCGAAACGCCCGCCAATTCAACCTGGA